>NZ_JARVSK010000015.1:0-155281 GCF_030209235.1 Pseudomonas sp. efr-133-TYG-103a
GTTTCGTCTGCGCCGGAAGTGGGGCGAATTATAGAGACATTGAGAGGGGCGTCAAGCACTAATTTCAAAATCGACGGGAATAAGATTATTGAGCACTATATTGCTCATTCCTCCATTCTTCAGCATCATGCGCGTCGCTTCCCGACTTCCCCCTTCTGTACGGATTACCACAAAGCAATGAATGCAAAACAACGCAGCCTGAGTTCGATCGTTTTGCCGGTCGGCATGCTGCTTATCGCCATGACGTCGGTACAGACCGGTGCATCACTGGCCAAGTCGCTGTTTCAACTGATTGGCGCCCAAGGAACGACGACACTGCGGCTGACGTTCGCAAGCGTGTTGATGGTCCTGATTCTGCGTCCATGGCGCACCACGTTCACCGCCAGCTCACTGCGCACAGTGCTTATATACGGGATCGCGCTCGGTGGCATGAATTTCCTCTTCTATATGGCTATCCGCACGATTCCGCTGGGCATTGGTGTTGCGCTGGAGTTCACCGGCCCTCTGGCGGTCGCGCTGTATCACTCTCGCAAAGCGACTGATTTCATATGGATCGCCTTGGCGGTTACGGGCCTGGCGCTGCTCATCCCGATCGGACAGGCAGGCGGGCTGGATATGACCGGCGCTCTTTATGCACTGGGGGCCGGGGTCTGCTGGGCGGCCTATATTCTGTTCGGACAGAAAGCCGGCGCAGATCATGGCGTGCAGACGGCTGCCCTTGGCGTCGTGATCGCCGCGATCGTGATGGCGCCCATCGGGGCGACCTACGCTGGCAGCGCCCTGCTCGACCCTACGCTGATTCCGGTCGCACTCGGCGTTGCTTTACTGTCCACCGCGCTGCCTTACACGCTGGAAATGATCGCTCTCACGCGCATGCCCGTTCGGACATTCGGCACGTTAATGAGCATGGAGCCCGCGGTCGGCGCACTTTCCGGGATGATGTTTTTGCATGAAAGCCTGTCGCTGACCCAGTGGCTGGCCATCGGCGCGATCATCGTTGCATCGGTAGGCGCCACCCTGACGACCCGCCCTGAACCGGTCACGCTGGTTCCCGCAGACTAGCCTGTTTTTCATTCGTTACACGATGTCACTAGCATTTGTAACGCCATTGCGCCATGTTTACGCCTGTACGCCTCTCCATTATGAAGCCTCACCAGGAACGGACGCGATTGTCAGGCTTTGGGCATGTGAGCGAATTCAGGCTAGAGACTGAACGGAATTCCCCGCTCAGGTAAGGAAGTGAATGAAGTACTTTTTGATCATCTTGGCAGCGCTGGCTGTCGCGGGCTGTGCGGCTACGTCTAAACCGGTCAAGGGCAAGCGAGGCATTCACATCAACTGTTCCGGCCTGTCTTCCTCGTGGAGCCAGTGCTACGACATGGCGACCAATTCCTGCGAATCCAAGCAATACCGCGTGATTGCCAAATCCGGCGACGCAGCCGAAGACCCGGGCGAATACCCGCTGGGACTCAACCCCGCCGGATACACCAGCCGCAGCATGATCATCATCTGCAAGAAACCGGCGAAGCCCTGAGCCTTGAGCCCTTCATAGGCTGACAGCACCACCGCCGGGAAGGCGGTGGTGAACGACCAGGATCAGACAGCCGTTGTACGAAGGTTCAGCCAGTCAAGCGCGACGCCTTCGAGCAGTGGCGACAGACGCTTCCTGACTTCTGCGTGGTAATCATTCAGCCAGTCACGCTCTTCTGCAGTGAGCAGGTCAATTTCCAGGCAGCGCGTGTCGATCGGGCAGAGGGTCAGGGTTTCGAACTTGAGGAATTCGCCGAACTCGGTTTTCCCCGCCGGCTGGTTGATCACCAGATTCTCGATGCGCACGCCCCACTGCCCCGGACGATAGGTACCCGGCTCGATGGACGTGATCATGCCCGGCAGCATCGCGGTTTGCGGTGTCGCCGGTGCCTGATAGGCGATGACTTGCGGCCCTTCGTGCACGTTCAGGAAATAACCGACGCCATGGCCGGTGCCGTGACCGTAGTTGACGCCCTCGGCCCAGATCGGCGCGCGCGCAATGGCGTCCAGCAGAGGCGACAGAATGCCTCGCGGAAAATGCGCCCGCGACAAGGCGATCACACCCTTGAGCACCCGCGTGCAGTCGCGTTTTTGCTCTGGCGCAGGATTCCCGATCGGGACCATGCGTGTGATGTCGGTGGTGCCGCCCAGGTACTGGCCGCCGGAATCGATGAGCAACAGCCCGTCGCCCTCGATCTGCGCGTGTTCCTGCTCGGTGGCGCGGTAGTGAGGCATCGCACCGTTGCCATTGAAGCCGGCGATGGTGGCGAAACTCTGGGAAATGTAGTCAGGCCGGCGGGCGCGAGCCGCGCTGAGTTTTTCATCAATCGTCAGTTCACTGACCGGCTCGTGGCCCAGCGCGGAGTCCAGCCAGGCGAAGAATTCGCACAACGCTGCACCGTCCTGTTCCATGGCCTTGCGTATGTGCTGCGCATCGGCCTCGCTTTTCTGCGACTTGAACAAGGTGGTGGGATTAAGGCCCTCGACCAGCGTGACCTCGCTGTCCAGATAATCGAGCAAACCGCAGGTAACCCGTGCAGGATCCACCAAAAGCCGGGCATCACGAGGGACTTCGCGCAAGGCAGCGCCGATGCGGGTGTATTCATGCAGCGTGATGCCGTCGTCTTCGAGCACCTTGCGCAGCTGCGGATCGACTTTGTCCGACGCGACGAAAAGGTTGACGCTGTCGGGCCCGATCAACGCGAAGGCAATGAACACTGGGTTGTAGGAAACGTCTGCGCCGCGCAGGTTAAACAGCCAGGCGATGTCATCCAGGGTTGCGAGAAAATGCCAGTCCGCGCCTTTCTCGCTCAACGCCGTGCGCAGGCGACTCAGTCGCTCACTGCGAAGCTCGGTGGCCTGAGGTGCGACGTGCTCATAAACAGGCTGGTTTGGCAGTTGCGGGCGGTCGTCCCATAACTGTGTCAGCAGGTCGAGATCGGTACGCAATCTTGCGCCACGGGCGTAGAGGTTGCTCGCCAATGTGCGGGACGATGCAACGGCCAGCACCGCACCGTCCACTGCGACCACCGAATCGGTCTTCGCCTGCTCGGCGAGCCATTCCAGCGGGCCGCCCTGCCCCGGCTGCAGTTTGACCAGCTCGATGCCGCTGCCAGCGAGTTCTTTGCTGGCCTGCTCCCAGTAACGACTGTCGGCCCAGACGCCTGCGAAATCCTGGGTGACGATCAGGGTGCCGACCGAACCGTGGAAGCCCGACATCCACTGCCGACCTTGCCAGTAACCTGGCAGGTATTCCGAGAGATGAGGATCGGCCGAGGGCACCAGCCAGGCGTCGATGCCTTCACGACTCATCAGCTCACGTGCCTGCGCCAGGCGTTGCGCCACCACTCCAGTGGGTTTGGACTGCGTATTCATTGAATCTCCTGCTGACCCGAAATATTTGCGTCGCACGGCCCCGATAATGGAGCAGGCATGAAGGCTGAGCAACCGCAGCGACGCAACCCGGGATGTCACGACTGCGCTCCCCGACCATTGACTCAATGGAAAGTTTACGACCTGGTCATGAATATTAAATAAATACGGACGGTTTATATCAATCTGCAACATTCATATGAACCACGGTTAAGTTTTCAATTCCCCGGCTATTACGCCTGCCCGAATTAAGACAACTAACGCCCTCGCCAACCGTTCAATTATTGAACGCCATAATTTTGTTACTCCCCTGTCGCGTCCGACTTCTGACGTTAGAAAAATGCCTCCCAAGCCCTTTTTCGACGCTGCCGGCGCCGCCAGGCACCCCGCGGAAAAACGTCATTTAGCTGTGCGAGCACTCCGCTGGATTTTTGACTGCTTTAAAAATCAACTAGTTACGATTGCATTCGGCCCGCTTATCAAAAACTTAACAGAATGTTGGCGAAATAATTTGACAGGAACTGCGCCGCCGTCGATATATAGGCGTGTCCAATGTTTTCCCGTTTTATCAGCGCAGCCAAAGAGCCGCGTGCGGAAGACATTTCGACTTCATCACGTTGTACCTGCCAAAGAAGTTAATGACCTGAACGGTGTGTTTCCTGCGCCGGTGGGCACTTCTTGGGTTCAAGAAATGTTTTTCGAATTGCTGAAAGTGCTCGGCGGGGCGGTAGCTTTGCCCAACGGTTTTCAACGCTCGGTTCCCGGGCGCATGACCGACGAGCATCACCCTTCTGGATACAACGGCAGGATCTGCAGATTCGGGCGGTAGCGTGTCTGGCGCCCGATACCCGGCTGCAACGGTCCACTTGATGCGAGGACGCAACGCAATGCCTTTATCTTTCGACATGGATGAGCAGCTGGCCCGACGCCTGGCTGACGAAATCGATACCAACGGCTTTGCGAAGATGACCGGCGCAGTCAGCGGGTCTGACTTGCAGCAGTTGCGGCTGTGGACCGATGAGCAGGCGCGCAAGCACCACGGCGAATATTTCGCCTACCACGGCGAGGCCAGTCTGGGCGACAGCTTGCTGGCCAGCTACTGGAGCGACCCCCAGTTCAAGGCGCTGCTCGGCCGCCTTTATAAGCATGCCGCCCGACGTGATGCCGCCAGTGAGCGGATCTTCCCGGTGCTGCGTTGCGTACAGGGCAATCAAGGCAAGCGCGAGTCCAATAGCTTCCATTACGACGCGAGCCTGGTCACTGCGCTGATTCCCGTGTTCATCCCCACCGAGGGCGAGGAGCGTGGCGATCTGATGCTCTTCCCCAACATTCGGCGCGTGCGCGCCTGGGTGTTGTTCAACGTGATCGAGAAGGCCTTGCTGCAAAACAAGATCACCCGCAGCTGGATCATCAAGGGCATGCAACGCAACTGGCTCAAGCCTTATGTGCTGCGTCTGGAGCCCGGCAACGTTTACTTCTTCTGGGGCTACCGCACCCTGCACGCCAACCAGGCATGCAGCCCGGGCCTGAAGCGCGCCACGGCATTGTTCCATTTCGGTGACCCGCACACCGGCAGCCTGGCGACACGCCTGATTCTCAGAATCAACCAGAGCCGGGCGCGCCGAATGAGCAACAAGGCGGGCAACCCGCCGCCCGCTTCGACGCCCACGCACACCGATTGAGCCGCTGCACGATGCTGCACCTCACTGCTTCGCATGCCCCTGCCGTGAAAGCTCTCAAGCATTACATCAGAAACGGAGACTTCGATGATCAACGTAACCAAGACTTACCTGGGCGATATCGACAAGTTCAAGACGTACGTCGAAGGCATCTATGCGCGTGGCTGGCTGACCAACCACGGGCCACTGGTGTGTGAGCTGGAGCAACGGCTCAAGGATTATCTGGGGGTCAAGCATGTGATCCTCACCAACAACGGCACGCTGGCGCTTCAAGTCGCATATCGCGCACTGGGCCTGAGCGGCAGCGCGGTCACCACGCCATTCAGCTTCGTAGCTACCAGCAGCTCGTTGCAATGGGAAGGCATCCGCCCCATCTTCGCCGACATCGACGCGCAGACCTGGAACATTTCACCGGAGCACATTGAGAGCCGCATTGTTTCCGACACCACGGCCATCGTCGGCACCCACGTGTTCGGCAATCCCTGTGCGGTCGAGCGCATCGAAGAGATCGCGCGTCGGCGCAATCTGAAAGTCGTGTACGACGGCGCCCATGCCTTCGCCGTGCGCCATGCCGGTCAGTCAGTGCTGAACTGGGGCGACATCAGCACATTGAGCTTCCACGCGACCAAGTTGTTTCACACCATCGAAGGTGGCGCGATCATCACCAACGATGACGAACTGGCGCGTCGTGTTCACCTGTTGTGCAACTTCGGCATCGTCGACGTCGACAAGATCGACGGCATCGGCATCAATGCCAAGCTCAACGAATTCTCCGCTGCGATGGGTCTGTGCATCCTCGACGATATCGAGAACATTCTTCAGCAGCGCGCGGAAATCGCCCAACGCTACACCACTCGCCTGAACGACTACGTCGACCTGCAGAAAGCGGAAAACGACAGTCAGCTCAACAACAGTTATTACCCGATCGCGCTGAGCGACGAACAACAGCTGCTGCGTCTGCGTTCGGCGCTGAACACCAACGGGATCAATCCTCGGCGTTATTTTTACCCGTCGCTGGACACCCTCGAATACCTGCAACCGCAGGCGGCGCAAACCGCTTCGCGCTCATTGAGCGAACGCGTGCTGTGCCTGCCGATTTATCCGGGCCTGCTGCCGGAAGATCAGGAACGCGTGATCAACACGGTGATCGCCGAATGCGCCACGACCCGCATGCCATACCGCGTACCGTCGCTGGCCCAGGTCATCTGACGGCCGACTGCACTTACGCTCACGTTCTGGCGAAAAGGACATCCCATGCAGACCAAGCGCTCAGTCATACGCAACACTGCGTTGAGCTATGCCGGCCAGGCCTACACGCTGCTGATCGGGATTCTGATCATGCCGTTTTACCTTGGCCATATGGGCGCCGAGGCATACGGCCTGATCGGGTTCTTCTCGGTGGTCCAGGCCTGGCTGCAACTGCTGGACGCAGGACTGTCGCCAAGCCTGGTGCGGGCCGTCGCGCACCAGCAGGGCAGCGACCGACTGGACCGTTATTCGGGACGGTTGCTGCGTTCGTTCGAGATCATTTTTCTGCCGTTGGCCGCGCTGTGCTGCATCGCGATGTACGTGGGCAGCCAATGGATCGCCGTGCACTGGCTCAACGCCAAAGAGCTGTCGACCCAGACGCTGGTCGAGTGCATCGGCCTGATGGGCATCGTGATCGCGTTGCGGCTGTACTCGACGCTGTATAAAAGCGGCATTCAAGGGCTGGAACAGCATGCCTGGCTGAACATCGCCAACGTGCTCATCGCCACGCTGCGCTACTTCGGTGGATTGGTGCTGGTCAGCACGATCTCCAACGATCCGGTGACGTTCTTCCAGTTTCAGGTGCTGGTCGGCGTGGTCGAAACAGCGCTCTTCGCGGCCCGCGCCTATCAACAGATGCCGACGCCGTCCTGGCTGACAGGCTTCGACTGGCATCTGGTCAAGCCGATCATACCGTTTGCGGTGAGCATGTCCGGCACCGCGGTGCTGTGGATCGTGCTGACACAGATCGACAAAGTCCTGCTCTCCGAGCTGCTGCCGCTCAATGAATACGGCTACTTCTCGCTGGTGGCCCTGATCACCACCGGGATCATGATGTTGAGCAACCCGCTGGCGCAGACGTTGCTGCCGCGCCTGACGGTGCTGATGGCCGAAGGTCGTCGCGACGAAATGCACACGCTGTTTCTGGCGGCCAACCGGTTCGTCTGCACGTTCATGTTTCCGCTGGCCGCGCTGATTGCCCTGCACCCGCATGACATGGTGTTCGCCTGGTCGGGGGATGAGTCGGCCGCCGCCTGGAGCCGTTCGATTCTGCCCTGGTATTCGCTGGGCAGCGCAATCATGGCCGTCAGTGCGTTTCAGTTCTATCTGCAGTACGCCTACGGGCAGATGCGCCTGCATGTCTGGTACAGCGTCGTGTCGGCGCTGATCACGGTGCCGGTGATGTTCCTGGCGATTCGCGAGTCCGGTGCATTGGGCGCGGCACTGGCCTGGTTCGTGCTGCGGGCCGTGTCCTTCGCCATCTGGCCGATGATCGTGCATCAGCGACTGGCGCCGGGCATTCACGGCCAATGGCTGCGCGACATCCTGCGCATCTGCGTGATGACCGCCGTGGGGCTGGCGATCAGCGAGCCGGTCATGCGCCTGATCGCCAACGAAAACCGCTTCAACCTGTTTATGGGTCTGGCCGTCAGCGGCCTGATCACGCTGATGGTGGTAGCAGCAAGCTACAAGCCACTGGTGACGAAAATTTCCGTCTTGTTCAGCAAAGCGAGTACTTGAGCCATGGATGCCAACAGCAAAAACACGAGCGACGCGCCGGCTGCCGCGCCCTTGGTCAGCATCGTCTGCCCAGCCTACAACCAGGAAGCCTACGTCACTCAGACGCTGGAAGGTTTCCTGATGCAGCAAACGACCTTCGACTTCGAAATCCTGGTCAACGACGACGCCTCGACCGATGGCACCGCCCGCATCATTGCCGATTACGTCAAACGCTACCCGACGCTGATCCGCCCCTTCTATCACGAGACGAACCAGTACTCGCAAGGCAATCCGTCGGTGCCGCGTCTGTTCGGCGAAGCCCGCGGCCGCTACATCGCTTACTGCGAAGCCGACGATTACTGGACCGATCCGCGCAAACTGCAGATCCAGGTGGACTTCCTCGAAAGCCACCCCGATTACGTGCTGACTTATCACGACGCCATCCCGTTCGATACCAATGGCCAGTATCCGATTCAGCTGCAAGGCAAGCTGCGGGGCGATGCCACCGCCCTCGAGCTGCAGAAAGCGCGGCCGATCTCGACCCTGACGACGGTGTTCCGCAATGTCTTCGACACCTTGCCCAAGGAGTTGCAGGCGGCGCCGCTCAATGACTTGGTCTGGTGGTCGCTGCTGGGCGCCTACGGCAAAGGCAAGTTCATGGGTGAGATCAAGCCTGCGGCCTACCGCCTGCACCCCGGCGGCGTGTTTTCGATGCGCTCGAACAAACGCAAATTGCACATGGCGCTGCAGACCTCGGGCGCCCTGGCCAACTACTACAACCGGCTGGGCAATCAGGAGCTGTACGAACACTTCCTGATGGAGCTGGTGGAGTATTCGCTGTCGGCCATCACGCCCAAACGCAAGATGCAGACGCTGCTGGCGGTCGGGCAGAACTTCAGCGCCAACATCAGCAAAAGACTGATGACTCCCTTGCGTAAAGGTCATGTTCAGTAACGTGCTGGTGGTCTGCGTCGGCAACATCTGTCGCAGCCCCATGGCCGAAGCCATGTTCCGCCAACGCGCGATCGACACAGGCGTGACGTTCTCCTCAGCCGGGACCCACGCCATGCTCAGTTCGACCATGGACCCACTGGCGCAGGCCGTGTTGCAAGTCAACGGCGTGCCCGCCCACAAGCATCGAAGCCGACAGATCGACCGGCAGATGCTCCACGACGCAGATCTGATTCTGCTCATGGAGCATCGCCAGGCCCAAAGCGTGCTCAAGCTGGCGCCCGAAGTGCGCGGCAAGACGTTTCTGATCGGCAAATGGCAACAAGAGCTGGAAATCGCCGATCCCTACCGGCGCCCGAAACTAGCCTTTGAACAGACCTACGAGCAGCTCTCGCGTTGCGTCGACGACTGGCTTCCTTATCTTCAGTCAGGAGATCCAAGATAAATGACCGCTATGAACCGTACTTCCCTGGACGAGGTCCAGGACTCCCGGATCGATTTGGCAACTATCTTGCGCACACTTTTCGATCACAAAGGATTGATTGCATCGATCGTCGGCCTCTGCGTCCTGCTCGGACTGACCTACGCGATCCTCGCCACGCCGATCTATCAGGCCAACGCGATGATCCAGATCGAACCCAAGAAAATCGGCATTGAGGGCCGCACCGAGATCAGCACCAAACCGCTGTCGGTGTCTCAGGCCACCACTGAAATCGAGCTGATCAAATCCCGCGCCGTGCTGGGCAAGGTCGTCGATGACCTCAAGCTCTATATCGTGCAGAAGCCCAAGTACATTCCGGGCATCGGGCCTTTCATGGCGCGCCGCTTCAAGCCCGAACGCGAGGGCGCCCAGGCTGAGCCGCTGTTCGGTCTGAACAGCTTCGCGTGGGGTGGAGAGAAGATCGACATCTTCCAGCTGGAAGTGCCTGACGCACTGCTCGGCGAGAAGCTGACGATGGTCGTCGACAAGCCCGGCAGCTTCAGCCTGTACGACGAAGATCACAACAAACTGCTCAGCGGCCCGGTCGGTGAAACCGTCGAAGGCAGTGGCGTGAAGATTCAGGTCGCCGCCCTCAACGGTCGCCCGGGGACCGAGTTCATCGTGACCCGTCAACGCACGTTGACTGCCGCGCTGGAATATCAGGACCGCCTGAAAATCATGGAAGCCGGCAAGGACTCGGGGATCGTCTACCTGTCGATTCAGGACGCTGACCCGATCCTCGCCAAACGCATCCTCAACGAAGTCAGCCGCCTGTACGTGCGTCAGAACGTTGAGCGCAGCTCGGCCGAAGCCGCGCAGCGCCTTGAGTTCCTGCGCTCGCAATTGCCCGCCGTGCGCAAGCAGTTGGAACAGTCGGAAATTGCGCTGAACAACTTCCAGATGGGCGCCAAATCGGTCGACCTGAGCGTGGAGACCAAATCGGTGCTCGACCAGGTGGTCAAGCTGGAAGGCACGCTGTCGGACCTGAAGATGAAGCGCGTCGACGTCGAGCGCCTGTATACGCCGGAACACCCGACCTACCGCGGCCTGATGGCGCAGATCGGTCAGGTCGAAGCGCAGAAGGCGGCGTTGCTGAAGAAAATCGAAGCCTTGCCCGCCACGCAACAAGAGCTGCTGCGTCTGAACCGAGACATGCAGGTGACCTCGCAGACTTACACCCTGTTGCTGGACAAGAGTCAGGAGCAGGACATTCTTCGCGCCGGCAGCATCGGCAACGTGCGCATCATCGACAACGCGGACGCCAATGTCGAAGAACCGGTCAAGCCGATGAAAAAAATCATCGTGCTGGTGGCGGCGCTGGTGGGTCTGCTGTTGGCGGTTGCCACTGTGTTCGTGCGCCAGGCGTTCTATCGCGGCGTCGACAACCCTGAAGTCATCGAAAACCTCGGCATGCCGGTCTATGCCTCGCTGCCTTATTCGCGCCATCAGGAACGCATGGACAAAGCGGTCGCGCAGAACCGCTCGGCGAACAAGGAACCTCGCCTGCTGAGTGTCAGCGCGCCGACGGAACTGGCCATCGAGTCATTGCGCAGCCTGCGCACCAGCCTGCATTTCGCCATGCTCGAAGCGCGCAACAACGTGCTGATGATCTCAAGCCCGACGCCGGGCGTGGGCAAGTCGTTCGTCTCCAGCAACCTGGCGGTGATCATTGCCCAGACCGGCAAGCGCGTGCTGTTGATCGACGCCGACATGCGCAAGGGTTATCTGCACAAGATGTTCAACCTGACGCCCAAGCACGGCCTGTCCGACACGCTGGCGGCGCGCCTGACCAGCAAGGAAGTGATCAACCACACCGAAGTGCGCAACCTGGATTTCATTTCCTGCGGTTTCGCGGCGCCAAACCCGTCGGAGCTGTTGATGCACGACAACTTCAACAAGCTGATCTCCGATCTTTCGCCGCTGTACGACCTGGTGATCGTCGACACCCCACCGATTCTGGCGGTGACCGACGCGACGCTGGTGGGCCGCCAGTCCGGCACCTGTTTGCTGGTGACCCGCTTCGGCCTGAGCACGGCCAAGGAAATCGAAGCCTGCAAACGCCGCCTGATGCACAACGGCATCGTGATCAAAGGGGCGATTTTCAACGGCGTACTGCGCAAGGCTTCGACCGCCGACTACGACTGCGCAGCGTATGGATACGACTACACCACGGTTCGCAAGTAAACCTGTTCCGAAGTAAAGGAGACTTAAATGGCCAGGACCATCGCAGTGATGCAACCTTATTTATTTCCGTACCTGGGCTACTTCCAGCTCATCGCGGCCGCAGACGTCTTCGTCCTGGGAGACGATCTGCAATATGTGCGGTCGGGCTGGGTCAACCGCAACCGCATTCTGCAGAACAACGAAGCTCGGCTGATCACCTTTCCCCTGAAGAAAGACCGCTTCCAGCTGCAAATCAATCAGCGGCAATTGTGCGATCACTTCAGTGACGAGGCCGAAAAACTGATCCGGCTGATCGCCGAGTGTTACGAGCAAGCGCCCTACTTCGCTCAGGTCATGCCTCTGATCGAGCGGCTGATCCGTTTTCCGCAACAGAACATCGCGCTGTACGCCGAGCATGCGATTCGCGAATTGTGTGCTTATCTACACATCGTCACACCGATCATGCGCAGTTCGGACCTGATTCTCGGCAACCCCGTCGACAAGCAGGAGCGCATCATCCGCATCGCGCACACGTTCGAGGCGACGACGTTCATCACGCCAGAAGGCGGTTCGGTGGTCTACGACCGCGATCACTTTGCGCGCAACCGGCTGCTGATCAGGTTTTTCCGGATGGATCCGGTGGAGTATCGGCAGTTCAGGCAACCTTTCGTCGCGAACTTATCGATTATCGACGTACTGATGTTCAACTGCGTCGAGCAGGTGCAGCAGATGCTGACCGAGTATCAGCTGGACAAGCATCCGCCGCAGACCGAACCCGGCGCGATGTGCAGGATGGCGCAATACCCTGACGTTGTTTCAACTCTGTCAAACCGGATTGCAGTGGAGTAAATGGACATGCCTCAAGCCGCCAGCCTTTCAACCAACCCAGCGCGTTGGTACCTGATCCAGACCAAACCCCGTCAGGAAGCCCGCGCCCAGGAGCATCTGCAACGTCAGTTCTTCGAGTGCTACCGCCCGGTCAAGCACGGCGAGAAGAAACGCGGTTCGCGAGCCCCCGCCGAAGAGGAGCTGTTCCCTGGCTACCTGTTCATTCGCATGGACCAGACCAGCGACAACTGGTATCCGATCCGTTCCACCCGTGGCGTTGCCCGCATCGTGACGTTTGGCGGCCTGCCGATTCCGGTCAAGGACGAGTTGATCGAGCAGATTCGCGAACGCTTGCTCGCGCCACCCGCGAAAGTCGAGTTCCAGCAAGGCGAAGCGGTGCGCATCACCGCAGACGGGTTCAACGAAGTCGAGGCGATCTTCCTGGCGTGCGACGGTGATGAACGCGCCGTGATTCTGCTCAACCTGCTGCACCGCGAACAGAAAGTGACCTTGCCGGTCAGCAGCCTGACGCGGATGGAAGCGCGGGTCTGATCCGGGATTCACCGCGCTCCAACGGTAGGAGCGCCACCCCGGTCGCTCCTGCAAGGGCCCGCCGTTACGCTCCCCTGATCCACCCAACCTGACTTCCCAAGGCTGACGCTTTCAGCCTCTTGAACCCTCTTTGCCCGGAACTCACCATGACCCCTAAAACGACTCTGGTGACGCTCACCTATGGTGACCGTTTCAACTACCTGCACACGCTGGTCAGCCGTTCGCTGGAAAGCCCGCTGATCGATCGCGTGATCATTGTCAGCAACGCGTCCACGTCGCCGCTGGACACCCTGCGCCGCACCTGGCCGGACCAGGTCAGTGTCATCTACATGCACGAGAACACCGGGTCGGCACGCGGTTATTCGGTGGGTATCCAGGCGGCGCTGGATGCCGGCGCCGAGCACATCTGGCTGATGGACGACGACAATGCGCCGACCATCAATGCCATCGCCACGCTGCATCAGGTGCTCGATGAGCGCAAACGCCTCGACGGCGAAGACAAGGCCGCGGTATTGGGCTTTCGTCCGACCCATCAGGCCGACATCGCAGCCGGTGTGCCCGAGCGTTTCGCCATTCAACGGCGGTCGAGTTTCTTCGGTTTCCACATCGCGCAGCTGCCTTACAAGATCTGGCGTCGCCTGCCGTGGGGCGCGCCGCAGAGCCCGCACAGCAAACTGCCGATGGTGCAGCTGCCGTTCGCCACTTACGGCGGCTTGCTGGCCCATCGCAACCTGTACCGGCGCATCGGCCTGCCGCTGGACGCACTGATGCTCTACGCCGACGACAGCGAGTACACCTGGCGCATCACGGCCGGTGGCGGACGGATTTTCCTGGTCCCCGACGCGTTGCTCGACGATCTGGAAAACTCGTGGAACATCAAGGCGCGCACCAACAATATCTACGAAAGCTTCCTGTTGGGCGGTTCTGATCTGCGTGCCTATTACGGCGCGCGCAATCAGGCCTGGTTCGACAAGAACATCTGGGCCAACTCCTCGCTGCTGTACAGCCTCAACCGCTGGGTGTTCTTCCGCCTGCTCAGGCTCATCGCCAAGCGGCGCGGCGCCGAAGAGCGTCTGGGTCTGATCGAAAAAGCCATCCGTGACGGTGAGTCCGGCGTACTGGGTCTGAATCAGTCGTATCCATTATGAAAATACTGTTCATCAGCAGCCTGTACTCACCCCACGTCGGCGGCGGCGCGGAAATCATCCTTCAGCGCACCGTCGAAGGGCTGCAGCAACGCGGCTGTCAGGTCAGCGTGCTGGTGACCGGTCCTGACGCGGGCCTGGCCGTCGACAGCGTCAACGGTGTCAAGGTCTACCGCGCTGGTCTGCATAACTTCTACTGGCAGTTCAGCGCCCAGCGCCCCGGCCGTCTGGCGCGCCTGGGCTGGCACCTGCGTGACCGCTACAACGGCGCGATGCGCAGCTACGTCAAGGAGGTGATCAACGACGAACAACCGCAACTGGTCGTCTGCCACAACCTGGCAGGCTGGTCGGTGTCGGTGTGGGACGAAATCACCGCCGCAGGCCTGCCGATCGTTCAGGTGCTGCACGACATGTACCTGATGTGCCCCAGCAGCAACATGTTCAAGCGCGGCCAGTGCTGCCAGCAGCAATGCGGCACCTGCCAGTCCTTTCGCAAGAACCATGATGCCCGCTCGGCTCAGGTATCGGCCGTGGTCGGGGTCAGCCAGTTCATCCTCGACAAGCTGCAAAAGCGTGGCTATTTCAGCGCCGCGAAAAATTACGTGGTGCACAACGCCAGCCCCTACACGCCGGTTCACAACGCGCCGTACAAGCAGCGCCAGCGCGATCCTGCGCTGAAGAAGGCGCCGTTGCGCTTCGGCTACATGGGCACGTTGTCCCAGCAGAAAGGCGTGCGCTGGCTGATCGAGCAGTTCCAGCGTCTGCCGTTCGACGCCACGCTGCAGATCGCAGGACGCGGACAGGCTGAAGACGAGGCCGCATTCAAGGCACTGGCCACCTCACCGAACATCCGTTTCGTGGGTTACCAGAAGCCCGAGGCGTTCTACAGCCAGATCGACGTGGCCGTCGTGCCGTCGGTGTGGAACGAGCCGTTCGGCATGGTCGCGGTCGAGGCCTGCGCCCATTCGGTCCCGGTGATCGCCAGCCGCATGGGTGGCCTGCCGGAAATCATTCAGGACCCGCTCAATGGTCTGCTGTGCAGCCCCGATGACCCGGATTCACTGGGCCACGCCATGCTCAGGTTGCATCAGCAGCCGGAGTTGCTGGCCCGCCTGAGCGGTCAGGCGCGGGTGAGCGTCGCGGCGCTGCTGGACCTGGAACTGATGCTCGACAGTTACGAAAGCATCTTCGCCCAGACAGTGCTGGACAACTTTGCCCAGCGCGACCAGAACGTCATGCCGCATCCCGTCTGAAGATGGCCGGCATGCCTGGACGCGATGCCACACCGATACCCGACGGCCCGAGACCTACCTGAGCAAGCGCTCCGGACCGTGCCTCTTCATTGAGACGAACCATGCCCATCAAACACCTGACAAGGTTACGACGACCATTGACGGTCCTGTTGCTGGGCTCATTCATCAGTTGCTCCGCTATTGCCGACGAAACATTCATCATCGGGGTCGACACGCACCTGATGAATAAAAACACCACCTCGGCAAAAGCCCTGCAATTGCTCGAAGCGGCGGGCGTAGATTCGGTTCGCGATGACGCCTACTGGTCCAGCGCCGAGCCCCGACGAGGGGTCATGAGGATTGAACCGGCCTGGCAGGCCTATTTGAGCAAAGCGCAAGAGCATCATTTGCGGCCCTTGCTGGTGCTCGGCTACGGCAACCCGTTTTATGACAACTACGCCAAGCCACGAAAACCCTCGGTGCGCGATGCTTACGGCAACTATGCAAGCTTCGTCACCCGGCAACTCACCGACAGCGTGGATTTCTACGAAATATGGAACGAGTGGGACAAGGAAAACCCTGTCGATCCGGCCTTCGCCAAGGACTACAGCGTATTGATCGAAGAGACGTCCCGGCGCATTCGTACCAATCAGCGGCCGATGGTGATCCTGGCCGGTGCCGTCACCAGCCAGGGGATGGACCTGGGGTTTGCCGACCGGCTGGTGGAGTCGGGGATTCTCAATCATGTCGACGGCCTGTCGCTGCACCCGTATGTGCACTGCCGCTCCGACGAGCGTAACACGCCGGAGAACTGGATCGCCTGGCTGCGACGGATCAGCGAAGACCTCAAGGACAAGAGCAGAAACAAAAGCCCGGTGCCGCTGTACTTGACGGAAATGGGCTGGCCGAGCAACGACGGACGTTGCGGCGGCGATGAAAAAACCCAGGCGGCGTTTCTGGCACGAAGCTTCTTTCTGGTCCAGACGATGCCCAATATCAAGGGCATGTGGTGGAACGGCCTGCTCAATGACGGCCCCGACGACAGCGACCCGGAACAGAATTTCGGTCTGCTCAATCAGGACCTGAGCAT
This sequence comes from Pseudomonas sp. efr-133-TYG-103a, assembly GCF_030209235.1. Lineage (NCBI taxonomy): Bacteria > Pseudomonadati > Pseudomonadota > Gammaproteobacteria > Pseudomonadales > Pseudomonadaceae > Pseudomonas > Pseudomonas sp. efr-133-TYG-103a. The sequence continues at coordinate 16,272 of NZ_JARVSK010000015.1, forward strand.
CAAACAGGCATATCTGACGCTCAAGGCCATCAGCCCTACCTTGCATCAATACCGTTACGACGCCGAAAAGAGCCGGGAAATCGACTCGCAATACCTGCTGCGTTTCGCCAAGGGTTCAGAGCAGATCATCGTTGCCTGGACTGCCGGCCTGCCCCGATCGATCAAGGTCGAAGCCAGCAGCGTGCTGCACGGCAACGTGCAATACCTGGACACCCGTCAGCCGCAAAGCGGCGTGGTCGACAGCGGCATCCCGTGGAATTGCAACGAGGGGCGTTGCTCGGCACAAGTGCCGATCGACGATTTCCCGAAAATAATCAGCCTGGGCACCCGCCCGGCATTGTTCGCCTTGCCCTGATCTCGCTTCACCGATTTGCGGTCCGCAGCATAGAGCACCGGTTCATTCGCCGTGCTCCCGGACCTTGTGCACGAGCCCTTCACCTCTTCAACAGGTCGACCACAATGATTGTGATCAATGCACGCTTTCTTACTCAGGAACTGCGCGGCGTTCAGCGCTTCGCGGAACAGACCTGTCTGGCGCTCAGGCAACTGCGGGACGATGTGGTATTCGTCGCGCCGCATGGCATCAAAATGCACGACACGGCGCGCGTCCTGGACGTGCAATGCATCGGCCGGAACAGCGGCCATCTGTGGGAACAAGTGGACCTGCCGCTGTACCTGCGTCGCCACGGCAACCCGCTGCTGGTGTCACTGTGCAGCACCGCACCGTTGTTCTACGGCAACCAGATCGCCACCCATCACGACGTCACGTACGTCCGTCACCCGGAAAGCTACACCCGCACCTTTCGCCTGCTGTATCGGACCATGACGCCGATCATGCTGTCGCGGATCAAGGCGCTGATCACGGTCAGCAACTTCTCCAGAGGCGAAATCGCGCAGTTCTACAACTACCCGGAAAAGAAGATCTTCGTGGTGCCGAACGCCGTGAGCGAGGCGTTTCAGCCCGGACCGCCGCTCAAGGATAAACAGGACTATCTGCTGGCGGTGTCCTCGCCCAGCGCGCACAAGAACTTCAGCCGGATGATTCAGGCGTTCCTGATGCTGCGCAATCACGATGATCTGCAGTTACACATCGTCGGCGGCGCCAGCGACATCTTTTCCGACGACAACCTGCAACGCCTGGCCAGTCGCGATCCGCGTATCCGCTTCCTCGGACGTCTGAGCGATGAACAGTTGATCAGCGAATACCAGGGCGCCACCGCGTTCGTGTTCCCATCGCTTTACGAAGGATTCGGCATCCCGCCCCTTGAAGCGCAAGCCTGTGGTTGCCCGGTTCTGGCGGCCAACGCGGCCTCGATTCCCGAAGTGCTGCAAGCCAGCGCCCTGTATTTCGATCCGCTGGACGTCAGCCACATGGCCGCCGCCATGGAACGCATTCTCACGGATCTGCCGCTGCGCCAGTCACTGCGTCGCCGAGGCCTGAACAACGTGACGCGGTTCTCCTGGGATGAATCGGCACGTCGTGTTTCCCAGCGCATCGATGCCTTGCTGAGCCAGTCTCGCGACCGCCGCAGCAGTACGAGCAGTGACGCTCTGCGTCGTGAATCTTCCAGCAAGCTTTGAGGCACGCCCATGAATCGCCTGGCTTATCTCGATGCGCTACGCGGCATCGCCGCCTTGTTGGTGGTGTTCACCCATTTGTTCGTGCCGGTCGTTGGCCACGTCTGGGTGTTCGACAACCTGATCGATCCCGGAAAACTGGGCGTGCTGTGGTTTTTCATGATCAGCGGCGTGGTGATTCCGTACAGCCTCAAGCCGGTTGCGGACGGCGCCCAGCGGTTTCTGATCTCGCGCTTCATGCGCTTGTACCCGGCCTACTGGCTTTCACTTTTACTGTTTGTATTGATGCTCAAACTCAGCGGGGCGACGTTGCCGTCCTGGCCGCAGATCGTGGCGAACCTGACGATGGTGCAGGCGGCACTGGGCTTTGATGATGTCGTCGGGCTGTACTGGACGCTGTTCATCGAGCTGGTGTTCTACGCACTGTGCCTGGCGCTTTTTCTGGCCGGCAAGCTGTACGACCTGGTGTTTCGCGCGCGCTGCTCGCTGGCGTTTCTGCTGCTGGGCCTGGCGATGGCCGCGGTGCGCGAAGTGACCGAACGCAAGCTGCCGGTGGCCTTGCCGCTGGCCTTGTCGCTGATGTTTTTCGGCTCAGTCTGGCGCCAGTGGCTGCTCGCCGAACACAGCCCGACGCTGACCCGACAGCTGAAGAGGCTGCTGATCGCGTTCGCGGTGTTGCTGCCGCCGACCTTGATCATGGCTTACAACAAAGACATGGGCACCGGGGAAACCTGGGGCCGCTATTGCTTCACCTACGCCGTGGCCATCAGCAGTTTTCTGTTGCTGACCCGCAGCGTGCGCCTGGACCACCCCGCGCTGGTGTGGTTGGGCGCGGTGAGTTACTCGCTGTACCTGCTGCACCCGTCGATGGGCATGCTCAGTGAATTACTGCTGGGCAAGACCGGAGCGTCGGCGCTGGTGATCGCGCTGTGCGCCACGCTGTTGACACTGGGCGCCGCTCACCTGTGCTTTCGCTATATCGAACATCCCTTCATCCAGCTTGGAAAACGCCTCAACAATCGCAAAGCCAAGACGCAGCCGATCAGCGTCTGAAGTAGCGCCTGCGCAAATGGAAAGGCTTTGAGAACACCCCTGCGAGCTTCGCTCGATGTGCCGGGTTTCCTTCAGCCGTTAATGCAGAGAAGAATTCCAATGAAAATAGCAATCGTCCACGACTGGCTGGTGACGTATGCCGGTGCCGAAAGGGTTTTGGCATCGTTGATCAAAATCTGGCCCGAGGCGGATCTGTTCTCCGTCATCGACTTCCTCAGCGATCAGGACCGCGCGCAACTGGGCGGCAAGGTCGCCAAGACCACCTTCATTCAGCGCCTGCCCAAGGCACGCACCAAATATCAGCGCTACCTGCCCCTGATGCCGATGGCCATCGAGCAACTGGATCTTTCCGGTTACGACCTGATCATCAGCAGCAGCCACGCCGTGGCCAAAGGCGTGCTGTGCGGGCCTGACCAACTGCACATCAGCTACGTGCATTCGCCGATCCGCTATGCCTGGGACTTGCAGCATCAATACCTCAAAGAGGCCAACATGAGCATGGGCCTCAAAGGCAAGGTCGCGCGGATGATCCTGCACTACATGCGCATGTGGGATCAGCGCACCGCCGCCGGCGTCGATGACTTCATCGCCAACTCGCACTTCATCGGCGCGCGCATCACCAAGTCTTATCGTCGCGAGTCCACCGTCATCTATCCACCTGTGGACACCCGCGGCTTCACCCTGCAGGAAGACAAGCAGGACTACTACTTCACGGCCTCGCGCATGGTCCCGTACAAGCGCATGCCGATGATCATCGAAGCCTTCGCAGCCATGCCGGACAAGCGTCTGGTGGTGGTCGGCGAAGGCCCCGAAATGGAAAAGGCCAAAGCCGTCGCCGCCCATGCGCCGAATGTCACGCTGCTGGGCTTTCAGCCGTTCGCGGTGCTGCAGCAGCACATGAGCAACGCCAAGGCGTTCGTGTTCGCGGCCGAAGAAGACTTCGGCATCAGCCCGGTGGAAGCGCAAGCCTGCGGCACGCCGGTCATTGCCTTCGGCAAGGGTGGCGTGCTGGAGACCGTCTGCGGCCTGGACCACCCGCAACCGACCGGCGTGTTCTATCCCGAACAGACCGTGCCCTCGCTGATGGCCGCCGTCGAGACCTTCGAGGCCAACCGCTCGCGCATCACCGCCCAGGCGTGCCGGGCCAATGCCGAACGGTTCAGCGAAGCGCGCTTCGAGCTCGAAATGCGCCAGTTCGTCGAAGTGCGCCTGACTGCGGCGCGCCAGACCCGTCACCCGGTGCCGATCCGGACCATTCAGATCAGCCCCGCGCTGGTCGCCAACGAACTCTCCGCCCGCGTTGTTCCGATCAAATCCGTCTGAGCGAGCCTTGAACATGAGCACACCATTACGCGGCATCCTGCACGCTCATCAGTCATCGCTGTCCGTTGCCCATCGCCTGCTCGATCTGGCGGTCATCGCCGTTGGCGGTTATGGCATCAACGTGTTGACCGGCGTGCCGATGGGCACTGAAGCCTGGATGCAGATCCTGCTGGCGACCGTGGCGTTTCACTGGCTGGCGGAATACCACCAGTTGTACGGCTCCTGGCGCGGGGAACGCATCCTGCGCGAGGTGCTGAAGGTGGCCAATTACTGGGGCCTGGCGTTCGTCCTGCTGTTGTTCGTCGATTACATGCTGCTGCAACCGGACGACCTCGCCAATGACAGTCAGATGGCATGGTTCGCCACGGTGCTGGTCGGGCTGTGCGGGTATCGGCTGGCGATTCGCAGCCTGCTTCATGCGCTGCGCAGCCACGGTTTCAACACCCGCCGCGTGGCGGTGGTGGGCACCGGGCACTGCGGCGAGCGTCTGGCGATGTCGATCGAAAGCGCGCCGTGGATGGGTCTGAATCTGCTGGGCTTTTACGACGAGTCGCCGGAGCAGATGGACCTGGCGCGCATCGGTCGGCGCATTCCGGTGCTCGGCGATCTGGATCAACTGATTCAGGACGCCCGCGACGGCAAGATCGACAAGGTCTACATCACCCTCACGCTGGGCGCCCAGGCCCGGTTGCAGGAACTGATCAAAGGCCTGAGCGACACCACGGCGTCGGTGTACGTGATCCCGGATGTGTTCATGTTCGAGTTGTTGCATGCGCGCAGCGAAAGCATCAACGGCTTGCCCAGCATCAGCATTTTCGACTCGCCCATGGACGGCGCCTGGAGCATGGTCAAACGCATCGAAGACATCGTGCTGTCGAGCATGATCCTGACCATGATCGCCCTGCCGCTGACGCTCATCGCCTTGGCGATCAAGTTCACTTCGCCCGGCCCGGTGCTGTTCCGACAGCGTCGTTACGGGCTGGACGGACGCCCGATCATGGTCTGGAAATTTCGCAGCATGAGCGTGCAGGAAAACGGCGATGTGGTGACGCAGGCCACTCGTAATGACAGTCGCATCACGCCGCTGGGGGCTTTTCTGCGACGCACCTCGCTCGACGAACTGCCGCAGTTCTTCAACGTGCTGCGCGGCGACATGTCGATCGTCGGCCCCCGCCCGCATGCCGTGGCGCACAACGAGCAATACCGCAAGCAGGTGTCCGGCTACATGTTGCGACACAAGGTCAAGCCGGGCATCACCGGCTGGGCGCAGATCAACGGCTGGCGTGGCGAAACCGACACGCTGGACAAGATGCAAAAGCGCGTGGAATTCGACCTGCAGTACATCGAGCACTGGTCGGTCTGGCTGGACATGAAAATCATCCTGCTGACGCTCTTCAAAGGCTTCGTCAACAAAAACGCTTTCTGAATAACAACATCTGCCAACGAAAAAAGACCGGGCCAGAGACGCTCGGCAGGAGGTGCATGGGTGTGTGAAAGAAGTTAATCCGCTGTTCGGTGTTGGTAAGGGATGCAACGAAATCACTGCGGTGCCAGTACGCACCTTTTAGGATTAGAAGGAACATTCATATGAAAGTAACGTTAGCGGTAGTGCTGCTTTCCAGTCTCATTTTGCAAGGCTGCGCATTCGCCCCGGGTCAATACATGTCGCTCAGTGATGTCACGGACAAGGATCCGGACGGTCCGGATGTCACGCTGGTCAATATCACGCCGACCACCCTCGCCCAGCAAGAGAAAAACGCCGCCGCGACGGCAAGACCCATCGCCCCTGAGTTGTTCACCTACCGGCCCTCGGAGTACATCGTCGGCCCTGGCGACACCCTGCTGGTGACAGTGTTCGAACACCCTGAACTGACCGCCCCCGGCTCGCAGGACCAGCTCGACGCCAACAGCCGCGAAGTGCTGAATGACGGCACCGTGTTCTTCCCGTATGTGGGCCGCGTGCAGGCAGCGGGCAAGACTGTCGCCGAGATTCGCGAGCAACTGCGCATGGGCTTGCTGCCCCAGTACACCGAGGTCAAGGTCGACGTCAAAGTGCTGCGTTACAACAGCCGCCGCGTCTTGCTGTCCGGCTCGTTCAAGACACCCGGCCCGCAACCGATCACCAACATTCCGCTGACACTGGTGCAGGCCATCAGCCAGGCCGGGCTCGATCTGACTGACGCCAACCTGGCCGGACTGACCCTGCGTCGCGATGGCAAGGATTACGTCATTGACGTCGACGCGCTCAACCGCAAGGACTCGCAGCTGAGCAAGATCTACCTCAAGGACGGCGACTACTTGCACCTGAACAGCAACTCGAAGAACAAGATCTACGTGCTCGGCGAGGTTCAGCGTCCGCAAGTGATTTCCTTCAGCACCACCAGCGTCACCTTGCTTGAAGCGCTCGGCACCTCGGGCGGTCTGAGCCCGGACGCCGCTGATGGCGAAGCGGTGTATGTGATCCGCGCGATGGAGGGTAACCGCGCCGCCACCGTGTATCACCTGAACGCCAAGAAGCCGACCAGTTATGCGCTGGCCAAGGGTTTCGAGCTGGCTGCGCAGGACGTGGTCTTCGTCGGCCCTGCGAACATCACTCGCTGGAGCCGTTACGTGAGCCAACTGCTGGGTTCGAACAACCTGATCCAGACCGGTGCCATGTTCCGAAACTGACGCCGGCCGCAAGCTTCACGCGGTCAGTTGAAAGCAAAAACAAAATCCTCGCAGCGGCCGGCTGCGGGGATTTTTTTTGCCCGGCATCCGGCAATCGAATTCGCTCGGGCGGGGAAAAGCATCAGGCCTGGCCTGCGCGCAATCGCCGCTCAAGTGTTGCCCACGCAACAGTCGATCAACAGATACCCCGTTGCAGGTCAGCTCGGCCGGCGTGAGCACGCTGCGCGGATTCAGGCGCGACACCCGGTTTCGCAGGCCGTCGGATACATTGATGACGCTGGCACGCATGCTGCTTTGAAGCTGTCATAAGGGTCTATCCGCCCCATCACCATCGCGTTACTCGCGGCCTGCACGGTGCTGATGCACCTCGGGTGACTGACCCCAAGGAATCAAGGCATGTTGGTAGTTTCAATTTCAGGCAGTCCTTCGACCCGCTCGCGCTCCGGTGTGGTACTCAAGCACGCCGCGCAGTGGCTCAAGGATCGCGGCGTCGATGTGAAGAGCGTGCGCATTCAGGATTTCAACGCCGAGGATCTGCTGTACGCCCGCTTCGACAGCCCCGAAGTGGTCGCCTTCATCGAGGCCGTTGCCAAGGCTGACGGCCTGCTGATCGGCACGCCGGTGTACAAGGCGTCATTTTCCGGCGCGCTGAAAACCCTGCTCGATCTTCTGCCGGAGCGCTCGCTGCACGGCAAAGTGGTATTGCCGCTGGCAACAGGCGGCAGCATCGCGCACATGCTGGCGGTGGATTACGCGCTGAAACCGGTGCTGTCCGCGCTCAAATGCCAGGAAGTGCTGCACGGCGTATTCGCCATCGACAGCCAGATCAGCTACGGCGAGAACGAACTGGGGGGAGAACTGGACGAATTGCTGACCCAGCGTCTGCACGACGGGCTTGAGCATGTTCATCTGGGGCTGCAACACCGGATGAATGCGCGCCACAAGGAAGCAGGCGGGCATTTGAAGCTGGCGTTGTAAGCGCTGATCGTCTACGGACGGACTCGTGAAGAGTCCTCGTCGTCTTGAAGGGTCGAACCGGGAAGTGTCGAGCTGCGAAGTGTCGCGGCAGGCGCCTTAACCCTGGCGGGCTGGCGATGCCGTGCTGACTTCAGCGCTGACTTCACCCCGGTTATCGAACTCATGGGCCTGTTGCATCTGAGGCTGCGCCATCAGTTGGGCTTTGCGAACCTGGTATTCGTCGTATGACAGACCGCGACGGTTCAGGTCTTCAAGGGCCAGCTGATGAGTTTCCTCAGCGGTGTAGGGACGCAATTCGGGGTGATTGCCAGCGGCACAGCCTGAGAGAACGGCGACTGAAAGCAACATGGCGAGGGCAAGAAGACGGTTCATGGGAGCCTCCATTCGGCTCGTTTCTGGAATGAAGCCAAGGCTACGCCCCGGCCCTTTCCAGCAGAAATCAGTCGTCTTGATAGTCGGTATCGGCTGCGCAACGGTTAGCACTGCTGTTCGCGCGTTGTCCTGTGATTGTCTTCTGTTGGTCCTTCGGCAGAACACCCGCTTCCTTGCGGGATCTGTGCACACAACGGCAAGGTTTACACCAACCAATGCCACAGCAGCGAGGTGCCGATCAGGCCGACCACCGATACGATGGTCTGCAATACCGACCAGACCCAGAGGGTCTGCTTCAGCTGCAAGCCGAAATACTCGCGGACCATCCAGAAGCCCGCATCGTTGACGTGGCAGAAGAACACCGAACCCGCACCGATCACCAACGCCACCAATGACGCTTCCACTGGCGCAAGCCCGGCCATCATCGGCGCAAGAATGCCCGCAGTAGTGGTAGTCGCGACCGTCGCCGAGCCTGTCGCCTGACGCAGCGCGACCGCGATCAGCCATGCCAGCAACAGGTACGGCATGTGCGCGCCCTCGGCCACCTTACTGATGGTCTGACTGACGCCGGCATCGAGCAGCGTCTGTTTCAGGCCGCCACCGGCACCGATGGTCAGCAACAGAACGGCAATCGGCGCCAGGCTTTTACGCAGCGTGTTGCCCACCCGCTCGCGGGAAATGCCATTGGCCCAACCCAGACAGACCGTCGCCGCCAGCACGGCAATGCCCAACGCCACCAAAGGCTCGCCGAGAAACTTCAGCGCCAGTGCCGCGTTGCTTTCCGGTTCCATGGCCACCTTGGCCAGCGTGCTGCCGAGCATCAGGATGACGGGCAGCAGAATGATCAACAGCGAAATCCCGAAACCCGGCTGGCGGGTCACGGTGGACTTGGCCGAGAACAGCTCACCCAGCTCAGCCGGTTCCTCAATGTGCAGCCGCCTGGACAGCCAGTTGCCGTAGAGCGGACCTGCGAGGATCACCGCGGGCACCGCAATGCAGAAGCCCAGCAACATGGTCAATCCGAGATCGGCGTGCAACGCACTCACGGCAATCAAGGGGCCTGGATGCGGAGGCATCAGGGCGTGAAGCGTGGTCATGCCGGCCAGCGCCGGAATGGCGATCTTGAGCAGCGGCTGGCCCGACTGCCGTGCCATGACGAAGATGATCGGCACCATCATTACCAAGCCCACTTCGAAGAACAGCGGCAGGCCGATGACCATCGCCACCAGCGCCATGACCCACGGCAATGTCTTGCCCTTGCCAAGGCCAAGCAGGGTCGAGGCGATGCGATCAGCCGCACCTGACTCGGCCATCAACGCGCCGAGCATCGCGCCCAGCGCAATGATGATCCCCGCTTCCCCGAGAATCCCGCCCGCGCCCTTGCTGAACGCTTTCGCCACAGCCTCCGCCGGCAATCCTGCGCCTATCCCTGCGATGAAAGTCCCCACCAGAATCGACAGAAATGGCGGGAGTTTGGTAGCGCTGATCAGCACGATAATCGTGGCAATGGCGATCAGGCAGCAGATGATCAGACGGGTGTCATGGAACACCCACGCAGCAGACGATAAATCCAATGCGGAACCCCTTATCGTTCGATTTTTATTGAAGGTTGGCCTGAAACAATTTGTTTCAGGTGGCCAAACGATACCGGATGCGGCAAGACGTCGCAGTGATTTTTTCGTAGAAAGTGGCCGAAACGGCCTGCCATTCATCCATTCATTTAAATGAATCTGCGTTCCGCACGGGCCTCTTCCCGGCTGAAGCCGGTCCTACAAGCGCCGCAAGTTTTTCGTAGGACCGGCTTCAGCCGGGAAGGCGTCGGGCATCACGCCGTCGATGGAAGGGGCGTTGAAGACCGTTGGCTCACGCCCATAGAAACCGCAATGTCGCTCGTGGACAAAGGGTCGCCAGATCACGCTTGCGCGCATTCGATCAACACGTCGCGCAATGCCTGCGCGGCCGCCGAGAGTTTGTGATCGACCTGGGTCATCAGTCCGATCCGGCGTTCGATGCGCGGGCCTTCCAGTGCGATGCACCGCGCGCCCAGTTCTTCCATCTGGCTGATGCACAACGACGGCACGGCGCTGACGCCCAGGCCGTTGGCAACCATGCGCCCGACCGTTGAAAGCTGATGGCTCTCGAACGCCACCGACAATTTGCCGTGTTGCGTGTGCAGATCCTGTTCGAGCAGCAGCCGCACCGCCGACGGTCGCTGAAGGGTGATGAAGTCGTGACGCAACAGTTCGTCCCATGCGACCACGCCGCGTTCGGCCAATGGCGAATCCATCGGCACCACTGCCACGAAGCGGTCCATGTAGAACGGGGTGAACGTCAGGTTGTTGCTCGACTCCGGCTCGAACCCGACACCCAGCTCGACCCGTCGATGGTCTAGCATCTCAAGCACCTGTTCGTTAATGACGTCGTGCACGGCCACGTTGACCCGCGGATAGCGCTCGCGAAAAACCTTGAGCGCGATCGGCAGCAGATTGCCTGCAAACGACGGCATGGCCGCGATGGTGACCTTGCCCATCTGCAACGTGAAACGCTGACGCAGCAGCTCTTCGGTGTTGTCCCAGTCGGCCAGCAGCTGTCGGGCCAGTGGCAACAGGGCCTCGCCTTCGGGCGTGAGACTGACATTGCGTGTGGTGCGGGTCAGCAGTTGGCCGCCCAGATCGTCTTCCAGCGCCTTGATGGTCAGGCTCAGCGCGGGTTGCGACAGATGCAGCCGCTCCCCTGCCTGGGCAAAGCTCAGGCACTGGGCAACGGCCAGAAACGCACGCAGCTGTTTGACGTTCATATATTTGGTTTACTTATCAATCCATGAAAAAAACAAAATTAACAAATCACTGAGTGCGAGAGAAGATGCGGTGAACAACCTCCAGGCAGCATGAGCACCTCACGGCGCAGGGAAGACAACGCAAGAACAGGCGTAAAGCGGAGTTCAGGCTCCTGAACGAGCCCGTTCGTAGCCGTGTCCCCATGCACTGTTTTAGGCGCCTGGCGACAGATTGTCGGACATAAATATAACAAGGCGGGATATCACCATGGCTGGACTCGACAAGCGAGTTGCAACGTACGAAGAAGCCCTTGCCGGGCTGACCGACAACATGACCGTGCTTTCCGGTGGCTTCGGTCTGTGCGGTATTCCGGAAAACCTCATCGCCGAAATCAAGCGCCGTGGCGTCAAGGGCCTGACCGTTGTCTCGAACAACTGCGGTGTCGACGGGTTTGGGCTGGGTATCCTGCTGGAAGACCGGCAGATCCGTAAGATGATCGCTTCTTACGTGGGTGAAAACGCCCTGTTCGAGCGTCAGTTGCTCAGCGGCGAACTCGAAGTCGAACTCACGCCGCAAGGCACGCTGGCTGAGAAGATGCGCGCTGGCGGCGCCGGCATTCCTGCTTTCTACACCGCGACCGGTTACGGCACGCCTGTGGCCGAAGGTAAGGAAACCCGTCAGTTCAACGGGCGCAACGTCATCCTGGAAGAAGCCATCACCGGCGACTTCGCCATCGTCAAAGGCTGGAAAGCCGACCATTTCGGCAACGTGGTGTACCGCCACACCGCGCAGAACTTCAACCCGGTCGTGGCCACCGCTGGCAAGATCACCGTGGTGGAAGTCGAAGAAATCGTCGAACCCGGTGTCCTGCTGCCGACCGAGATCCACACGCCCGGCATTTACGTGGATCGCGTGATTCTGGGCACGTTCGAGAAGCGCATCGAACAGCGCACCATCAAGAAAGCCTGACGCCTGCTGCCGGTCTTCCATCGACCGGCAGCCCATTCATCCGTGGCAGGCCGGTGCGCCGGTCGCAACTGATGCAGGGCCACGCCCGCGCCAGTTGCCTGCGACGGAATCGGTCACCGGACACAATAAAAGAGACCCAAGATCATGGCACTCTCCCGCGAACAAATGGCACAGCGCGTAGCGCGCGAACTGCAAGACGGCTTCTATGTGAACCTGGGCATCGGCATTCCAACCCTGGTCGCCAACTACGTACCGGACGGCATCGACGTGATGCTGCAATCGGAAAACGGCTTGCTGGGCATGGGCGAATTCCCGACCGAGGAGACCATCGACGCCGACATGATCAACGCCGGCAAGCAGACCGTCACCGCGCGCAAAGGCGCGTCGATCTTCTCCTCGGCCGAGTCGTTCGCGATGATTCGCGGCGGCCATGTCGACCTGACCGTGCTCGGCGCATTCGAGGTCGATGTCGAGGGCAACATCGCTTCCTGGATGATCCCCGGCAAGCTGGTCAAGGGCATGGGCGGCGCGATGGACCTGGTCGCCGGTGCCGACAACATCATCGTCACCATGACCCACGCGTCCAAAGACGGCGAATCGAAACTGCTGTCGCGGTGCAGCCTGCCGCTGACGGGCGCTGGCTGCATCAAGAAAGTGCTGACCGACCTGGCCTACCTCGAGATCGAGAACGGCGCGTTCATCCTGCGCGAAACCGCGCCGGGCGTGACCGTCGAGGAGATTATCGCCAAGACCGCCGGCAAACTCATCGTTCCTGACGATGTGGTCGAGATGAAGTTCTGAGCGCACTGAGTGGCCGCGTTCCCCTGTAGGAGCGCGCTTGCCCGCGATCAAAGCCCGTTCATTCACCCACGCAGTGTCTGAACAATCGCTTAGCGGATAAGCGCGCTCCTACAGGGTACGCGTCCGCCCAAGTCTGTCGTTACACCTGCGTCATATCGTTGTGCCATATTGCCTCTTCATCCGTGAAGGGGCTTTGCTGTATCTAGCGCCTGACTTTTCGCATCACTGCCAACACTAAAAACAGCTATTCGAATAGCACCTGACAATAACTCCAAGAGGTAGAAAACGTGGCCGCCGATATTGAAGAAAGCCGCTCCGCCCGATTTGCCCTGCGTTGTGCCAAGTGGGCAGAACGCTGGTTCCCCGACTCCTGGGTGTTCGCCGCCCTGGCAGTCGTCATCGTCACCCTGGCAACGCTGGCCATCGGGGCGAAACCTGCCGACACCGCCAAGGCGTTCGGCGACGGTTTCTGGAGCCTGATCCCCTTCACCATGCAAATGGCCTTCGTGGTCATCGGCGGCTACGTCGTCGCCAGCTCGCCTCCGGCGGTCAAGCTGATCGACCGCCTGGCGCGCATCCCCAAGAATGGCCGCTCGGCGGTCGCCTGGGTCGCGCTGATCTCCATGGTCGCCTCGCTGTTGAACTGGGGCCTGTCGCTGGTTTTCGGCGGGCTGCTGGTACGCGCGCTGGCCCGTCGCACCGATCTGAAAATGGACTATCGCGCAGCCGGTGCTGCCGCTTATCTGGGTCTGGGCGCCGTGTGGGCGCTGGGCTTGTCGTCGTCGGCTGCACAGCTGCAGGCCAACCCGGCGAGTCTGCCGCCTTCGATTCTGGCCATCACCGGGATGATCCCGTTCACCCAGACTATCTTCCTGTGGCAGTCGGGCGTGATGCTGCTGGCGCTGGTGGTGATCTCGATCATCGTCGCCTACGCCACGGCACCTGGCCCGGCCAACGCCCGGGACGCCAAGGAATGCGGCGTGGATCCGGCGTTCAGCCTGCCGCCGCTGCCACCGCGCACCCGCCCTGGCGAGTGGCTGGAATACAGCCCGCTGCTGATCATTCTGATGGTGATTCTGGCGTCGGGATGGTTGTACAACGAGTTCAGCACCAAGCCTGCGATCACCGCGATTTCCGGCCTGAACACCTATAACTTCCTGTTCATCATGGTCGGTGCGCTGTTGCACTGGCGTCCGCGCAGCTTTCTGGATGCGGTCGCGCGCGCCGTGCCGACCACCACCGGCGTGCTGATCCAGTTTCCGCTGTACGGCTCGATTGCCGCGCTGCTGACCACGGTCAAGGGTGGCGACGCACAAACCGTCGCGCATCACATCTCGACGTTCTTCACCAGCATCGCCTCTCACGATACGTACGCGCTGCTGATGGGCGTGTACTCGGCGATTCTCGGGTTCTTCATTCCGTCCGGTGGCGGCAAGTGGATCATCGAAGCGCCGTACGTCATGCAAGTGGCCAACGATCTCAAATACCACTTGGGCTGGGCTGTGCAGATTTACAACGCCGCCGAAGCGCTGCCGAACCTGATCAATCCGTTCTACATGCTGCCGCTGCTGGGCGTGCTGGGCATCAAGGCGCGTGATCTGATCGGATTCTCGTTCGTGCAACTGCTGGTTCACACGCCGCTGGTGCTGTTCCTGCTGTGGGCGCTGGGCACGACACTGGCCTACATCCCGCCAGTGATGCCGTAAAACGAGTACGCAGCAGGGCTTGTTCCCCGCCTGCTGCAAACCTGGCGTCGATCACACCGGATCGGCGCCTTCATATTCGCCTGCTGCCACATCGATCAGCGCCTGGCGCAACGCCACGGCACGTTCGGCGCCGTAGGTCTTTTCAAAACTGGCTTGGGCCTGCTGCCAGAGCGGCTGGGTCTCCAGCAATTTATCCATGCCCGCCCGCGTCAGGCTGACCAGACGGCTGCGCTTGTCCGCCGAATCCACCTGCACCTGCACCCACCCTTCGCGCTCCAGTGGCTTGAGGTTCTGCGCCAGCGCCGAACGGTCGATCAGCAGCAAAGCCGCCAGTTCCGACATGCTCGCCACCTCGCAGCGGGCGATCTGCATCAGGATCGAGCGCTGGGTCGAGCGCAGACCCGATGGCGCCAGCAATGCGTCGTACAGCAAGGTGATGCGTCGGGTCGCCTTGCGCAGGTAAGTGGCGTGGCAGGTCGCTTGCGGCGGGATATTCAGGCCCTCCGGTATTGCGACGCTGCGTTTCTGTCTGTCGTTCATGAACCTTCCTTCGAGCCATGGGCGCACGCACCGGTCCAGCACACGATCGTGCTTTCAAAAATATGCCTTGACCAATGCTGGCATATCCCCGCAAATTGAAAAAGGAGCATATACCGCTAATTGGTAGATTGCAGGTCATCGAGACTGGAAATGAGCACCGAACATCTGTCGCCCGCCGAGGGCTTGCACCGAATCCTGATCCTGCTGTGCGTGTCGGTTCCGTCCTTCATGATCAACCTGGACTCCAATATCGTCGCGGTTTCGCTCTCCTCCATCGCCCAGTCTCTGCATGCCGACTTCGCCGACATCGAATGGGTGATCAGCGCCTACACGCTGACCTTCGCATCCTGCGTCATGCCGGCCGGCGCACTCGCCGATCGATACGGGCGTAAACGCATGCTGCTGATCGGCCTGAGCGTGTTCACCGGCGCCTCCCTGATCTGCGGTGCAGCGGGCGATGTGCTGCTGCTCAACGGCGCGCGGGCGCTGCAGGGCATCGGCGCGGCGATCTTGCTGAGTTCGGCGCTGGCCACGTTGTCCCATACCTTCCGCGGCGCACATCGGGCCAGAGCCTTTGCCTTCTGGGGTTCGGTCATCGGCATCGCGACCTCGCTGGGGCCGGTGGCCGGCGGGTTCATCACTCAGCATTTCGGCTGGCAATGGGTGTTCTACATCAACATCCCGATCGGCGCCGCGATGTTCGCGCTGACCCTTTACGCTGTCGATGAGTCACGTGATCCGCACGCACGCAAGGTCGACGTGCCGGGCTCGTTGACGTTTTCCAGCAGCCTGTTCCTGGTGACGCTGGCACTGATCACCGGCAACCACGAAGGCTGGGGGAGCAACGGGATCGTGCTGGAATTCGCCTGCTCCGGCGCGCTGTTCGTGCTGTTCCTGCTGGTGGAAACCAGGCAGCAACGTCCGATGCTCGACCTGAGTTTCTTCCGCCGGCCCACCTACATCGGCGCCAATATCGCAGGGCTGGCCTATGCCGGCGGTCTGCTGACCATGTTCACCTACTTGCCGATCTACTTTCAGAGCGGCCTGGGCCTGAGCCCGCAGAAAGCCGGACTGCTCATGCTGCCCATCGCCCTGCCGTTGTTCATTGTGCCGCGCATTGTCGCCACCTGGCTGACACACCGTTTCAGTGGCCGGGCATTGCTGACGGTCGGCCTGGCCACCATCGGCGTCGGCCTGTCATGGCTGGCGATGCAAGCGCTGCAGTTCGATTACGCGTCCATGTCGGCAGGGCTGCTGATCGCGGGAGTGGGCGCGGGCATTCTCAATGGCGAGACCGCCAAGGTGAGCATGTCGGTGATACCGCCCGAGCGTGCCGGCATGGCGTCCGGCGTCTCCGGTACGGTGCGGTTCAGCGGCATCGTCGTGGGGTTTGCAGCGTTGGGCGCGATTCTGTTCTCACGCGTCTCGGCGACCCTCGCCGAAAGTCTGCCGCCAGGTTCGGACATCGACCCGGTGGCACTCACGCGCAGCATCGCGGCGGGGGATCTGTCCGCCGGCCAGCAGGCGATGCTCCCCGGCATCGACCTGCACGCACTGGCGCTGCACAGTTTCGGCAGCGGCTATCAGGCGATCCTGTGGGTGGGCGCTGCAATCGCCTTCAGCGCGGCCCTGCTGACCTGGCTGCTGGTGCGCAGCAGCGACACCGCGCCGACGCCACGTCATGCCAGCAGCGCCAGCGTCGTTGCGCCTCAGGTGGAATAGCGGTAATCACGCTCGACTTTGCTCACCCGCGTGGTGCAGCTGCGGTACCACGTCGAGCGGCCAAGCTCACGAATCGCACGGTGCTCGGGGTGTTGCTTCCAGGCCAGAATCGCCTCCTCGCTCGACCAGTAGGAGACGGTGATGCCAAGCCCGTCTTCACCCCGCGCCGACTCCACGCCGAGGAAACCCGGCTGCTCGCGCACCCGATCAAGCATTCGCAACGCCGCGCGCTGATAACCCTCATCGTCCGCGGTCGTGCGCACCGAGGTGAAAATCACCGCGTAATACGGTCGGTCGAAGGTGTCGGTGATCATCGTGTTGCCCTCAAGGCGGAACAGGCCATGACGAAGGCCTTGACCAGCGGCGGCGTCGTGGCCGCCCCGGTGTCGCTTGCCAGCGCTGCGCGTTCAGGCTGGAACAGCGTGGCGAGGAAGAACGGATGGTCATCCCGTTCAATCGCCCGAACCTCGTCGTCGGCGTCGTACCCGCACACCTTCAGCGGGCCGGCGAACATTGCGGCCTCCAGCGACTTGCGCAAACCGTAACGGCAGCGGTAGCGCTCCCGGGTTTCCTGCGCGCCATAAGCCTGGGCGATGCGCGAACCCGGCAGCAGCCGGATCGGCGCGAACGCTTCCACCAACGAACAGCTCAGCGGCGTGATGATCGCCTGCTCGGAATCCGGTGCTGTCTCGGCGTGCTCGGCGTCCGTCCAGCCCAGCTCATTGCGTGCGTACTCGAGCAAGGCATGCTGAAAGCCGCCGCAGGTGCCTAAAAACGGCACGCGCCGGGTGCGAGCGAAACCGATGGCGGTCAGCGCGCCGTTCATGTCGCGATAGGGGCTGGCCGGTACGCACCAGATGCCATCGAAGGCTTGTAACAACGCGCCGTCAGCCACCTCTGGAGTCGGCACCCATTGATATGTCAGAGGCGTCCCTGACTCCGCCGCGACCCTGTCCAGCGCGACCGGAATGGCCAGATGCGCGGGTACGTTCGCGTCGTAATCGCCGACCAATGCAATGCGAATAGCCTGTTGCTGCTCCATGACCGCTCCTTGATGTCAAAACGCTTTGCCGTGTGGCTGAACGGCACTATAAGCTTGCGGCCTTGCAATCAGAATGGGCGCCCAAGCAAGTGATCAATGCAGCGATGCACTATCGAATCAATCATGCCGACCTCACGTTGATCCTCGCGCTGGTGCGCGGCAAGACCCTGTCCCGCGCTGCGGAACTGCTCGCCGTCGACGTGTCCACCGTGTTCAGGTCAGTGCGTCGGCTCGAGGCAGCGGTGGGCACCGCACTGTTCGACAAAAGCCGCGCCGGCTATCAACCCACGAGCGCCGCGATCGCGCTGGCGCAACAGGCCGAAAGCGCCGAGCAGGCGTTGACGCTGGCGCAGATCAGCCTCGAGCAAGGGCAGCACATCGTCAGCGGCACGGTTCGCCTGACTTGCACCGAAGCGGTGTTGCAAAGCCTGTTGTTGCCTGCACTCACGCGGTTCATGCCGAACTATCCCGGGCTGCAGCTGGAACTCAATACGTCCAGCACCTTCGCCAACCTCAGCCGCCGCGATGCGGACATCGCGCTGAGGCTGACCGACGCGCCCCCGCAGCATCTGGTGGGCACGCGCCTGGGAACGGTGTCGTACCGCGTGTGTGCCAGCGAGGACTATGTGGCCCGCCAGGACAATCTGGCGCTGGAGAACCTGCACTGGATCGCCCCAGATGATTTCCTGCCCGATCACCCGACCGTGACCTGGCGCCGACAATGGTTGCCGAAGGTCAAGCTCGCCTATCGCTGCAGTTCGATGCTGGCGGTGGCGCAACTGGCGCGTGCAGGCATGGGCGTCGCGGCGCTGCCTGACTTCATGTTGCGCGACGCAGGCTTGCAGCAGTTGAGCGGGCCGTTGGAAGGTTATGACACCGCGCTGTGGGTACTGACGCGACCGGACTGTCGGGCATTGCGATCAGTGTCGGCGCTGTTCAGCGAACTGGCCCGCACGATTCGACTGCACGACTGACCGGGCTGTGGCGGTTCAGGCTGAGCAATCCGATAGCAGGCAACAGGCGTCAGACGCCGCGATGTTCGCGCCGGAACTGGCCGGGCGGGACGCCATGGGCCTTGCGAAAACGTCGGGAGAAATACGCTTCGTCCGCAAAGCCGCAGGTGTCAGCGATGTGACTCAGGGGCTTGTCGCTGTTCATCAGTTGCGTGCGCGCCAGGCGCATCCGGCGTTCGAGCACCAACTCTGAAAACGTGCTGCCGGTTTCCTTGCGCAGCAGGTGCGTCAGGTAATTGGGCGAAAGAAACGCGGCCGCCGCGGCATCGGTCAGGGTCATCGTCGACTCGGCGATGTGCTCGCGGATGTACGCCATGACCCTGCCCATGGCGTCGCGGCGCCCTCTGCGCTCGGCCTTGTTCGCCGACAGCGCCAGCAACGGCGCCTCGAACAGGTTGCAGACCTTGCCGATCAGTTGCAGCAGGCAGCCGCGCAAAATCGATCCGGAACCCAGCTGGCGCGTCTGATCCAGCTCGCGCATCTGGGTCAGCAACGCCGTCACGTCGCCGAAGTCAGCGTCGTCGAGAATGAAATCCAGATGTTCCTGAAAGCGGAACGGTGCCAATTCCGGCGCCTCGGCCAGCGAGACGTCTTCGAGGTCCATCGGATCGCACTGCAGATGTTGCAGGAGAAACTCCTGCGAGAAGTTGATCAGCACGAAATTGCCGTCCTCCGGATGCGGGATGACGTGCAGCCGGTGCGGCAGGATGAATGCCAGGGTGTTGCGCGGGAATGGCCGGATGGCGCCGCCAATATGCTGCACGGTGTCGCCGCCGAGGTTGATCTGGATCTGGAAGTATTCGTGGCGATGGGGCGCGGTCAGCGCCGGTCGCGCCGACTTGTCACGGATATAGAAATCCATGCGGTCGCTGCGCTGCTGCATGCCGTAGGTCTGGATGCGGGAAGGGTTGGCCATCGCGGACACCTGAGTCGCCGGTTCGAACCGCCGCATGTTAGGGCACGTGCGGCCGTCGAACCAAGCGATTGTTGTGTCACGGCAGGTGCGTGGCGGTCAGTCGAGGGTCAGGCTCAACTCGGCGACGCCTTCGATCCCGGCCGTGACTACATCACCGCGCTGCAGCGCGCCAACGCCCGCCGGCGTGCCGGTGTAGATCAGGTCACCGGCTTTGACGCCAACCGATTGCGACAGGTAAGCGATGACGTCCTTGACCGGCCAGATCTGGTCGGCCAGGTCTCCGCGCTGGCGGCTCTGGCCGTTCACGTCGAGCCAGATTGCGCCGGATTCCGGATGGCCGACCTTGCTCACCGGCAGCAGCGCCGTGGCGGGTGCCGACGCATCGAAGGCCTTGGCCCATTCCCACGGACGCCCCATTTTCTTGGCTTGCGCCTGCAGATCGCGGCGCGTCAGATCCAGACCCACGCCATAGCCCCATACATGGCTCAGCGCATCCTCCGGGCTGATGTTCACGCCGTCCTTGCCGATGGCAACGACCAGCTCGATCTCATGGTGCAGGTCTTCGGTCAGCGGCGGATAGGCAATGCTGCCTTCGGCCGGAACCACGGCATCGGCCGGCTTCATGAAAAAGAACGGCGGCTCGCGATCAGGATCGTGACCCATTTCCCGAGCGTGCTCGGAATAGTTGCGACCGACGCAGAATACGCGGCGGATCGGAAAGCGGCTGGTGGTCCCGGCCACCGCCAGCGATGGCGTGGCGACCGGTGCGATGACGAATTCACTCATGATCATGTCCTCGTTTGAAGTGGATCGGCATGGCGCCATTCTGCGCATACATGGATCGACCGGGTTGGACAGATCCCACAGGATATTGGACGAAACAACGGTGGGTGAGCTTACGGCGGGCGGCTGCCTGCGCCCGCTGCCTCAGCCACGCCCCACGAACGGCATGCTGCTGGCCATGACGGTCATGTTCAGCACGTTGGCCGACAATGGCAGCGCGGCCATGTAGCTCACGGCGTCTGCCACATGCTGGACGTTCATGGTCGGCTCGACTTCCAGCGTCCCGTTGGCCTGCAACACGCCTTTGGTCATGCGATCGGTCATCTCGGTGAGCGCATTGCCGATGTCGATCTGACCGCAGGCGATGTTGTAAGGCCGGCCATCCAGCGCCGTGCTTTTGGTCAGCCCGTGCACCGCATGTTTGCTGGAGGTATACGGCGAGCTGAACAAACGCGGGGTATGCGCCGAGATCGAGCCGTTGTTGATGATCCGCCCGCCCTGCGGCACTTGCCGGCGCATCAGGCCGAATGCGCCGCGCACGCACAGAAACATCCCTGTGACATTGGTGTCGATGACGTTCTTCCACTGCTCGACCGACAACTCGTCCATCGGCACCGCAGGCGCGCCGATGCCGGCGTTGTTGAACGAGACATCCAGTCGGCCAAAGGTGTGTTCGATGGCGGCGAACAACGCATCGACACTGGCCGGATCGCGCACATCGGTGGGCACCGCCAAGGCTTGCTGCCCCGCCGCTTTCGCTTGGTCCGCCAAGGCCTGCAACGGTTCGGGACGTCGCCCGGCCAGCACCACCGCGAAACCGTCGGACAGCAACTGCAGCGCCACGGCGCGGCCAATCCCGCTGCCGGCACCGGTGACAAGGGCGACTTTCAATACCGCTGGAGCAGACATACACGTTTCCTTTTGTTGTAAGAGTGAGCATCCGATTGCGAACGGACGCGTGCGCAGCGTCAGCTGTAAACAGGCGTCAGCACCGGCTTGCCCGCGTAGAACGCCAGCAGGTTGTTGGCGACCATCTGCACGGTGTCCCGCGAGGCCTCAGGCGACAGGCCCGCCAGATGCGGCGTCAGCACCACGTTGTTCAGGGTTTTCAATGCATCGGGAACCTGAGGCTCGTCGTCGAAAACATCCAGCGCCGCCCCGGCCAGGCGGCCGTGCTGCAACGCGTCGATCAGCGCCTCGGTGTCCACCACGCTGGCCCGCGCGATATTGACGATGAAGCCCTCGGGGCCCAGCGCCTCGATGGCGGCAGCGTCGATCAAATGTCGGGTAGAGCCGCCACCCGGCGTTGCGACCACCAGAAAATCGGAGTCGTGGGCCAGTTGCAGAGGCGTCGCGCAGTAGTTGAAATCGACATCCGTTCGCGCCGAGCGGCTGTGATAATGGATCACCATGTCGAAGCCCAGCGCCCGCCGGGCGATGGCCATGCCCACCGCGCCCAGACCAAGAATGCCCAGGCGTTTGCCCGCGAAGGACGGCCGCGAGACTTTGCGCCATTCATGGCGACGTACCGACGCGTCGCTCTGCGCGATGTCGCGCACCAGTGACAGTAACAGCGCCATGGCGTGATCGGCGACGCTCGGCGCATTGACCCCGGCGCCGTTGGTCACGGTGATGCCCCTCGCCTCGGCGGCCGCCAGATCGACTTGCTCGTAGCCGGCACCGAGGACGCAGATGATCCCGAGTCGCGGCAGCGCGGCCATCTCCTCGGCGGTAAATCCCAGCGGCCCACGGGTCAGCACCGCGTCGATCTCATCGCCCCCGCTTGCCACCGCTTGCGCCCGCATCGCCGGGGTCGGGGCCAGAATCAGGCGAAACCCGCTGTCTTCCAGAATCGGCAAATACTCGTTCACGCTTTCAACCAGCACCAACACCGTCTTCATCTTCACTCCGCTGCGCACATTGGGATGGACAGACAGTAGCGTGACTCCCCGCGGTTTTCACCTCTGATCTCGATTTGCGTCACCCCCCGCCCCGCACGCGCTAGCGTCTGGCACAGCGGCTGCGAGGCGATCCGGACGGCCTGCGCCGCGAAGGCAGCGGTGAATCAGCGACGCGTCAGGCCGCGTCATGCGCAGGCACGCTTGAGGGTTGAAAAGTCGCGGCAGGACGTTTTAGCGTCATGAAAAATGCTGACACTGCACAGACCATCTCTCGTTACGACAACGTGTCTGCGTCAACGACAGCCGGGTTGCCCGCACCGACGCCAGCTGTTATTGGTCACAGCGATGGGCTGAACGATCAGTTGCGACAACGATGTGCCATGCAGTGCCCGATCTCACTGCGCCATGAATGAACATGCACAAAAGGAACGTCAAAACCATGTTGAAAGGAATAATCAGAACGTTGAGCACCGCCGCCATTGCCGGTGTGATGTTGTCGTCAGGGATGGCGCTCGCCGCCAGCGAGCCGGCCAGCAACCCGGGCAAGGCTCTGGCCGCGAAGGCCGGTGTGCCCTGGCCTGCGGTCATCGCCCACCGCGGCGCCTCGTTCAACGCGCCTGAGGAAACCATCCCCTCTTACACGCTGGCCCGCGAACTGGGCGCCGACTATCTGGAAATGGACATCCAGCGCACCAAGGACGGCGTGCTGATCGCGCTGCATGACGACACGCTGCAACGCACCACCAACATCAACGAGGTCTTTCCGGACCGGGCGACTCAGCCGGTGAGCAGCTTCACCCTTGAGGAACTCAAGCGTCTGGACGCTGGCTCCTGGTTCAACAAGGCCTACCCGGACCGCGCCAGAGCGAGCTACGCCGGGCTGAAGATTCTGACCCTGGATGAAGTGATCGACATCGCCGAGGGCGGCAAGAACAAACCCGGCCTGTACATCGAAACCAAAGTGCCGACGCAGTTTCCCGGCATCGAAGAAGACCTGAAAAAGAAACTCGATCAGCGCGGCTGGCTGAGTGAGCGTCCGGCTGCGGAAAAAGGCCATGTCAACGTCGCCCACCTGCCCGGCCGGGTCGTGCTGCAGACATTCGAGAAATCGAGTCTGGAATTGCTGCAGAAGAGCATGCCCGACACGCCTAAAGTGCTGCTGCTTTGGTTGGGCGATGGCTCGATTGCCGCTGCTTCCGAGACGTCCTTCAAGGATTCCGGGGCCAAGGACAAGGCGAGCTTTTATGCGAGCCAGCAGGTGAAGTCGAAAGAGGAGTTCGCTGCCTGGATGGACTGGGCCAAGGAACACGGAGCCATAGGCACCGGCCCCGCCTCTGCGCTGAAAAACGGCGGGGATCAGAGCTACATGGACCTGGTTAAACCGTGGATGAACAAGATGGCTCATGACCGAGGCCTGATCATCCATCCCTACACCGTTGACGACGCGGTGGATTTCAAGGCGATCAGTGCCAACGGCGTGGACGGCTTCTTTACCAACCGCACCTCGGAACTGCTGAAGTTCTACGGTCGGCCGTCGAAGGAAAGCATGGCGTCGATCCTGAAGCGGATCGGCTACTGACGGCAACGGGTGCAGCGCACCCGTCTCTGCTGACGACGCGGCCGTGCGCTGGCTGACGATTGGCCGGACAGCGGCATCAAGCGGCTGCTGAATGCCCGCGTTGCGCCAGCGTCACGCCAGTTCGGCCACCACCGCCGCCAGCGCCTTCGCCGGGTCGGCGGCCTGGCTGATCGGACGGCCGATGACCAGATAATCGGAGCCGGCATCCAGCGCCTGACGAGGCGTGAGGATGCGGCGTTGATCGTCCTGCGCGCTGCCTGCCGGGCGAATGCCCGGCGTCACCAGTTGCAGCGACGGGTGCGCGCTCTTCAGCGCCTGGGCTTCCAGCGCCGAGCACACCAGGCCGTCCATCCCGGCCTTTTCCGCCAGTGCCGCCAAACGCAGCACCTGCTCCTGCGGCTCGATGTCCAGACCGATCGCCGCCAGGTCTTCACGCTCCATGCTGGTCAGCACCGTCACGCCGATCAGCAGCGGCTTGTGCCCGCTGCGCTGATCCAGCACATCGCGACACGCGGCCATCATGCGCAGGCCACCGGAGCAGTGCACGTTGACCATCCACACGCCCATCTCGGCGGCGGCCTTGACCGCCATCGCCGTGGTGTTGGGGATGTCGTGGAATTTCAGGTCCAGAAACACTTCGAAGCCCTTGTCGTTGAGGGTTTCGACAATGCCCGACGCGCTGCTGGTGAACAGCTCCTTGCCCACTTTGACCCGGCACAGTTTCGGGTCCAGTTGATCAGCCAGTTTCAACGCGGCTTCGCGGGTCGGGAAATCCAGGGCGACGATGATGGGGGTCTGGCAAGCGGACATGAGCGGGTTCTCTGGCAAGTCGAAATCGGCGCGCATTGTAGCTGAACCAGCCCTGAGACGGGACCCGGTGATCGGTAAATGGCGCAAGGAATCTGCCGCCGTCGGCTGCACCTCATCGCCGATACCGTCCAGACGCTGCGGCTCGCGAAGTCTGCTGTGGGGCGAGCTGATTGGCGATTAGCCTGCATGAACGGTTCACGTCGTACGTGCGAACCATCGTCCGCGAGTCAATTCGTGCCTGCGAGCGCCGCAGGCTTCAGTGCCTCTAAAGCAGCCACGCCGCGGCATTCTGCTCACAAATCGCGCACGATGACGCCGCATTCGCCGAATAAGCATCCCGTAAGCGACCCGATTGGAAACATTACGACATCGC
The DNA here is from genome assembly GCF_030209235.1 of Pseudomonas sp. efr-133-TYG-103a. Taxonomy (NCBI): domain Bacteria; kingdom Pseudomonadati; phylum Pseudomonadota; class Gammaproteobacteria; order Pseudomonadales; family Pseudomonadaceae; genus Pseudomonas; species Pseudomonas sp. efr-133-TYG-103a. The sequence goes on from NZ_JARVSK010000015.1 coordinate 41,178, forward strand.
TTCCGGCCACTGGCATGACCGCTGCAACGCGCTACCTCCCGATGATCCAATCAATCCAGGGAGTGACGCATGAATACGCAACTGAAGCCCACGCTGGGCACGCTGCATTTGTGGGGGATCGCTGTCGGTCTGGTGATTTCCGGTGAATATTTCGGCTGGAGCTACGGCTGGGGAGTCGCCGGAACGCTCGGGTTTCTGCTGACGTCGCTGATGGTCGCGGCGATGTACACCTGTTTCATCTTCAGTTTCACCGAGCTGACGACCGCCATTCCCCATGCCGGCGGACCGTTTGCCTACAGCCGACGTGCGTTTGGCGAGAAAGGCGGCCTGATCGCAGGCCTGGCCACGCTGATCGAGTTCGTCTTCGCGCCGCCGGCCATTGCCCTGGCGATCGGCGCCTACCTGAACGTGCAGTTTCCCGCCCTGGACCCTAAACATGCAGCCGTCGGCGCCTACATCGTGTTCATGACCCTGAACATTCTGGGCGTCAAACTGGCCGCGACCTTCGAACTGGTCGTCTGCGTCCTCGCCGTCCTTGAACTGCTGGTGTTCATGGGCGTGGTCGCGCCTGCATTCAGCTTTTCCAACTTCGCCCTCAACGGCTGGGCCGGTTCGGACAGCTTCGGCGCCCCGGCCATTGCCGGGATGTTCGCGGCCATTCCGTTCGCCATCTGGTTCTTCCTTGCGATCGAAGGCGCGGCGATGGCGGCCGAAGAAGCCAAAGACCCCAAGCGCACGATTCCGAAAGCCTACATCAGCGGCATCATTACCCTGGTTTTGCTGGCGATGGGCGTGATGTTCTTCGCAGGCGGCGTGGGTGACTGGAAAGCCCTGTCGAACATCAACGACCCGCTTCCACAAGCGATGAAAGCGGTCGTCGGCGAAAGCTCGGGCTGGTTGCACATGCTGGTGTGGATCGGCCTGTTCGGTCTGGTGGCGAGTTTCCACGGCATCATCCTGGGCTACTCGCGACAGTTCTTCGCGCTGGCCCGCGCGGGTTACCTCCCCGCTTCGCTGGCGAAGCTGTCGCGCTTCCAGACGCCCCATCGGGCGATCATCGCCGGTGGCCTGATCGGCATCGCGGCGATCTACAGCGACGGCCTGATCAATCTGAGCGGCATGACGCTGACAGCGGCCATGATCACCATGGCCGTGTTCGGCGCCATCGTCATGTACATCATGAGCATGTTGAGCCTGTTCAAGCTGCGCAAGAGCGAGCCGCTGCTGGAGCGCACCTTCCGCGCGCCCGGCTACCCGATCGTGCCGGGGATCGCGCTGGTGCTGGCGGTGGTCTGCCTGATCGCGATGGCCTGGTTCAACGCGCTGATCGGGCTGATCTTCCTGGGGTTCATGGCCGCCGGTTTCATCTACTTCGGCATGACCGGACGCGCGCGTTCGGCTGCGCCCGCCGACTCGATGCTGACCGGCGTCTGAATCGACAGCCCACCGCTGCAGCGCGGCTTGCGCAACTGACGGCAAGCCGTGCCACAGCGACGCCCCCCTGCCGGCCACTGAAGTGACTTCCGTGGTCAGGCCGGACATCTCCTACAATTGAACCACTGGACAGCGCCGCTGCTCCAACCGGTATCACAAGAAGGAGAGCCCTATGCCCTGGTATGCCTGGTTAATTCTGGTAGTTGCAATCGGCTCGATCGTCGGCGGTCTGCTGATGCTCAAGGATTCAGCAAAAAAACTGCCCCTGACCGAAGAACAACTCAAGCGTGTCCATGAGCGCAACGCTGAAATGGACGCCAAGGAAGCGCGGGACCGTTGATGAACCGTGTGGGAGCGCCAGACCGCGCTCCCACTCACCTCGCTGCGATGCGCCCCTCACCGATGACTGCTCGGGCCAGCGCAGTCGCCAGCCTGAGTCACCCCCTCGCCTTTACCCTCTCAATCGCCGTCGCCTGAACTGTCCAGCGCGATGGAGTGATGCGTGGCTTGTGGCGTTACGGCGATGCGAAACGGCTGGAAGATCTTGAACATCTGCCCGTTCTCGCGCAGTTGGTTGAGCAGCAGGCTGAACTGCTCGCCGGTGATCGGCGCATTCGGGCGTAACAGCGCGAAGTGGCGGTAGACCTGATCCACGCGGTCCGACACCAGAAACTGGTCGGCGTCCTGGGGATTGTTGGCCATGAACGTGCTGAGGTAGGAACGGGTCACCAACGCGACATCGGCGCGATCACGCATCACCATCAACAGGTTGCTGTCGTGGGAATACGTCAGCGACGCGTTGTAGTGCTCGGCAAGGAATTTGGGATCGGCGTTGAAATCCGCGAACGCGTAGTGATAGCCGCTGAACAGCGCCAGCCGCTTGCCGTGCAAATCGTCGAAAAACGCCTGAGTGCGTCCGGGAATCTTGTGGGCCACGAAGATTTCGGCGTCCTCAAGGCCCATGTCGACATCCTCGTGAGCGATGCCCTTCCAGCCCCAGGCGGGGTTTTCGAAAATGGCCATGTCGAATCGCGCCTGCTGAAAGTCGCGGAACCGACGCGGGATCGAGGTGGGGACCATCTCGAACCGGTAATCGCTCTGCATGGCGTTGAGCGCACTGACCATCTGCGGCAGCAGCCCGGTGTCTTCCCCGCGTTCAGGGCGAATCGTATAAGGCGGAAAGTGCGCGGCACCAATGCGCACGACCTGCGCCGCCCCCGCCTGCCAGGCCCACAGGGTCGTGGTCGCCAACAGCAGCGTTTTAAAAGCCATCCGCACCGGCGTAGACATCAAGACAAGGCACCTCATGCGAATCGGAGTACGTAAGCTATGCGTTTGCGAACAATTAGACAACGGTCAAAAAGACGTAAAAATCACATTTATTCACACCTTGCTTCTTTGAGCAGCAACATCAGTGCCTGCTCGGCAAGTTGTTCCAGCGTCAGGCTGCCGCCGGTGCGAAACCAGGTGGTGGTCCAGGACAACGCCCCGGTCAGAAACCGCCGGGTGACGAACACATCACTGGCAATCAGCCCGGCTTCCTCGGCTTCTCCCAGCACCTGCAGCCACACCTGCTCGTACGCGTCGCGCAGCACCAGGATTTTCGCCTGCCCATCGGCGGACAGCGAGCGCCACTCATAAACCATCACGGCCATGGCCTCGCCGGTACCGCCCATGATCGACTGCAACTCGCATTTGATGAGCGCCAGCACGCGCGCCCGGACACCGGTGGCTTTTTCCAGCGCGGCGCGCATGAGCGCCGTGTTGTAGATTGCCGTCTGCTCCATCACCGCGCAGAGAATCTCGTCCTTGCTGCGAAAGTGATGAAAGATGCTGCCGGACTGAATACCCGCCGCGGCCCCCAGATCCCTCACGGTCGTGCGCTCGTAGCCCTTGTGATGGAACAAGTGCGCCGCCACCTGCAGCAACTTGCCGCGGGCGCTGTCGGGATCCGTGATCAGACCCTGCTCGACCAGGTCGCGCATGACCGTCCAGGCACTGTGTTCGTCCACCGTGAGCCCCCGGAAATGGCGAAGGAAATTTCTGACAGAAACAGCAAGGGTCGCGCGGCAATTTATGCCGAGCGCGTCAACCAAGCAAGCGCTCGGGCGACCACTGGCGCGTTGTTCGTGGTAAAAATTCCCACACGGAGCAAACAATCGCCTGCCGCGCGAGTCCCAGACTGGATCATTCCGCGTCGCCGAGGCTCTTTCGCCGGTCCCGATGCGGGACGGACAAAGACAGTTTTCTTACCGTCCGGACCGAATATGACTACGCTCCATGGCGGCGCCACGGGTTAAAAGACTGGAGTTAGAGATGCCCCACTGGTTGGTGATAGATCTGGAGGCCACCACCGAAGAGGGCGGATGGCCAGTGGCAGAAATGGAGATCATTGAGATCGGCGCGTCGGTGGTCAATCACACCGGGCGCGAGGTCGACCACTTCGAGCGCTTCGTGCGGCCTGCGCGCAGGCCGCAACTGACGCCGTTCTGCCGGGAGCTGACGCACATCCAGCAGAGCGCCATCGACACCGCGTCGCCACTGACCACGGTCTGGCCGCAGTTCGAGCGCTGGCTCAGTCATCATCGCGCGCGGCTGGTGGGCTGGACGAGCTGGGGCGACTACGACCGTCAGCAACTGGAAGTGGAATGGCAGCAGCACCAGTTGAGCAGCGAGCTTTCACGGCTTGCGCACATCAATCTCAAGCAGCGCTTCGCGCAGGCACGCCAGTTGAGCAAACCCTGCGGCCTGAATGCCGCGCTGCAGCTGGCGGGGATGCATTTCAACGGTCAGCAGCACCGAGCGTTGTCGGACGCGCGCAATACCGCACGGTTGTTACCGTTAGTGATTCCGGGCTAGGTGTGACGCAATTATCAAAGCGGATGACGGCCTTTTGTACGTTGGGCATACTGTCCGACCTTTCGCACCCCTTCCAAGGAGATCAGCCATGTTCAAGGTCAACGAGTATTTCGACGGCACCGTCAAGTCCATCGCCTTCCAGCAAGCCGAAGGTGCGGCGACCATCGGCGTCATGGCTCCCGGAAAATACAACTTCGGCACCGCTGATCGCGAAATCATGCACGTCATCTCGGGATCGCTGAAGGTCTTGCTGCCAGGCAGCAACGATTGGGAAACCTTCGAGGCGGGCGACCAGTTCCGCGTACCGGCCAACAGCAAGTTCGACCTGGAAGTCAGCGTCGAAACCGCTTACCTGTGCGAATACCGCAAGGACTGATCGGGCAAAACGCAGCCTTCCCGGCTAAAGCCGGTCCTGCGAAAAGCCTGCAACGTCCGTATGACCTGGGTTCCCGGCTAAAGCCGGTCCTACGAAAAGCCTGCAATGTCCGTAGGACCGGCTTCAGCCGGGAAGAGGCCGGTTCAGGCTGTGCAGATGGAGTGGTTGGGCATCAGTCTGCGTCCGATGGCGGCCCCGAGCAACCTCAGTTCCACAGGCAAACCAGCATCACCCCACCCGCTCCGCTCCCGCATTGAACTGCAACGCCGCCAACCGCGCATACAGCGGATTGCTGGCAATCAACTCCTGATGCGTCCCCACCGCCACCAACTTTCCCTGGTCCATCACGGCAATCCGGTCAGCGTTCTGTACCGTCGCCAGACGGTGGGCGATCACCAGCGTGGTGCGACCTTGCATGAGGGTCGGCAGCGCCTGTTGAATCAGGTGTTCACTTTGCGCATCCAGTGCGCTGGTGGCCTCGTCGAGCAGCAGAACCGGTGCATCCGCCAGTAGCGCACGAGCAATGGCCAGTCGCTGACGCTGCCCGCCGGACAGGCCCATCCCGCCATCGCCCAGATGGGTCTGATAGCCCTGCGGCAGCAGCTGAATGAATTCGTGGGCGTGGGCGGTACGCGCCGCCGCTTCGACCTGCTCGACACTCGCGGCGGGGTTGCCGTAACGAATATTGTCTTCCACGCTGCCGAAGAACAGCGCGGGGGTCTGCGACACCCAAGCGAAGCAGCGACGCAGGTCGAGCGGGTCCAGACGCTGCGCCGGCAGGCCCTCGATCAGAATCTGCCCATGCTGCGGATCGTAGAAACGCAGCAATAAATCGAACAGCGTGGATTTACCCGCCCCGGACGGTCCGACCAAGGCCAGCGTTTCACCCGCCTGGATGGTCAGGGTCAGGCCGTCGACGGCATTGCGTTCAGGCCGGGAAGGATAAGCAAAACTGACGTTTTCAAGCGCAAGTTGCCCGCTGATGCGTTTGGGCAGCGTCAGCAGGTCAGCCGGGGGCGCGGTGATTTCGCTGCGCGCCTGCAACAGCTCGGTAATGCGTTCCGCCGCACCGGCCGCTCGCTGCATCTCGCCGATCACCTCGCTGAGGGTGCCGAACGCGCTGCCGACAATCAGGCTGTAGAACACGAAAGCTGCCAGCTCGCCGCCGGAGATTCGGCCCGCAATGACGTCCATGCCCCCGACCCACAGCATCACGCCGACCGCGCCAAGCACCAGCACGATCACCAGCGTGATCAGCCAGGAACGTTGCAGAATGCGTTTGCGTGCCGTGTCGAACGCGTCCTCGGCGGTCCGCGAAAATCGTTCGCGATCCTGTTGCTGATGGTTGTAGGCCTGCACGGTCTTGATCTGCCCGAGCGCTTCGGAGACGTAACTGCCAACGTCGGCCACCCGATCCTGGCTTTCCCGCGACAGGCTGCGCACTCGACGCCCGAAGATCAGGATGGGTGCGACCACCAGCGGCAAGGCGATCACCACGATGCTGGTCAGTTTCGGATTGGTGAAAAACAGCAGTATCACGCCGCCGATCACCATGAGCGCGTTGCGCAGGAACATCGACAGCGACGATCCGATCACCGACTGCAGCAACGTCGTGTCCGCGGTCAGCCGCGACTGGATTTCCGAGCTGCGGTTGTTCTCGTAAAAGCCCGGATGAAGGCTGACCAAATGGTCGAACACCTGCTTGCGCAGATCGGCAACCACTCGCTCACCGATCCAGGACACCAGATAGAAACGGGTAAACGTCCCCACCGCAAGGGCCAGCACCAGCACCATGAACAGTGCGATGGTTTCGTTGAGCAGCGTCGGCGAGCGGGTCATGAACCCCTGATCGACCATGAGTCGAATGCCCTGGCCCATCGACAACGTGATGCCTGCAGTGACGATCAGCGCCACCAGCGCGGCGATGGCCTGTCGGCGGTACGGCGCGAGCATGCGCATCGCCAGACGGATGGCATGGCGCTGACGCCCGGAAAATACTGAAGCCATTTGATGCACCCATAAGACGAGCCAGCCGCCAAGCCTACACCGCCCATCCTTGCTACGCTCGTCGTGTTTCGCTGAACTCATGGCGTCCGACCCAGTCATCTACTGGGTGCCCACGCTGCTACTTGAGCCGCGTCATGAACAGCGACAGCGTCTGTCGGTGGAACGGCCAAAGCATTCGGTATGAGCAATCGATCTAACCGAAGGCTGGAGATTCGAGGCGGATTCTGGTGCACTGAGTCAACGCTTTCGGCGCTCAAGGATGTCATGGCGCGATCATGCAAGCGTGGGTAAATGAAGCGCACAACCTGATGAGGAGACAGGCCATGAGCTTGCACAGCAGCAGTCAAGAACCCGTCGTCCGGGCCCAACCCAAGCTTCAGCTGGGTGGCGCCATTCTCGACAAGGACGGGAAAGAAGTCCTGATTACTGAAGAAATGGTTCAGGCCGCATGTCAGGAATGCGAAAAGTACTGGGTCAAACCCGAAAAACAAGAGTGATGATCAGACTCACTTGAAACCCGGCGCATCAGCCGGGTTTTTTATGCCCGCCAGACGGCCGGGAAGTCCGCCGCGATGCCGTTAAATCAGCGAAGCCCCCAGCGCCTGAACGATCTGCGTCAGCGCGGCGGACTCGCCATTGATGCTCACGCGCAGCGCATCGATTTCCCGACGCGGCGGGTAATGCTTGCGCAGTGCATCGAACGCCAGACGCTGGCTGTTGACGTCGCCCACCAGGCTGCGACGGAAGTCGGCATCGTCGCGGCGCGGGTCATAGACGCCGCGGCACAGCATGTTCAGCGCCCAGGCCGGGTCGGTGGCCGCATCGAGCGTGACGTTCGCCAGCCAGGGCCGGGGCAGCAGATCGGCGAGTTCGATCGTTGCCGGTTGTCCGAGGTGCGCGCACAGCGCCTGATAGATCTGCGCAGTGCCGCGCTGGCGGCCGTCGAGGCTGTAGCCGGCGATGTGCGGCGTGCCGATGACGCACAGCTCGGCCAGTTCGACATCCACCACCGGCTCTTTTTCCCAGACATCGAGTACGGCCTGAAGGTCTTCGCGCTCAAGCAGCACCTCGCGCAGGGCGCTGTTGTCCACGATCGGGCCGCGCGCGGCGTTGATCAGCCAGGCGCCGTGTTTCAGCTGCTGCAAACGCGCCCGGTCGAACAGATGCCAGGTCGGCAGATCGCCGGTCTTGTTCAGAGGCGTGTGCAGACTGATGACGTCACAGCGCGCGACGATCTCGTCAAGGCTGACGTAGTCGCCACCCTCGGCGGCCTGACGCGGCGGGTCGCACACCAGCACATTCCAGCCCAGGCCGCGCAGCACCTTGATCAGTCGACCGCCGACCTGCCCCGCGCCGACGATGCCATATGTGCGCGAAGCAAGCTCAACGCCTTCGATTTCCGCCAGGGTCAACAGGCTGCCCAGCACGTAGTCCACCACCCCGCGGGCATTGCAGCCAGGGGCGCTGGACCACTGAATGCCGGCCTGATGGAAATAATCGAGATCGAGATGATCGGTGCCGATGGTGCAGGTGCCCACGAAGCGAACCGGCGTGCCTTCGAGCAGTTCGCGGGTGACTCTGGTCACCGAGCGCACCAGCAGAATATCGGCATCGGCGACCGCGGCGCGATCCAGGGTGCGCCCCGGATAGCGGTGGATATCACCGAAGCCGGAAAAAAAGGCGTCGAGCAGTGGAATGTTTTCGTCGGCAACTATGCGCATGTCAGGGCTCCTGGAGTCGCGGCAGTGTAGGCGCTAGAGCACCGCGCAGCCAGCCTGATGCGTCAGCGACGGGACTCAATCCTGCTTCTTGCGGATCCAGTAGAGGAAAACGCCGTCGCCGGCGTGCTTCTCGATCAGGTCATGACCGAGAAAAACACAGAACTTTGGAATGTCGCGCTGGGTCGACGGATCGGTGGCGATGACCTTGAGCAAGCCACCGGCCGGCAGGTCGCGCACTTTCTGATGCAGCATCATGACCGGCTCAGGGCAATTGAGACCTGTGGCGTCAAGGACGGCATCAGCGCAAAGGCTTTCGATGGATTCAGACATGAGGTGCTCCGGAAACTGGCGGGCATTGTCGCTTAAATGAATTAATGAGCCAATCGTTACTGCTCTTGAGCGCGTCTGACGCCTGTTCACGCAGGTCAACTACGCTGCTGCCTACTGACTTTGTAGGATTCTGCGACATCTTGGTGGTTGGTGATGCTCCACCCGGCACGTATGATCCTTGACATTTTTGCGCAGATTAGAAACCTATGTCCCTGATAGTTCTACTGCTTCTGCCTTTCATCGGCAGCTGTCTGGCGGCGCTTTTGCCGCACAACGCACGCAACACCGAATCCCTCCTCGCCGGCCTGATCGCCCTGATCGGCGCCGTGCAGGTGGCGTTGTGGTATCCGCAGATCGCCCACGGCGGGGTCATTCGCGAGGAATTTTTCTGGTTGCCCAGCCTTGGCCTGAACTTCGTCTTGCGTCTGGACGGGTTTGCCTGGCTGTTTTCCATGCTGGTGCTGGGCATCGGCACGCTGGTGTCGCTGTACGCCCGCTACTACATGTCTCCGGACGACCCCGTACCGCGATTCTTCTCGTTTTTCCTGGCGTTCATGGGCGCCATGCTTGGCCTTGTGATGTCCGGGCACCTGATTCAGATCGTGTTTTTCTGGGAACTGACCAGCGTCTTCTCGTTCTTGCTGATCGGCTACTGGCACCATCGCGCCGACGCCCGACGCGGCGCCTACATGGCACTGATGGTCACCGGCGCGGGCGGTCTGGCGCTGCTGGTCGGCGTGATGCTGCTGGGCCACGTCGTCGGCAGCTACGATCTGGATCGCGTGCTGGCGTCCGGCGATGCGATTCGCGCCCACGCGCTCTACCCCGTTCTGCTAACTCTGATTCTGATTGGCGCGCTGAGTAAAAGCGCCCAGTTCCCGTTCCATTTCTGGCTGCCTCACGCCATGGCGGCGCCGACCCCGGTCTCCGCGTACCTGCATTCGGCAACCATGGTCAAAGCCGGGGTGTTCCTGCTGGCGCGGCTATGGCCTGCACTGTCCGGCAGTGAACAGTGGTTCTGGATCGTCAGTGGCGCGGGCGCCTGCACCCTGGTGATCGGCGCCTATTCGGCGATCTTCCAGACCGACCTTAAAGGCTTGCTGGCGTATTCGACCATCAGCCATCTGGGTCTGATCACCTTGCTGCTGGGGCTGAACAGCCCGCTGGCGGCTGTCGCTGCCGTGTTTCACATTCTCAACCACGCCACATTCAAAGCTTCGCTGTTCATGGCGGCCGGGATCATCGACCACGAAAGCGGCACGCGGGACATTCGCAAACTCAGCGGCCTGATCAGGCTGATGCCCTACACCGCGACCCTGGCCATGGTGGCCAGTGCGGCAATGGCTGGCGTGCCGCTGCTCAACGGTTTCCTGTCCAAGGAAATGTTCTTCGCAGAGACCGTTTTCATCACCTCCACTGCCTGGGTGGAGACGGCCTTGCCGATCATTGCCACCATCGCCGGCACCTTCAGCGTCGCTTATTCACTGCGTTTCACGGTCGACGTGTTCTTCGGCCCGAAAGCCACCGACCTGCCGCACACGCCCCACGAGCCGGCTCGCTGGATGCGCGTGCCGGTCGAACTGCTGGTGCTGGCGTGCCTGATCGTCGGGATTTTTCCTGCGCAGTCGGTTGGCCCGCTGCTGGCCGCCGCCGCGCAACCGGTGGTCGGCGGCGCGCTGCCCGAATACAGCCTGGCGATCTGGCACGGCTGGAACGCGCCGATGATCATGAGTCTGATCGCCATGGGCGCCGGCATCGTCCTGTATCTGCTGCTGCGGCCGCGCTTCAAGCGCGACCGTTTCAAGGGTCCGCCGCTGATGTGGCGACTTAACGGCAAGCGCCTGTTCGAGCGCTCGCTGGTGAACATGTTGCGCACCGCGCGCCTGTTCGAGCGCCTGCTGACGACCCGGCGGCTGCAGGCCCAGCTGTTTCTGATGGTGCTCGCCGCGCTGGTGGCAGGCTTCGTGCCGATGTACGACGGCGGGCTGACCTGGGGCGAGCGGCCGAAGATTCCGGGCTCCGGCGTGTTCGTCATGCTGTGGCTGATCGCGATTGCCTGCGCCCTCGGCGCGGCCTGGCAAGCCAAGTATCACCGCCTCGCAGCCGTGACGATGGTCAGCGTCTGCGGCCTGATGACCTGCGTCACCTTCGTCTGGTTTTCCGCGCCGGATCTGGCACTGACCCAACTGGTGGTGGAGGTGGTGACCACCGTCCTGATTCTGCTGGGGCTGCGCTGGCTGCCACGACGCAATGAAAACGTCGCGCCAAAGACTCGCTCGCGCAACCGCGCCCGGGCACGACGCGTGCGTGACTTCATCCTGGCCGTGGCGGTCGGCGGCGGCATGGCGCTGCTGTCCTACGCCATGCTCACGCGCCCGACGCCCAACGTGATTTCCGAGTTCTATCTGAGTCGCGCGCTGTCACAGGGCGGCGGCACCAATGCCGTCAACGTCATGCTGGTGGATTTCCGCGGCTTCGATACGTTCGGCGAAATCACCGTACTGGCGGTGGTGGCGCTGACGGTCTTTGCCCTGTTGCGGCGTTTCCGCCCGCCCAAGGAGAGCATCGCCCTGCCCGCGCAACAACGCTTGCTGGCCCGCGATGTGGTCACCGATCTGGTGAACCCGCGAAACGCCAAAGACACCGCGCTGGGCTTCATGATGGTGCCCGCGGTGCTGGTGCGCCTGCTGCTGCCGGTCGCGTTCGTGGTGTCGATGTACCTGTTCATGCGCGGCCACAACCAGCCGGGCGGTGGCTTTGTCGCCGGGCTGGTGATGTCGGTGGCGTTCATTCTCCAGTACATGGTCGCCGGCACTCAGTGGGTCGAGGCGAACATGAGCCTGCGCCCGCTGCGCTGGATGGGAACCGGGCTGTTTTTCGCCCTGGCAACCGGGCTGGGTTCGATGGCGCTGGGTTATCCGTTCATGACCACCCACACCGCGCACCTGCATCTGCCGCTGCTGGGCGATGTTCACGTCGCCAGTGCGCTGTTTTTCGACATCGGCGTGTACGCCGTGGTGGTCGGCTCGACGCTGCTGATTCTGACCGCGCTGGCTCACCAGTCGGTGCGCAGTCATCGTCCGACCTCGCTGCCGCAGCCGATCGAACCGGCTGAACCGGCCAGTCCCGTTTCCCAAGGAGCCATCTGATGGAAGAAGTCATTGCCATTGCCATCGGCGTGCTCGCCGCTTCCGGGGTGTGGCTGATCCTGCGCCCGCGGACCTTTCAAGTCGTCATGGGCCTGTGCCTGCTGTCGTACGGCGTCAACCTGTTCATCTTCAGCATGGGCAGTCTGTTCATCGGCAAGGAGCCGATCATCAAGGACGGCGTGCCGCAGGACCTGCTCAACTACACCGACCCGCTGCCCCAGGCGCTGGTGCTCACGGCCATCGTCATCAGTTTCGCCATGACCGCGCTGTTCCTGGTGGTGCTGCTGGCCTCTCGTGGCCTGACCGGCAATGACCATGTGGACGGCCGGGAGAGCAGTGAATGAGCTTCATGAATCAACTGATCGTCGCGCCGATCCTGTTGCCGGTGCTGACCGCTGCGCTGATGCTCTGGCTGGGGGAAAAACACAGGCCGTTGAAGGCGCGCATCAATCTGCTCTCGACCGCGCTGGGCCTGGGAATCGCCATCACGCTGATGATGTGGGTGCAGAAAACCGGCACCACCGGATCGATCGGCGTGTACCTGCCGGGCAACTGGGAATCGCCCTTCGGGATCGTGCTGGTGGTCGATCACCTCTCGGCGCTGATGCTGGTGTTGACGGGCATCGTCGCCTTCTGCGCGCTGTTGTTCGCCCTCGCACGCTGGGACCGGGCCGGCGCCAGCTTTCACGCGCTTTTCCAGATCCAACTGATGGGCCTGTACGGCGCGTTTCTGACGGCCGATCTGTTCAACCTGTTCGTGTTCTTCGAGGTGCTGCTGGCGGCATCCTACGGCCTGATGCTGCACGGGTCGGGCCGCGCGCGGGTGTCGGCGGGCCTGCATTACATCACCATCAACCTGCTGGCCTCGTCGTTGTTTCTGATCGGTGCGGCGCTGATCTACGGCGTCACCGGCACCCTGAATCTGGCCGACCTGGCCGTGAAGATTCCGCAGGTGCCGGACGCTGATCTGGGCCTGCTGCACGCCGGCGCTGCCATTCTGGCGGTGGCGTTTCTCGCCAAGGCCGGCATGTGGCCGCTCAACTTCTGGCTGGTGCCGGCCTATTCTGCCGCCAGCGCGCCGGTGGCGGCGCTCTTCGCGATCATGACCAAGGTCGGCGCCTACACATTGTTGCGTCTGTGGACGCTGATGTTTTCCGGGCAAGCGGGCGCATCGGCGTTCTTTGGCGGTCAGTGGCTGATCTGGGGCGGGATGGCGACGCTGACCGTGGCAGCCGTTTCGGTGGTGGCCGCCCAGCGCCTTGAGCGCATGGCCAGCTTGAGCATTCTGGTTTCGGCAGGGATTCTGCTGTCGGCCGTCGGCTTCGCCCAGCCAAGCCTCACGGCCGGCGCGCTGTTCTATCTGGTCAGCTCGACCCTGGCACTGAGCGCGCTGTTCCTGCTGGCCGAGCTGATCGAGCGTTCGCGCTCAGCCAACGACATCGCGCTGGAAGAGGACGCCGACCAGTTGCCCAAGGCGCTGGAATCACTGCATCCCGTGCCCGGCACCAACCTGGACGATGAACAGAAAGCGCTGGTCGGTCAGGTGATCCCCTGGACGATGGCTTTTCTGGGCCTGAGTTTCATTGCCTGTGCGCTGTTGATCATCGGCATGCCACCGCTGTCGGGCTTCCTCGGCAAACTGACGCTGATCAGCGCCCTGCTCAATCCGCTGGGCCTGGATGTGGCGAAAGACGAGGCCATCCGGGGTGACAGCTGGACGCTGGTGGCGCTGTTGATCGTTTCCGGTCTGGCGTCGCTGTTTGCCTTTGTGCGCGTCGGCATCAAGCGCTTCTGGACCCCGCAGGAACGCCCTTCGCCGCTGTTGCGCCTGAACGAGTGCATCCCCATCGCGATTCTGCTTGGCTGCTCGATCGTGCTGACATTCAAGGCTCAGGCGCTGTTGCATTACACCGAGGACACCGCGCAGGCGCTGCATGACCCACAGCAATACGTGCTGTCGGTCATGGCCGCTAAACCGGTGCCGGGTCCGATCACCGCGACGTCGGAGGTGCAGCCATGAAGCGCCTGTTCCCCGCTCCGCTGCTGTCGCTGTCGCTGTGTGCCCTGTGGTTGTTGCTCAACCTGTCCCTCAGCGCCGGCAACCTGCTGCTCGGCCTGCTGCTGGGGCTTGTCGCGCCGTTGATGTTCGCCCCGCTGCGGCCGCTGCCGGTGAGCATTCGCAAACCGTTCGTGGCGATCAGAATGTTTGTGCAGGTGGGCCGCGACGTCGTGTCGTCGAACCTCGCCGTGGCCTGGGGCATTCTGCGCGCGCGCAGCCGGCCGCCACGCTCAGCCTTCGTCAAGGTGCCGCTGGACCTGCGCGACGCCAACGGCCTGGCGGCCCTGTCGATGATCTGCACCGTGGTGCCCGGCACCGTGTGGTCGGAACTGGCGTTGGACCGCAGCGTTCTGCTGATGCACGTCTTCGATCTGGATGACGAAGCCCGGTTCATCGAACACTTCAAGACCACGTACGAACGCCCTTTGATGGAGATTTTTCAATGAGCGGCCTGCTCACTCAAGCGATCCTCTTCAGCCTGTCGGTGTTCGCGTTCGCCATGGTCCTCACCCTGATCCGCCTGTTCAAGGGACCATCGGCGCAAGACCGCGTACTGGCGCTGGACTATCTGTACATCCTGGCGATGCTGATGATGCTGGTGCTGGGCATCCGCTACGCCAGCGATACCTACTTCGAAGCCGCGCTGTTGATCGCCTTGTTCGGCTTCGTCGGCTCGTTCGCGCTGGCCAAATTCCTCTTGCGTGGCGAGGTGATCGAATGAATTCGCTGTACGTGTTGCCGTTCTGGGTTGAGGTACTGACGGCAGTGTTACTGGTGCTGAGCAGCCTTTTCGCGCTGATCGGTGCGATCGGACTGTTGCGGATGAAGGATTTTTTCCAGCGCATGCATCCGCCGGCGCTGGCGTCGACGCTCGGCGCCTGGTGCGTGGCACTTGCCTCGATCATCTACTTCTCGGCGATGAAGAGCGCGCCGGTGCTGCACGCCTGGTTGATCCCGATTCTGCTGGCGATCACGGTGCCGGTGACGACGCTGCTGCTGGCCAGAACCGGCTTGTTCCGCAAGCGCATGGCCGGTGACGACGTGCCGCCGGAAGTTTCCGAAGGGCGCCACGAGGGGAAATGATCGTCAGTGGCAACGCCGCGCGCTGCCCGACCCGAACCAGGATCACACGCTCTGCCGACGTGCCTTACTCGCTGGCCTTGAACACCAGTTCGCCTTTGCGCCACTTGGCGGCCTTGGCGGTAGCGGACTTGAGCACTTTGCTCAGGCCGGCCTGAATCTGCTCATGGGCGGCAAATACCATGAACACGCTCTGGGATTCCTTGAACACGATGCCGTGGCCTTCCGGCACTTCAACGAACGCGTATTCGCCCAGGCCATAAATGGTCATCTTGATGTCGCGGAACCTGATTTCAAACTTGCCGCCTTCACGGCTGGGCAGTACCGAGGCGCGGAAATGGTCACCCACTTTCAATTCCAGACGTGGCTTGTCGTCAACCACCAGAGCCGTCTCGGTGTCGATTTCAGACATGTAAATGCCTTCGGGGGACTGCTCGATAACGTAAACGAAACGTGCCTGGAACTGCTTCACCAACTTCGCGCGCAAATCTCCCAGCACGAATAACGCATGGGTATCCAGATTACTTACTGCCAATGTACAAGCTCCCAACCTGATATGAACTTGCCCGGCCAAGGGCCAGGCAAGGAAAAATCGACATGAAAAAAGTGCGCCCCTGAAGCCGGGCGCTGGCATGAACGTGGATTCTACCGGCAGTGAGTCTATACGGGATATATGCCTTTCGTCCGTAATCTCGCTGATTTTGTACACGAATGTCACCGACACCCTGTGTGCAATCGATTCCATGCGTGCGGCCGTTCGAGGCTGAATCGATACGGCAGATCGTTAGAACTCTTGTCGCTCCCCGATACTCACATATGCACGGAGTCGATGACGCCAATCACTCAGTACATTTCGGGCGTCGAGCCCATCGAGGAGAAAGACATGGACATGACTCAAAACACACTCGAAACTCTATTCGATCAGTTGGGCCTGGCTTCGGACGAGGCCAGCATCGACGCATTCATCGCAGCGCATCAGTTGCCGGACGATGTGAAGTTGATCGACGCGGATTTCTGGACACCGCAACAGGCCAGGTACCTGAAGGAAGAGCTGCGCGCCGACGGTGAATGGGCGATGGTGGTGGACGAGCTCAACGAGCGGCTTCACCCGAAAAAGTAAGCAGGCGTAAAAACAATGGCGGGCCGGTCAGGCCGCCATTGTCAGTTGTCGCATCCACGCACTGCGGCACTCTTCGGCCTCCGCACGGCTTTCGAACGCCGTGCCGCGCGGCTCTCCGTTGATCAGCACGACCCAACAGACGCGCAGGCCTCGCTTGCGAAACGACGGGGGCACGCCCTGACCGATCATCGCCGCGATATCGATATTGCTTCGCATGCCATCCTCCGGGGATCTCTTGAGCATTCAGCGATGGCGCCATGATAAGGGCGGCCCGGCGTCGGAAAAAGCTATCCCCGGCATAGGTGACTTGCATGATCGGTAACAAACTTACGGGCCTCAATGTGGATAACCGGGCTGCCCGACATTCATGAAAGCCTGTCGGCCATTGTCGCCGGGCGCGTGCACGAACAGGTTGCCCATCAGGGAATCACGACTGCCTAACGAGTTGTTCCAGTGGGCCGAGCAGTGGATGTAGCGTCGGTACAGGATCGTCATGTCCGCCTCGTCGAGCGGCGGGGCTTCGCCCATGCCGAAAGCGATCAGTCGGCTGGCGATCCCGCGCAGCTCCGGCGGCAGGCTGGTTTCCGGTGAATCCACGATCGCCTCGAAGGGCACGCCTTGCGCACACGCCAGCGCGTGCATGAGCCTCAGGTAAATCCGTGACAGATGGCCAAACACCCGCCGTTCGAGCATGACCGTGGCCACGACGGTCTTCATGCCACGCACCCGCTGCCCTACCCGTTCGATGCACTCGACGCCAAGGCAAGCGCTGTCGTCGTCGGGGTCGAGCCAGCGCTGGGCGTTCAGCCCGGAGAGCTGCGCATGGGCCTGCAGCCAGGCGTCGGTGGTGTCGAACGGTGTATCGGCGCTGACCAGACTGCGCAGTGGCCGGCTGAGTGCTACCCGCTCAAACGCCTGGGGCTGATACCCGCCCCCCACATCCGAATGGCTGCCGGGCAGAACGATCTCCATTTCCCAGTGCGGCTTGATGCTGTTGAGGGCGAAATTTCGCCGATGCTCGTCGGCCGCAACCAGATGCAGCACCTGCTGTGCGCATCCGGGGGGTAAAAACAGGTTGACCCGGTTATTCACGCTGTCCCGGACATTGCCCAGATCGGAAAACCCGCCCACTGCCGCCACGGTGTCGAACAGGCCTATGACCTTGAGCCGGACGTGGCCGCCGGACCAGGAAAAGTCAGGCACCAACGGCAACTTGCGGGCGTCGAGCACCCCGTCGAGCGCGCCTTTGGCCTGCTTGAGCACTTCATTGGCAAAGTGACGCGCCGACGCCGCGCCCCGGCTGAAACCGAAGACGTCGAACTCGAGCGCGGCGATGACGCAACCGGGGTTGTCGCCGCGAAAGGTGGCAAGCACATCGGCGACCTTCTTGATGCTTTTGGACACTTTTGCGACGACACCGGTCGTTCCGCGACCGAAGCCCTGGCCGGAGAGTCTTGAGTCTCTGCCGCCCGACGTCGTGCCGACGCCGCTGATATAAATCGACCGATAGACTTTCAGCCCATCGCCCGCGTTATGGGCGCGAGGCTGATCACGGTAAAGCGCCGCCAGCCTGGCGATATTGGTGAGATCGTTCGCATAACTGCTGTCGGGGTCGCTGTGGCGCCCTCCGCATTCCTTGATGTGGGCATTGGCATACACTTCAGACATCGCCTGACAATCGGCGCCGATCTGACTGTTGACGCGGTTATTGCCGGTTCCATCGAAGAACAGGCCGATCCGCACAGTGACCTCCAGGGCGTTGAGCAAGGTAGCGTCAGCGTGCGGCTTCAAAGGGGTGGTTTTCATGAGAGTCATCCTTGAGTACTGGATCCCGCCCGGACCTACATATCCGGACACATACCCACAGAATGCTCGCACTCGAAACATCGTCAATTGGCCAGACAACGCTTCAGAAACTTCCCACTTGAATCTCAGACCGATAAAGCGCTCAGAGGCTGTTCAACCTACAAACCCCAGCGCTTTATCCACCGCGTTAAACACTTGGAATAGAAATTGAACGGACTCACGTTGAGCCCCGCTCAGATTTCACCGCCGCCCAAAACACCTGGGCTCAAACCTTGCCGGCGACACTGGCTTCTGGCCGATACCCCAGGCGCAAGCCACCCCAGTGGCGTCCCTTGACCATGATCGGCACCGACAGATCGTGCATCAGTTCGCCGGTGTCGCGGGTGTAGGTTTGCAGAAGAACCGGCTGCTGGTGGCTGCCGCAGCGGACTCCCGTGCGGTCGTCGAATTTACGCTTGGTGCGATTCTGTACCGTATCGACGGCGACATCGCCGGTCAGTGGGCGGCTGAACGCCTGATTGTGCGTAGGCACATACCCTTGCTGCGTGCAGGCAATGGCAAACACCAACCCCTCGTGTCGGGACAGCAAAGGCTCCTGAATGGCGGGCAGGACTTGATCGGTGTAACGGTCGAAACGGGTCTGGTACTTGACCGGCGAAGTGTTGGCGATCGGTTGATAACTGCGATCGAACAGATCCGCGAGGGCCACGCGCCCTTGGTCGATATCCTGCTCGAATTGGTGCGCGATCTGCCCGGCGCCCTCACGGGCCAGATCGTAGATGCGCTGGTGATAATCATCCAGACCGACCTGGGCGAGCCGTTCGCTGATGGTCTCGGCCTGCCCTTCCATCTGCACCGCCGACTGCGCCAGACGCCGGGTCTGATCGTCACTGATGGCGAGGTCGCTGCGCATCTGCTCGACGGCCACGAACAGGCTGCTCAGTTGCTCCTGATTGGTCTGGGCCCCGCGGGCGATTTCGCCGACCTGACTTTCCACGTCCACGGCCAGCCGGGCAATGCTGCCCAGTTGCTGGCCGGTGGTTTCGACCTGCGCGACGCCGCCATCGAGATCGCCGGACAACTGACGGATCTGCTCCACCACCTGAGCGGTACGCTGCTGGATATCGGCAACCATCGCACCGACCTCACCAGTGGCCGTTGCGGTGCGTCCCGCCAGCCCCCGCACCTCGTCGGCGACCACCGCAAAACCGCGACCGTGTTCGCCCGCGCGAGCGGCTTCGATGGCGGCGTTCAGCGCCAGCAGGTTGGTCTGGCTGGCGATGGACTGAATGACGGCCGTCACCCGCTGAATGTCCTCGCTGCGCAGGCTGAGCGCCTCGATCAACTGGCGGCTGTCATCGGCGCGCTGGCTGAGCTGATGCATCAGCTCGATCGACTGGTTGAGCACGGCCAGCCCGGCGTCACTGCTTTCCCGGGCCTGACTGGCGGCGCCCAGCGCCTGCTGACTCAGTGCGGAGGTTGCGCGTTCGGTGGCGATCATCACATCGGCGCTGCTGACGATCTGTTCAGCCGCGTCCACCTGGGACTGCAACTTGCTCGCCAATTGCCTGACGGAAAACGCCACGGCGGCGGCCGACAAGGCATTGTGGCTGGTGCTGCGGGAAAGATCGCGGGTCAGGCGGTTGATCGCCTCTTCGCCATCGCCGTGCTCGACGACGGGCGCCTGCGGCGTGAAAAAACGCGGCAGCCAGATCGCCAGCAAGGCCAACGGCAGCGCGAGATAAACAGGGGCGTCGGCCTGGATCATGGCCATGAACGACAGGCCGACGGCCAGACTTTGCAGCGTCGGCGTCAGCCAGGCTCTGGCGGTGTGCCGGCCAGCGGCCGGTTGCGGGGCGAACGTGTCCATACTTCCATCAGCAGCCATACCTGACCCACCCTGCTTATCATTATTTTGAAAGCATTAAACGCCAGATAGCGGCCATGCGCTATCAACCGTTGGTGGTAGTCGGTCGGATTTTTCCGGGCTGGAAGCGGCCGTTCATGCGGTTCGACTGCGCGGATAGGGCAGCCGAACCCGGATCGTCAGGCCTGACGCTGGTGGCGATCGATCTGCTCGTGACGCTCTTGAGCTTCGATGCAGTATTTGGTGGTCGGGCTGATCAGAAGGCGCTTGAGGCCAATGGGCTCGCCGCTGTCGTCGCACCAGCCAAAGGTGTCTTCGGCAATGCGCGTCAGGGCCATTTCCAGCTGTGGCAGCATGCGCTGATCGCGATCGATCACGTTCACCAGCCAGTGGCGCTCTTCTTCCACAGAAGCGGCATCGGCAGGATCGGCCGGGGTGTCCAGGCTTTCAATCGCAATACGGCTTTGCTCGATGCGCTCATGGATTTCCACTTTCATGTCTTGCAGCAACGCGGTGAAGAAAGCGTGCTGCTCGGCGTTCATGTAGTCATCGGCCGGCATCGCCAGCAACTTTTCCTTGGTCATTGATTTCTCTATAAAAAAACGTGCATTAAGGCGAATTAAAGGAGCGCCTCAGCGTAACGACGAAAGCGCCATAGTCTCCAAGCGCCACCTGGCACTCAATTTACGAGGGGCGGCAGTCTAAGGCCGGGTTCCGTACTCGGCAACATAATTGATCAGGATTCGCTCAACAAGCCCCGTAATCCCCGGTGGCATTGAGTGAAACCGGTGTCCGGGGCATTTTCGCACCGACGGTCTCTGACCGGTCGCCTCACCTTCGGTTCAAATCCGCAGCAAAACAAAAAGGGCCTGAAACCAGGCCCTTTTCACTCTTCATCTTGGCGTCAGCGCTTGAGTTTGCGCTTGTTGCGGTATTGGTCGATGACCACCGCAACGACGATGATCAACCCTTTGATGATGTCTTGTACATAGGCATCGACACCCACGAAGGTAAATCCGCTGGCCATCACGCCCAGAATCAGCGCACCGATCACCGTTCCCGTGATCCGCCCGACCCCGCCTGACAGACTGGTGCCGCCGATCACCGCGGCGGCGATGGCGTCCAGCTCATAGGACACGCCCATGCCGGCCTGCCCCGTGGCCGCACGAGCCGAGGCAACCACACCGGCCAGGCCCGCCAGCAACCCGGCGATGCTGTACACGATCACCAGATGACGCTTGACGTTGATTCCCGACGTGCGCGCCGCCTGCATGTTGCCGCCGATCGCGTAGGTGTATTTGCCGTACTTGGTGTAGCGCAGGGCGATGTGGAAGATCACCGCCACCACCAGGAAAATGATCACCGGCATGGCCCCCTGTCCGATGGCGGTGTAGGAATCGTTGAGCATGCTCACCGGCTGACCGCCGGTATAGAAGCGCGCCAGTCCGCGTGCCGACACCATCATGCCCAGCGTGGCGATGAACGGCGGAATGCCGGTGATGGCAATGATGCTGCCGTTGATCGCACCGGCCAGCAAGCCGACGCCCAGACCTGCGATCACCGGTATCCAGACCGGCAGGTCGGTCAGCGACGGAAACACCGCGCGGCTGTAGTCGGAGGACTGCGCAAGGCTCGCCGCGATCATCGCCGTTAGCGCCAGCACCGAGCCCGATGACAGGTCGATGCCGGTGGTGATGATCACTTGCGTGACGCCAATGGCGATCATGCCGATGATCGACACCTGCAGAATCATCAGCACCAGACGCTGAGAGTTGAGCAGAAAGCTCTGGTCGCGCACCACCCAGCCGAAGACCTCGAAGATCAGGCCGATGCCGATCAGCACCAGGAAAATGCTCAGTTCGGTCGGCCACCGGCGTTTATGTCGATTGGGCGCCAGCGCGGGTTTGTTTTCCAGGATCGCGTTCATCTTCATTCGTGCCTCTTGTTCTTGTTCGGACCCGAAACGGGCCGTCGGCAGTCGGCGGGTGCGCCGCTCAGTGGAGAGCGTTACCGGACGCCAGGTGCATGACACGCTCTTGAGTCGCATCGGCGCGGTCCAGGGTGCCCATCATTTCGCCCTCGTGCATGACCATCACCCGGTCACTCATGCCGAGCACTTCCGGCAATTCCGAAGAGATCATGATCACCGCCATGCCTTGGCTGGCGAGCAGGGAAATCAGCCGGTAGATCTCGGCCTTGGCGCCCACGTCGATGCCCCGGGTCGGCTCGTCGAGAATCAGCACGCGGGGGTTGGTCATCAGCCAGCGCGCCAGCAGGGCTTTCTGTTGATTGCCGCCTGACAAGGTGTCGATGCATTGTTCAAGCGACGGCGTCTTCACCCGCAGTTTCTTGCACATGTCTTCGCACAGCACGCGCAGCGCTTTCTGATGCACGAAACCGTTGCCGACGTAATGCGGCAGCACGGCCATTTCCATGTTTTCCAGCACCGAGAGACAGGGAAACAGACCACTGAGCTTGCGGTCCTCGGTGAGCAGCGCGAAGCCTTTTTCTATCGCCAGATGCGGGTCGCCGATCCTGACCGGCGCGCCGTCAAGGATGATTTCCCCTGCCGTGCTGGGCGTAATGCCGAACAGGGTCTCGGCGACATTGGTGCGCCCCGACCCCATCAGGCCGGCGATGCCAAGCACTTCGCCGGCATGCAGGTCAAACGACACGCCTTCGAACACGCCTTGCAGTGAGAGATCGCGCACGGACAGCAACAGATCGCCGATCGGCGTTTCGCGCTCGGGGAACAGTTGGGTCAATTCGCGGCCCACCATCATCGAGATCAGGCTGTCGCCGTTCATGCTGTCGGCACGCTGCAAGCCGATGTAAGCGCCATCGCGAAACACCGCCACTTCATCGGCGATGGCGAACACTTCGTTCATTTTATGGGTGATATAGATGATGCCCTTACCCTGCGCGCGCAGGTCGGCAATGATCGAAAACAGGTGGGCGACTTCTTTTTCGGTGATGGCCGAAGTCGGCTCATCCATGATCAGCACGTCGGAATCGTAGGACACCGCCTTGGCGATCTCGACCATCTGCCGCTCGGCGATGCTCAGATTGCCGACCTGTTCCTCCGGGTCGAGGTTGATGCGCAGGCGTTCCAACAGTTGCGCGGTGCAGCGGTGCATGGCGCGATGGTCGACCATGTGCAGGCCGTTGAGCTGCTCGCGACCAATCCAGATGTTCTCGGCGATGGTCATGTGCGGCATCAAGTTGAGTTCCTGGTGAATCATCGCGATGCCCGACTGCAGCGCCGTCAGCGGCGTGTCGAACACCACCGGCTTGCCGCGCAGGAAGATCTCGCCGGCGTCGGGCTGGTAAATGCCGGCGATGATTTTCATCAGGGTGGACTTGCCCGCCCCGTTCTCGCCCATCAGCGCCAGTACGCTGCCGGGCCGCACGCGCAGTTGCACGTTGTCCAGCGCCACCACCCCGGGAAATCCTTTGCTGATATTGGTGATTTCCAGCAGGTACGGATGCTCGGCGTCGACGATCGTCGACTCCATCGGGGCATCGCTGCGCGGAGCGGTCGAAGCAGTAGCGGAAGCGAACATGGTCCAGGCTCCTCAGTTGACATCGGCAGCAGAGCGACGGCGCGCCGCCCTCTGCATCCTGTCAGTCGTCGTCGGGTGAGCGGTTACTTGAACGTGCTGACGTTTTCCGGGGTGATCAGCCTGAACGGGATCACGATGGCCTGCTCGGGCAACGTCTCTTTTCTGGCCAGTTTCACGGCGGCATCGATGGAACCTTCGCCCTGGCCTTTGCCGTCCTGGAACACCGAAATCGTCAGGTCGCCTTTTTTCACCGCCCTTAACCCGTCCGGCGTGCCGTCCACTCCCGCGACCAGGACGTCACCGGGTTTCTTGCCCGCCTGCTTCAAGGCCATGGATGCGCCGATGGCCATTTCATCGTTGTTGGAGACGACGGCGCTGAAATCACGGCCCTGGGTCAGCCAGTTATTGGTGATGTCCATGCCTTTCTGCCGACCCCACGCGCCTTCCTGCTCTTCAGCCACTTTGATGTCGGGGTAATTTTTCAGCACTTCCTTCACGCCTTCGGTGCGGTCGCGAGTCGAGTTGTTCGACAGCTCGCCCAGCAGAATCACGATGTTGCCCTTGCCGTTCAGCTTCTTGGCCAGGTACTCCATCTGCATGCGACCGGCTTCCTTGTCGTCGGAGGTGACCGAGGCCACGCCCGCCGGAAGCTTCGGATCATCAGGGCGGCGATTGACGTAGACCAGCGGAATGCCGGCTGCGGTGGCGGCTTTGGTGATGCGCGCAGTCGCTGCGGTGTCGACCGGGTTGACGATCAGGGCATCGACTTTCTTGCCGATGAGTTCCTGAACCTGATCCAGCTGTTTGTTCACATCGTTGCGGCCGTCGACGAACTGCAGATCGACCCCGCCCATGGCCTTGGCTTTTTTGCCCATGTCCTCGCGCATGTAGGTGAGGTAGGTGTCATCGAACTGCGACATGGCCACGCCGATTTTCAGATCGGCCGCCAGCGTAACGCCGCTGCCGAGCATCAGGGCCAGTGCGAGGGAGGTGAAGCTAAGCTTGATGTTCATGAACGGTCTTTCTCCAAATTCTTGTTGTTGTAGTGAATTGGCTAACGACTGCTGGTGTTCAGAGCGACTGTTGCGGACTGGAAAAATGCGGGTTCGTGAAGTGCGCGACCGAGGCAGCGGACGCGCCGCAAACCATCACGCCGTGGCTTTCGACGCACAGCACTCGGGCAGCGGCGGCAAGCGCGCGATCGAGCAAAGGAGCAGTGATGACGGTGACGCGGGAGGCGGCGCGGAGGATGGCGCTGGCGGCGTGTGAGGTTGAACGGCAAGCCTGGGTGGCATGTTTGAGAATGTTCATCGACGGTACCTGTCTGCTGTGACTTTCTTGTTTTTGTGTCGCTCGTCGAGCCTGATGCGGTGGGCTTGGAAACAGCTCCGTCACCGGGCCTGGACGTCGATAGTCGGCAACCTGGAAATGACTCTATTGGAAAATAATTTCCAATTCAACCGATTTTAGAATTTATTTCTATTTCCATTTTTCGAGGTGCATTCGCTCGATCCGGCAGCAGGCACGGGCCCGCTGCGGTGGACGATCCAGACCGCTGAGCGCCGCTACAGCGCCGCTACAGTCCTACTACCCTGCCCTCTAGCGCACTGGTCCGCGCGGCGTCGAGGACGCGGGCCGACGCCACGGCATCCCGGGCATCCACCGGATTGCGGCCCTGACTCATCACGGCATCCTGCAATTGCCGATAGAACTCCGGCCAGCAACCGCGCTCCGAAGGCACCCGTTCACGGTGTTCGCCCTGCTCGAACCAGCCCCAGCGCCGGTGCTCTTCAACGCCCCAGCGATCGCCTTCGGATTTAGGCGACAACCCCGCCAGCGCGGCCTCTTCCTGACCATCAAGGCCCTCAACGGTATAGCAGCCCTGTGAGCCGTTGACCCGGAAACGCGGACCTTTGGCGTTTTGCAGGCAATTGCCCCATAAATGCGAGATCACACCACTGGCATGGGTCAGCGACACGAAAAAGCCGTGATCGACCTTCTGCTCCGGGGTGGCGAATTCAAGCTCGGCATACACCCGCGTAACCGGACCGAACAGCAGCAGCGCCTGATCGACGAGGTGACTGCCCAGGTCGCGCAGAATGCCACCGCCGCTCTCCTTGCCCACCGAGCCCGGCGAATAACGCTCGACCCGGGATTCAAACCGACTGATCCGGCCCAGCACGCCCTGATCGATCAGTTTGCGTACGGTGAGAAAATCCGAGTCCCAGCGGCGGTTCTGATAGACGCCCAGCAACACACCGCGCCGCTCGGCAGCGTCCACCAGCTCCTGTGCCTGCCGGGCATCCGGGGCAAAGGGCTTGTCGCTGACCACGGGCACGCCGAGTTCGATGGCTTCCAGAATCAACGCACGCCGGGAAGCCAGCGGCGTGGAAATCACCACCGCATCAATGCCGGCCGCCACCATGTCGGCCAGGCTGTCGAAGGCCGGCACTTTGGGATGGTCCTTGTGCAGGTCCTGCCGACGCTCGGGCGAGCGAGTGACCACGCCCGCAAACGTTGCGCCGTTCAGGCTGGCCAACAAGGGCGCGTGAAAATAGCGCCCGCCCTTGCCGTAGCCGATGAGTCCGATTTTCATGAGATCTCCTTTGTACATTGCATCTGCGCCATGCACCGGCCTTTTCCCGGCTGAAGCCGGTCCTGCAGACGCTGCACGCTTTTCGTAGGACCGGCTTCAGCCGGGAAGAGGCCGAGTCAGTCGGCAAACAATGTTGAGCCCTACCCGCGACCGACCATTCATCAATATTTACGGGCTTTTGCCAGCATCGCTTTTTGCCGCTCGTGCGCCTCAGCGGTTTTATCGCTGGTCGACACCTCGGCCACGCCCACGCGCCACCATGACAAATACCCATGGATCATTGTCTTGGGCAGGACCTTGATGTCGATCAGCGTCGACACCGTCTGCTTGCGCGCATCGGCCAGCGCCGCCTCCAGCGCCTCGACGGTCTTGACCGTGTAGGTCTTGCAACCGTACGCCGCTGCACTCATGGCGAAGTCTACCGGCACGAAGTCGCCGTCGAGCTGCCCCGTCTCCGGATTGCGAAAGCGAAATTCAGTGCCATAGCTGCCCATGCCGTTGCCCATCTGCAGGTTGTTGATGCAGCCGAACGCCATGTTATCCAGCAGCACCACATTGATCTTGCGCCGCTCCTGAATCGACGTCGCAAGCTCGGAATGCAGCATCATGTAGGAACCGTCGCCGACCAGTGCGTACACCTCGCGCTCGGGTGCAGCGATCTTGGCGCCGAGCGCGGCGTTGACCTCGTAACCCATGCACGAATAGCCGTACTCGACGTGATAGCTGTCCACGCTCATGCTGCGCCACGCCCGTTGCAGATCGCCCGGAAGGCTCCCAGCCGCCGCAACGATCACCGCATCGTCCGGCAGGTGCTGGTTGAGCACGCCAAGCACGCGGCTCTGGGTCAGGCACGACCCGGTCATCTCGATGAAATCGCGCAGCACTTGCGGGTCCAGATGGCCGCTGACTTCAGGCTCGAAATCTTCGATCTGATAGTCCACGGCGTATAAACGATCAACCTCCGCATCCAGCGCCGCCCTTGCCCGCGCAGGTCGATCGCCCCACTGCGCACGATAATCGCCCATGTGCCCGGCGATCGAGCGCAGCGCCAGGCGCGCGTCGGCGAGCACCTGCACGCCGTCGAGCTTCTGCACGTCGAACGCGCCGACATTGAGGTTGAGAAACTGCACGTCGGGATTCTGGAACAGTGACTTCGAGCCGGTGGTGAAATCACTGTAACGGGTGCCGACACCGATGATCAGGTCAGCCTCGCGCGCCAGCGTATTGGCCGCCAGCGAACCGGTTTCGCCAATGCCGCCCATGTTGAGCGGGTGCGCGGACACAATCGCGCTCTTGCCGGCCTGGGTTTCAGTGAACGGAATATCAAAGCGCTCCGCGAACGCCTGCAATTCGGCCGCCGCGCCGGAGTAACGCACGCCGCCCCCGCAAATCAACAATGGCTTGCGTTTGCCCCTGAGCAGCGAGACGGCGTCGGCGAGCATCGCCTCCGTGGCTGGACGGCGATCGATGCGATGCACGCGTTTTTGCAGAAACGAATCGGGGTAATCGTAGGCCTCGCCTTGCACGTCCTGCGGCAGCGCGAGGGTGACCGCCCCGGTCTCGGCAGGGTCGGTGAGCACGCGCATGGCATTGAGTGCGGCACTCATCAATTGCTCGGGCCGGTTGATGCGGTCCCAGAATTTGCTGACGGCCTTGAACGCATCGTTGGTGCTGATGCTCAGGTCGTGGAATTGCTCGATCTGCTGCAACACAGGATCCGGTTGACGACTGGCGTAGACATCGCCGGGCAGCAACAGCAACGGAATGCGGTTGGCCGACGCCGTGGCCGCAGCGGTGAGCATGTTCGCGGCACCCGGGCCCACCGACGAGGTGCATGCGTAGATCTTGCGCCGCAGGTGCTGCTTGGCGAACCCCATGGCGGCGTGGCACATGCCTTGTTCATTGCGGCCCTGATGCACGACCAGATCGCCGCTGTCCTGCTCCAGCGCCTGGCCCAGCCCTAGCACGTTACCGTGGCCGAAAATCGTGAACACCCCGGCGACGAATTTGCTCTGCACGCCGTCGACTTCGACGTACTGGTTATCGAGAAACTTCACCAAAGCCTGGGCCATGGTCAGTCGTGTCGTGGTCATGCTTGCACCTTGTTTTTATTGGAGGTGATGGTTCGGCTCACGCATTGATCGTTCCCACGCTCTGCGTGAGAACGCATCACGGGACGCTCCGCGTCGATGGTCTGACGCGGAGCGTCAGTGGCGGCGTTACCACGCGGAGCGTGGGAACGATCATTCCGCTGCTCAGACGCTTACTTCGCCGTCGGCATGCTGAATTCTGCGCCTTTGGCGATGCTGTCCGGCCAGCGCTGCATGACGCTTTTGTAGCGGCTGTAAAAGCGCAGGCCTTCTTCGCCGTAGGCGTGATGGTCGCCGAACAGCGAGCGCTTCCAGCCGCCGAACGAATGCCAGGCCATCGGCACCGGAATCGGCACATTGATGCCCACCATGCCCACCTTGATGTTGCGAGCGAACGCCCGGGCGATGCCGCCGTCGCGGGTGAAACACGACACCCCATTGCCGAACTCGTGAGCGTTGATCAACTCGACCGCATCGGCGAAATCCGCCACATGGACGATGCCCAGCACCGGACCGAAAATCTCTTCCTTATAAACAGTCATGTCCGGGGTCACGTCATCGAACAACGTCGGGCCGACGAAAAAGCCACTCTCGGCGCCCGGCACATTGAACGGGCGGCCGTCGACGATCAGCTTCGCGCCCTCTTTCACGCCCTGATCAATGTAGCCCTGCACCTTGGCCTTGTGCGCCGCCGTGACCAGCGGGCCCATGTCGGAATCGGCGTTCATGCCGTTGCCGACCTTGAGCGAATCGATGCGCGGCAACAGCGCATCGATCAGTTTCTGCCCGACATCGCCCACCACCACGGCAATGGAAATCGCCATGCAGCGCTCGCCGGCCGAACCATAGGCGGCGCCGATCAGCGCATCCGCCGCCTGATCCAGATCGGCATCAGGCATGACGATCATGTGATTCTTCGCCCCGCCCAGCGCCTGTACGCGCTTACCCTGAGCGGTGCCTTGCTGGTAGATGTACTCGGCGATCGGCGTGGAGCCGACGAAGGAAATCGCTTCGATGCCCTTGTGCTGCAGCAAGGCGTCCACCGCCACCTTGTCACCCTGAACGACGTTGAACACGCCGTCCGGCAACCCCGCCTGCTGGAGCAGGCGCGCCATCAGCAACGACGCCGATGGGTCGCGCTCGGACGGCTTGAGGATGAAACAGTTACCGGTGACCAGGGCCATGGGGATCATCCACAGCGGCACCATGACCGGAAAATTGAACGGTGTGACGCCTGCGCACACGCCCAGCGGCTGACGCAGGTTCCAGTTGTCGATGCCGCCGCCGATGTTGTCGCTGAAATCGCTTTTCAACAGACTCGGCGCGCCACAGGCGAACTCGACGATTTCAATGCCGCGCACCACCTCGCCCTTGGCATCGGAAAACACCTTGCCGTGCTCGCGACAGATAATCTCAGCCAGCTCATCGTGGTGCTGATCGAGCAGTTCCTTGAACTTGAACATGACCCGCGCGCGACGCAACGATGACTGATCGGCCCACGCCGGAAACGCCGCCTGCGCCGCCGCCACGGCCTGATCGATGGTGACCGGCTCGGCCAGCGCCACCCGCGCCTGGACTGCGCCTGTGGCCGGGTTGAACACATCGCTGAAACGCTCGCTGGCGTCGTGCACCTGGCCGTTGATGTAGTGGCCGATAATCGGGGCGTTGCTCATGGTGGCTCCTTGAGAAATGGCGTTAAAGATCCAGCAACCACTGATGCTCGGGATCGTTGTGAAATTGCCAGGCGCGTTTGGGCCCCGCCATCACATTCAGGTAATACGACTCGTAGCCATAGGGCACGCTGACCGGGTGATACCCCTTGGGCACGGTCACCAGATCATTGTTTTCCACTGCCATGGCCTGATCGATGCTGCGATCGTCGGTGTACACGCGCTGAAAAATGAAGCCCTGGGGCGGGCTGATCTGGTGGTAGTAGGTTTCCTCCAGAAAACTTTCGTGGGGCAGATCGTCCTTGTCGTGCTTATGCGGCGGGTAGCTGGACGAGTGCCCGGACGGGGTGCGCACTTCCACCACCAGCAGCGAATGCGCAGGCTCGCTGTCGGGCAAGATGTCGCAGACGTAGCGGGTGTTCGCCGATTTGCCGCGCACACTGCGCTTCATGGTTTCAGGCCGGATCAGCCGCGCTGGCAACCCCTTGGAACGATCGCCGGGCGCTGCGCACACCGCAATTTGAACGGCACTGAGGGCCGTGACCTGCGCCTGGCTGTCAGGCGGCAGATAAACGGCAAAGGGCGATTTTTCATCGAACACCGACTGCCGATCACCGATGTTCTCCCAGCTGAAACTGCCCTGCCCCGGCGATTCGCCGCTGACGCTGACACGTCCGCTGAGCAACACCAGGCAGATTTCTTTGTCACCGCAGCTGACCGGCAGCCGTTCGCCCACCGTCAGGCGATGGGCAGAAAAACCGACGTATTCCAGCACGCCCTCGGCCAGCGCCACGACATCGCGGCCTTCGGCCTTGCTCTTGACGAGAAGATTCATGCTCACAGGCTCCTTTGTGCAGGGTTGTGTTCGTGTGCGGCGGCCAGCAGATTGCGCAGCGTCTCGAAGCCTTTTTTCGCGTACACGTAACTGGGCGCAACGGCCGGATCCTGCTCGGCTTCGACCACCAGCCAGCCTTCGTAACGGGCCTGCATCAACACCTCGAGCAACGCGGCGAAATCGATGTCGCCATCGCCGGGCACCGTGAACGTGCCGTTGACGATACAGTCCGGGAAACTCCAGAGGTTGTTGCGCGCCAGTTGCACGACCGGTTTGCGCACATCCTTGAAGTGCACGTGACAGACCCGGTCGATGTGCTTGCGCAACACTTGCAGCGGATCGCCGCCGCCCATGTAGCAATGGCCCGAATCGAACAACAGCCCGACTTCGCTGCCGGTGCGGGCCATCAATTGATCGATGTCATCGGGTGATTCGACATACGCCCCCATGTGATGGTGATAAGCCAGACGCACGCCTTGCGACAGCGTGAAGCGCGCAAGCTCGGTCAGCTTGTCGGCGTACACTTGCCAGGCGGTGTCACTGTGAAAGCGCGGGCGCTCGACCAGCCGGATGCGTTGCCCCTGAATCGAGTCGGCGACTTCGCCATACACCAGCACGCTGGCGCCATTGTGCTTCAACAGCTCGACATGGCTGGCGATGGCTTCGATCTCTTCGGCCACCGAGCGGCTGGCGAGCCGGCTCGAATACCAGCCCGAGACCAGCGCCAGACCGTAAGGCCGAAGCACATCGGCCACGCCCTTGGCGTCCTTGGGGAACTTGCCGTTGAGCTCGAAGCCTGCATAGCCGATTTCCTTGCCTTCGCTCAGCGCCGTGCTCAACGGTGTTTCTCCTCCCAGCGCGGGCAGGTCGTCGTTGCTCCAGGAAATCGGGTTGATGCCAATTCGGATTGCGGAAGCGGGCATGGCTGCACCTTTTTGTTGTTATCGCGTATTGAAAATACCGACTGCGCCCGGCTCACGCCCGCGCATCACGCCAGGACTCGATCAGGAAACCGAACGTGCTCTGCACCCGACTGATGAGCCCGGCGTCGTCGATTTCGCCTTCCAGCCACGCACGGCTGGGCTCGTGAAAAATCGTCCGGCCCACGGCAAATCCCCGGCACGTGGTGCTTTGGCTGGCTTCACGAAAACCCGCGGCCAGGGTTTCCGCCGGCGCATTGAGCCCCAGCAGCACCACGCCGCGGCAGTACGGATCACGCGCCTGGATCAGCGCATCGAGTTGCTCCCAGACGTGAGCGGGTTGGGATTCGATCTTCCACCACGCCGGGTAAATGCCGAGGTTGTAGAGGCGCTTGATCGCGCGATAGATCACATCCGGGTGCGTTGAAGGGTGATCCTTGGGCGGGATGACTTCCAGAAGCAATTCATGACCGCTGGCCTGAGACGCCTGATACAGCCCCATCAACTGCGCTTCCTGCTCCAGACGCAACATCGACTCGTCGTCCGGATGGTATTGCACCAGGCATTTGATGATCTGCTCCTGGGGCCACGTCTGCAGGTTGCTGCCGATCGAGCGGCCATGCTCGAACGCCAGTGGCCGCGAGCCCTGCACCTCCACCGGCCGGGCGATCCACCAGCCCCGGCCGGTGGCGGCGTTGAGCGAGTCCTGACCAAAGCGCTGGTCCGCCAGCAGACCGACATCGGCGGCGATGCCGCGCTTGCGCAGATCCGCCTCGACACGCTCGACCGCCTGAATGAACAATTGCTTGAGCTGACCGATGCAGGCCAGGTCGCGCCCGGCCTTCTGGGCGAGCTCGACCAATTGCCCACGATGATCGAACGCAAAAATGAACAGCTGCTGCCATTGCTTGCGTGGCACGCTGACCCGGTGCAGACGCTGCAGCACCGCGTCCTGATCAGGCCGGGTGATCGGCACCGGACTGCTGAACAGATAATCCAGCTCGGCCAGGGTCGGCATCGCCGGCGCACAGGCATGGCGCGACACGACCAGGCCGCCACAGGCATTGGCCAACTGGCAGCAGCGCTCGTCGCTGTCTTCGTTGAGCCAGCCCTTGAGAAACCCCGACATGAAGGCATCGCCGGCGCCAAGCACATTGAGGACTTCCACGCGTACACCGGGGTAAATCGCGCCGTCTTCCAGTCGTGATGGAATCGCGCCATGGATCACCGTGCAGCCTTGCGGCCCCAGCTTGACCACCAGTGTTGCGTCGGTCAGCCCGCGCACCGTGCGCAACGCGGTCAGCAGATCGGTGGCTGCGCCGGCGATCAGGAATTCTTCCTCGGTGCCGACGATCAGGTCGAAGCGCGGCAAGATACGTTGCACATGCTGACTGACCTTCTGGTCGGCCACGAACCGGGTCTCACCATCGGCCTTGCCGGTCAAGCCCCACAGCACCGGCCGATAGTCGATGTCCAGCACACGCCTGACGTCGTGCTTCTCGGCATAGTCGAGCGCCTGGCTGCTGGCCTTGAACACCTGATCGGTGGAGAAATGCGTGCCGGTGATCAGCAACGCTTTGCTCAAGGCAATCTGCGCCTCGTCGATGTCCTCGGCCTGCAGCGCCATGTCGGCACAGTTTTCGCGGTAGAAGACCAAGGGAAAGGTTTCGCGATCCTTGATACCGAGCAGCACCATCGCGGTCAGGTGCTCGGGGTCGACCTTGATGCCGCTGACGTCGCAGCCTTCGCGGGCCAGGGACTCGACGAGGAAGCGGCCCATGTGGTCATTGCCAACGCGGGTCAGCATGGCCGACTTGACGCCCAGCCGTGCGGTGCCGAACGCGATGTTGGCCGACGACCCACCCAGGTATTTGGCGAAGCTGCCGACATCTTCCAGACGCGCGCCGATCTGCTGCGCGTAAAGATCGACGCCCAGACGTCCGAGGCAAATCACGTCCAGTTGGCGTGCGCTGGCAAAACGAGTCTGGCCCATGCTGGCTCCTTTTATTTTTATTAAGCCCGGGCTTGCGAGAAGCCCTGTTCGTGAATGCAGACTAGAACGCTGCAAGGCAAGGAGCAATGATTTTTTCTATATTTTTTTCAAGTAGAATATTTTTTCCACTTTGCGCAAATGCCCATCCTTCGTGCTAAACAGAGGCAAGTCGCAGCCAAGCCACGCTAAACTGCCAGCCGCGTTTACAAGAACAAGCCAAAGGATCCATCCGTATGCCTCGCACCGATCAGCCCTCCCTGCCCGAGACCGACGACAGCGCTGCGTCGCCCATCATCGCGCCGGACACGGCTGACGCCTTGCTCAAGCTGATCACCGCCGAGTACGAAAGTCTGCCTCGTCAGCTCAAGCGGATTGCCAGTTACATGAGCCAGCAGAGTGATCGGATCATGGTCGACCGCATCAGCGACATTGCCCGTGAATGCGAGGTGCATCCGTCGGCCATCGTGCGGTTTTCCCAGCGCTTCGGTTTCAGCGGTTTCAGCGAAATGCAGTCGTTGTTCCGCGAGGCGTATACGCACAAGGCAACGCCGGTGCAGAACTACCAACAGCGTATTCGCAGCATGATCGCCAACAAATCGCAGAAAGCCAGCGGCGGCGACCTGGCGCGCGAATGCGTGAACGCCACGCTGTCCGGGCTCGAGCGGCTGGCGCTGGAACTGGACGACGAAGCGTTCGAGAAGGCCGTCGACCTGGTCGTCAATGCCGACAATATCTATGTGGTCGGCGTGCGCCGATCGTTCGCCGTGGCCGATTACCTGGTTTACAACCTGCAGCACACCAACAAACGCATTCACCTGATTTCCGGACTCGGCGGCAGTTACCGCGAGCAGATGCGCAGCGTGCGCGCCAACGATCTGGTCATCGCCATCAGCTTCACGCCGTATGGCAAGGAAACCCAGCACTGCCTGCGCATCGCGCAACACCATCAGGCCAAGACGCTGATCATTACCGACAGCAACCTGTCGCCGCTGGCCAAGCGCGCCAACTCGGTGCTGCTGGTCAACGAAGGCAGCTCGTTCGCCTTCCGCTCCCTGAGCGCCACGCTGTGCCTGTGCCAGGCACTGTTCATCGCCGTGGCGTACCGGCTGGAGTTGAAGGTGGACGAGATGTCGGAACAGGTGGGTTTCGAGGATTGAACAGCCGAGCGCTCGGCCAGTTCGGTGAGAATGGCGGGTGCAGAATTCGACGCCGCTTGACCAACCTTGTACAAAACCGACGAGCTGTACAAGATGTAAGTAGCTTTTTGATATCACGTTTGTGATGATATCTGCGCTGCTCACGGAAACGGCAGTTGAGCCATCACCGCGCTCACAGGGTCAGGGAACACGACCGCTCCGTCGTTCCACCTGCGAGAGCCGCCATCATGTTTTTCGACTCGTCCAAGAATAAAGTCATCCAGACCCTGCAACACACTGTCTCCCATCAAACCAGCCTGCTGGAAGCGATCAACCGCTCGATGGCCAGCATCGAGTTCGACCTGCACGGGGTTGTGCTCAGCGCCAACGACAACTTCTACCGCGTCATGCACTACCGCCCCGAGCAGGTGATCGGCAAGGAACATCGCATCTTCTGCACCGCCGAATACGTGCGCAGCAGCGAGTATTCGCAGCTCTGGGCGCGGCTGCGCACGGGCGAGTTCGTGTCGGCGACCTTTCAACGGGTGGCGGGTGACGGACGCACGGTGTGGCTGGAGGCCAGCTATAACCCGATCAAGGATGCCGAGGGCAAGGTGATCAAGATCGTCAAATACGCCGTGGACGTGACGGAAAAACTTCAGAACGAGCGCGAGTCGCAGAACAAACTCCAGGCCATTGACCGGGCCATGGCGGTCATCGAGTTCGGCCTCGATGGTCAGATCATCGCGGCCAACGACAACCTGCTGCGGCTGATGGGCTACAGCCGTCAGGAACTGCTGGGCAAAAACCACCGGATCCTGTGCCCCGCCGAACTGGTCAGCAGCGGCGAATACCAGGATTTCTGGCGTCAGCTGAACAAAGGCGAATTCTTCAGCGGCCAGTTCAAGCGCGTCGGCAAGCATGGTCAGACACTCTGGCTGGAAGCGTCCTACAACCCGGTGTATGACGCCTGCGGAAAGCTGTGCAAAGTCGTCAAGTTCGCCTCTGACGTCACGGCACGTATCGAGAAACACGAGCAGGACTCCCACAGCGCGGCGCAGGCGTATCACATTTCGGTGCAGACCCAGAAATACGCTGAGCAAGGCACGCAGGTGATCCAGCAGGCCGCCAGCGAAATGCGCCAGATTTCGCAGAACATCGATGATTCATCGCGGATCATCGGTCAACTGGGCGAGCGCTCAGAGCAGATCACGGCCATCGTCAACACCATCCACGGCATTGCCGACCAGACCAACCTGCTCGCCCTCAACGCGGCGATCGAAGCCGCGCGGGCAGGCGATCAGGGGCGCGGATTCGCCGTGGTGGCCGATGAAGTTCGCCAACTGGCAGGCCGCACCAGTCGCTCGACGCAGGAGATCTCGGAAATGATTCAGGTCATCCAGAACGAGACGCGCCAGGCCATCGTCAGCATGGACAACACCCGGACCAACGCGGCCAAGGGCGTGGACCTTGCGGATCAGGCCGGTAGCGCGATCGTGCAGATCAGCGCCGGAACCAATGACGCGGTGGATGCGGTGAGAATGTTTGCAGGCAAGGACTGATCGCGGTGACCCGGTCCATTGTGGCGCCAGCAAGCTGCCGCCACGGAGTTCTTTCTCTGGCCGGAGCATTCGGGAGTGCCCGCAGATCCCTGTGGGAGTGAGCTTGCTCGCGAATTGGCCGGTGTGTCCGATGCATAGGTAATGACCGGAATATCGTCATCGCGAGCACGCTCGCTCCTACAGGATTTGTGCCCTAGTGCCGAAACCAATCCGCGTCGCACAACCTCTGTAGGAGCGCGCTTGCCCGCGAAGAGGCCGGTAAGTCCGCTGCACCTGCAATGACCGGAATACAGTCATCGCAAGCAAACCGGTCCACAAGTCTGACCGCAGCGCATCAGGCGTTTCGCAGTCATCCTTCCCGGCGCGCTTCGTTCTTGCTGCGCATGGCTTTGGCGCGCTTTTCCAGCACCAGATACACCACCACCGCCAGCATCAGCGGGATCAGGAAGTAGATCACCCGGTAGCCGATCAGCGCGGCGAGCAGTTGCCCCTTGCTGAACTGATGCTGCATCAGCGTGATGAATACGGTTTCAAGCACGCCGAGCCCCGCAGGAATGTGGGCGATCACCCCGGCGATGCTGCTGATCAGAAGAATCCCCAACACAGCGGGATAGAATGCTTTTTCCGGCAGGAGCACGTAGATCAGCAGCGCCATCAGTCCCCAGTTCAGCGCGCCGAGCAAGGCCTGACGCAGCGCCTGATTGAGTGACGGCAGGACCAGTTGCTGCTTGCGAATGGTCCAGGTCCTGCGCTTCGAAAAACGGCAGGCGAGGAAATAGCTGAAACACACCGCCAGCAACACGAAGCCGATCAACTGCAACGTCGTGTCGCCTATCTTCCAGCCATCGGGCAGATCGATGAAATCACCGGCGAACACAAAGCCTGCCAGCAGCATGTAGCCCAACCAGTTGGTGATCAGGCTCAGGCTCAGAATGCGCGTAATGGTCGGCACGTCGAGCCCGAGCCGCGAATACAGCCGATAACGCAGCGCGATGCCGCCTACCCATGAACTGAGGTTGAGGTTGAAGGCGTAGCAGACGAACGTCACCGGCACGATCTGAGAGACCAACAGTTTGTGCTCGGTGTAACGCCGGGCCAGCACATCGAAACCGCAATAGGTGAGGTAACTGCCCGCTGCAATCAGAAAGCCCAGCACCAGCGTGCTCGCCTTGTAGGACTGCAGCGCATGGCTGACCTCTTTCCAGTCCAGGTTCTTCATCAGGGTGAACAGCAAGACCGGCACCGCAATGAAGAAAAACACTGTCACTCCGCGCTTGGCCCACGTCAGCCAGGGCCGGTTCTTGCCGTTGTGCTCCTGATTCTGTTCGCGGGTCGGGGCTTGTGAGACTCCATTCATAGCGACTTCTCCTGATCGGCCGACAGCTCGTTTTTCAATTCCGCCGCTTCTGGAATCACCTCCGGCGCCCGCACCGGCTTCAGGCGTGGGCCATGCACCGGAAACAGCCCGGCAATCGCAGGAAAGTGGCGCAGGAAGTGGAAGCTGAAAAAAATCATCGGCGCACGCCACCACTGCCCCTTGGCCAGGCCTTTGAGATTGACCTGCTTGCTGTGCGCAAGGGCCAGATCCCGCAAGTGCTCGTGCAGGCGCTGATTAAGTGCGTGATCGCGAATGAACAGATTGGCTTCCAGATTCAGCGCCAGGCTCAAGGGGTCAAGATTGCTGGAGCCCACCGTCGACCACTCGTGATCGATGAGTGCGACCTTGCCATGCAACGCGCGCTGTTTGTATTCATGGATCACCACGCCTTCGCGCAGCAGCCAGGTGTAGGTCAGCCGAGAGCACATGCGCACGAACGGCATGTCGGGCTGACCTTGCAGAATCAACGTGACCTTCACCCCGCGCCGCGCGGCGTTGCGCAGCTCACGCAGGAAGCGGTAGCTGGGGAAGAAATACGCGTTGGCGATGGTGATGCGCTGGGTCGCGTTGCGCATCGCCAGCAAATACTGCTCTTCGATGTCGGTGGTGTGTCGGCGGTTGTCACGCTCGGCCATCAGCATCCGCGCGCTGCCCGCCTGACGGGTCACCGGTTTGAGCGGCGTGAACGTCTTGCGCACGGCCGGGCCGAGCATGTTCAACGTCGAGCGGTAAATGTCGGCAACGATCGGCCCGCGCACGAGCACGGCGTAATCCTGCTTGGCGGTGATGCCGGTGTCGGCCATGTGGTCGACGCTGTAATTGATGCCGCCCATGAACGCCAGTTCGGCGTCGATGACCACCACCTTGCGGTGCAGGCGGCGGAACAGGTTGGTGCGCATGCCCATGAGTTTGGGGCGCGGGTCGAACAGCTGGATTTGTACGCCCGCCTCGATCATCTGCGCGACGAATTCGGAACTCAGATCACTGGTGCCATAGTCATCGACGGTAATGACCACGCGCACCCCACGACGAGCCGCCTCGATGACCGCCTGTTGCAGGCCCTCGCCGACGCGGTCTTCGAAAATGATGAAGGTTTCCAGCAGGACTTCCTGCCGGGCAGCGCGAATGCTGTCGAAGACCCGGGCGAAGAAGTCCTCGCCATTGATCAGCAACTCCACCGAATTGCCGTCTTGCCAGACGCCACACATGTCACTGAAAGCCTTCATAGCGTCACCTCCACCGCCAAAGGCGCATGATCGGAAAGATGCGACCAGGGCCGGTTCGACAGAACCTTGGGCGTCCTGACTCGCGCATTGCGCACGTAGATACGGTCCAGGCGCAGCAAGGGGAACCGTGCCGGAAAACTTTTCGCAGGCGCCCCGAACGCCTCGACGAACACTTCGCGCAGCCCTGTTGGCGTCAACACGGCATCGGCCTTCTTGCGCCAATCGTTGAAGTCGCCAGCGATGATCACCGGCGCCTCTGGCGGCAGGCGACCGACCAGTTCGGCAAGCAGAGTGAGCTGCTGCTGGCGATGATGTTCCTTGAGCCCCAGATGCACGCAGACCGCATGCACCTCGCCAAAGTGCGGCACC
The DNA here is from genome assembly GCF_030209235.1 of Pseudomonas sp. efr-133-TYG-103a. NCBI lineage: Bacteria > Pseudomonadati > Pseudomonadota > Gammaproteobacteria > Pseudomonadales > Pseudomonadaceae > Pseudomonas > Pseudomonas sp. efr-133-TYG-103a. The sequence continues at coordinate 80,324 of NZ_JARVSK010000015.1, forward strand.
TGCAGGACGCAATGCAGAAGGCCGCGTTCTTCGGTGCCGAGAATCGAGATGTCGAGGTTTTCATGGCGCACGATCGGGTACTTGGACAGCAACGCGTTGCCGTGATGCCCTTGTGGGTAAACGGCGTTGCGTCCGTAGGCGAAATCCTTCCACATGCTGTCGGCGAGGAATTCGTACTGCGAGGTGGTCGGCCAGTTTTTCACGTTCTGCGCATGATCCTGGTGCTCGCCATGGACCTCCTGCAGGAACACCACGTCGGCCGACACGCTGCGCACGGCATCGCGCAGCTCGGGCAGAATGAACCGCCGATTGAGAAAGCCGAAGCCCATGTGCATGTTCATGGTCAGGATATTGAGCGTGACGACGGTCGAGGCGCTTTGACGTCGACCGCCGATCTCGTCAGGAATCAGGGCGCTGGTCAAAAGCTCACTCCTCGTAGATCGCCGGGCGCGACTTCCAATGCATCGGCCAGCTCGAAACGCTCCAGCAAGGTGTGCGCGTCGTAAGGCGCACGGACTTTGAGGTCGTTGTCGAAATAGCAGTAGATGTCTCGGGATTTGCGCGCCTTAGGCGCTTTGTCCAGCGCGACGTGCGCGTCTTCGGGCTGGGCGCCCTGGCGCCACGTGTCGATCCGGTCGCCCCAGTGTTTCAGCGCTGACGGTGTGTAACCGCTGGCGTATAACGCTTTGTCGCCGTGCAGACGCAGGTAAACGAAATCGCTGGTCAGGTCTTCCAGATACGGCCATTTGCCGGCGGTGTCGGCCACCACCAGCGCAACCTTGTACTTGCGCAGCAGCTCGATGAACGCCGGCACGGCAAAACTTTCGTGACGGATTTCCACCGCGTGGCGCAGCCTGGCTTTGGTCGGGATGTCCAGATACCCCGGCTTCTCCATCCGCGCCGCACACTTTTTGGCGAGGGCCTTGGCGGACTTGCCGTCATGGGGCAGCAGGCTGAGGAAGGTCTCGAAACGTTCGGGGTCGAATTTGAATGCCGGTGGGAATTGCCAGAGAATCGGGCCCAGCTTCTCGCGCAGCCGAAAGATGCCCGACGCAAAGAAGTTCGCCAAGGGCTCTTCGATGTCCTTCAGGCGGCGGACATGGGTGATATACCGAGGGGCTTTAACACTGAAGACAAACCCCTTGGGCGTATCGGCATACCAGCGCGCGTACAGGTCTGGCGACTGCAGGGAATAGAACGAGCCGTTGATTTCGATGCTGTTGACCGCCCGGGAGGCGAACTTCAGCTCGTTCTTCTGGGCCAGGCCTTCAGGGTAAAAGTCGCCTCGCCACGGCTCATAGCGCCAGCCGGAAATGCCGATGTGGATATCGCTCATGCAAGGGCTCTCTCATGTTCTGCCGCGACACCTGCCGCAATCATCCTGAACAAGAGATAAGAAGCTTGAGACCGGGCCAGGTTCCATGGTTTTTTGCGTCTTGCCGCGCGCCGATCCGAATGATTCGGCGTTCATCGCTCACCGGGCAAATGCAGGGGAGCCGCCAACCGGGAGGTGGCTGGCGGTCTGTCGCGAATCCTGGGCATATGCGCGGAATTTGCAGGCCAGTTCCCGCGCCCACTCGGCCGCATCACCGACCTTCATGTCCGTCATGCGAAAATTCAACAGCTTGCGCATCAGCTCGCATTGCTTGTCGCCGAACACAACCGTGCCATCGGCCAGGATCGACTGGATGCCGTCCTGTCGCTGGCCGGCCTCATTGACCTGAATCGCCTCCTCGCGACGCACCCCGAACGGCAGATCCAGCAACACTTTGCCCATGCCGACCTTGATCGGGTAACCGCCCGGCAATCCGTGCGGGCCTGGCGCGTGGACGCGCACCTCGATGTCCGAATAGAGGTTTTCCAGCACTGCGACGGCCGACATCGCCGTCAGGTAATGGGCGTCCACACCGCCCAGTCGTCGAAATTCGTCGGCCACGCAACCGAAGATCACCTCCTCGCTCCATTCGTCCGTGTATTCGTGGCCGTCGATCCAGTAACTCAGGCTGCAACCCTGCTCCGGCGCATCGACCGGCAGCCCGAAGCGCGGCACGTACTGGCTGAAATAGTGGTGACCGACCAGCTTGACGCACACCTTCACCGGATCGGAGCCAGACAGACGAGCGATGGCGCAACGGGTGGCGGGAACCAGATTGGCGATGTTGCCGATACCGACATCCGGGGCCATGCCGACCTTGTAAAGTACAGCGTTGACAGCGTCCGGATACGCAGCATTGACCACCAATGCCTTGGGGCAAGACTGTTTGACTGCACGCATCAAGGCGTAAGCCGGGGCCAGATGCAACGGCAGCCAGGGTCCGAAGCCGGCCTGGTCCAGCGCGTCGAATTTTTCCTTGTCCAGGGCCGTGAGCTCGGATGTCGACTGAAGCGAGGCGCAGTTGAGGACGATGTCCGGTTTGATCTTCGAGAGCGTTTCGGCATTGCAGCCGATGCAGGCGTCCCGCAGGTCCATCGCCCAGCCGCGAATCTGAACCACCACATTCAGCTGCAACGCCGCCTGGCGTACCAGATTGCACAGCCGCGTGGCCTGTTCCAGATCGCGGCTTGCTACGTGAAATTCGAACTGATTGCGCGGGGCCAGGACCTGCAGGATCTGCAGGCACAGCCTGCCTGCTCCAACGATAAGCAGCTTTTTGCGTTGCATGGTGTTCTCCCTGAAATCCGAGGGGCCTCGGGTTCCTGATCGCTAGAAAGGGTGAGTGGCATTGCCCGCGACAATGACTTTTCCCGTCAGTGGGTGGCTGTGCTCGGACAGCAGGAACATGACCGCATCGGCCACGGCGCCTGGTTGGAAGGAGGTAGTGGCGAATCGCTGTCGCTCGTGCTCGTACGCAGGTTGCCCAAGCCAGTTTTCGACGCTTTGCTTCGCCGCGAAGGCGTCCGGATTCAGCGGCGAAGACACCGCATTGACGCGCACCCTGGGCCCGAAACTCCATGCATTGGCGCGGGTCAGGTCGATCATCCGGGCGCCGGTTGCATGATAAAAGGCCTCCTCGCCCGCGCCTTCGCTCGCAGCGTTGATGTTGACGATGCTGCGCGTATGCGGGGCATCGGGTTCCTGTCGGGCGAAATCGGATGACAGATTCATCAGCGAAGTGAAATTCACCTCATGCAACGCCGCGATGTCCTGCTCGCTGTACGCCGCGCGGCCCTGGCCAGTTTGCGCGCCGACATTGTTGACCAGCGCATGCAGGGTGCGATGTTTGTGGGTGGCGTAGAGATCGCTGATGAACCCTTGGCTGAGCTGCGTGCCGGACAAGTCGACCAGATGGGTTTCCAGCCGATGGACCGGCAGCTGCGCCTGTAACGTTTTGAGCCCCACTCGGTCGCTGTCTGCCGCAATCACGTAGAAACCTGCACTGACGCAGGCAATCGACGTAGCCATGCCGATTCCACTCCCGGCACCGGTGATGACGACTTTCTTCATATGCAAATTTTCCGGGCGAACGGGTCCACGTAGTGACATCTCCAGTGGCCCGTCACGAAGTGAACGTCAGGCTGCCGGTGACGGGTTTTATAAAAGCGCGATTCATGGAACGAAAATAACCGGCGTACAAAGCGTCTTGTACAGATACTTTCTTGCAGACGAACGAATACCGAAACTTCCATGTCGAAGCGCCTCTTGATCATACGAAACTTAAGCGAAAACTCTGGCGAACAGCAGGCAAACTGCCAGCCCGAATGGACTGCCAGGCCGGGACTTCCAGCCTTCGGGGGATAAAGATGGATCCATGCGGATGCGCTGTCAAATCCGAATCGAGGGATTTTCAATGATTAATAACGCGGTCTGCCTAACGGTCCATCGTTCTCTCGATAAAGGTCCTTTAAAACATTAACAGTCGTTTTTCGGATAACTTCAAACGGGTGAAAGTTAGGACCCTCATTAAACTATCGAACAGACAGAACAATGGACTGAGATATTCACGGGCGCTGATTTATCCATGTTTATTTGGATGATACATCTCATGTATTGTTAGAAACAATTTGTATCATTGGCAGCTTGCAAAGTCGACGCTAAGTCCCCGCCGGCTCGACAGTACCATCGCATTGGGTTATCAACGGCGCAGCAGAACCAGAAAAATCAAAACGAGAGGCCTGACCGTGAGTACACCTTCCAACCCCGAACGCTACAGTTACAAAGCCCGCTGGTTTCATTGGGTCATGGCGATCCTGATCGTGCTGGCCTATGCCCTGATCCTCAGCCGCAGCCAGTTTGCCCGGGGCAGCGACCCGCGCACGTTCGTCGTGCAAACGCATTTCTGGGTAGGCATCGTGGTGTTGATCATGGCGTTTTTCCGCGTGGCCGAGCGCCACCGCCACGCACCTCCGGGCATCACTCCGCCGCTGGAAGGTGCGCTGCGGCTGGCAGCGACGCTGTCGCACTATCTGCTTTATGCCTTTCTGTTCGCGCAGCCTTTGCTGGGGCTTTTTACCGTCCTCCTGGAGCGCGGCGCGTTGCCGGTTCCGCTCACTTCACTGGCGATCCCGGCGCCGTTCGACATCTCCAAAGAGACCGCCGAAAACCTGGAGCACTACCACGTGCTGCTGGGGACGATCTTCTACTACGTGATCGGCCTGCACGTGATCGCCGCGATCTGGCATCACTTCGTGCGCAAAGACAACACGGTGCGACGCATGGTCTAGCCCGACCGCGCCGGACGGTCAGCGCGGCGAATCCACCGTGCCGTCGACTGGGTCCGGTGGCACCGGGCCGTCCTGGCTGGTGTCAATGCTGACCACCACCGACATTCCCGGGCGCAACCGATCGACATCGTCCTGATCGTTGTCGATCGTGATGCGCACCGGAATGCGCTGGGCGATCTTGACGAAGTTGCCAGTGGCGTTGTCGGCCGGCAACAGGCTGAATTCGGAGCCTGCCGCAGGCGAGATTCGTTGTACCCGCCCTCGCATCTTGCGGTTTTCGAGCGCATCGACCGTAAAGCTCACCGGCTGTCCAAGGCGCACGTTGGCCATCTGGGTTTCTTTCATGTTGGCGATGATCCAGCGGGGACGCGGCACCAATGCCATCAACTGAGCACCGGAGTTGACGTACGCGCCCAGGCGCACGCCAATCTGCCCCAACTGACCGTCGCGCGGCGCCGTGATCCGCGTGTTGCTGAGGTCGATACGCGCCAGCTCGATCGCCGCTTCGGCATTCTTGACCGACGCCTCCAGCGAGCCGCGATTGACGATCACGGTCTGCAGGTCCTGGCGGGAAATTTCCAGCGACGCGCGCGCTTCGGCCAGCGCCGCGCGGGCCTGAGCGTCGGCGGCACGGGTGACGTCCAGTTCGCTTTTCGACACCGAGCCGTCCGTGACCAGCGCCGAGCTGCGACGCAGATCCGCCGCGGCCTTGTCGCTCTGCGCCAGCGCGTTGGCGACCGCGGCCTGGCGCTGAACGATGGTCGCTTCGGCGCTGCGACGTTGCTGCAGGTTATTGTCCAGCGCAGCTTTCTGAATGCCCAGCTGCGCCAGCCCCTGGTCCAGGTGCTGCTGATAGATCCGGTCGTCGATCCGGACCAGCAGGTCGCCCTCCTTCACCCACTGGAAATCCTGAACCGGCACCTCGTAGACGTAACCGCTCAATTGCGGACCGATGAGGGTGGTCTGACCGCGCACCAGTGCGTTTTCGGTGCTTTCGATGGGGCTGCTGAACGGCGGCAGCTGCCAGGCGTAGAGCACAATCAGCACGCCGGCCAGCGCAACGCCGCCGAACAGAATCGATGACACCAGCCTGATGCGTGCCGACCGAGGCTGGGTCGTGGCCGGCATGACCGCCGGGGCCGGGGCTGGCCCTGCCGACGCTGCCTGATTGGGCGCCGACGAAGCGCCGGAAGTGCTGCCAGAAGGATTGCCAGGTTCAGTCATGAAGAAGGAGTACCGGAAGGTTGAACGGGAGATGCGCCTGGCGTCGCCGGTGTAAAAGGCGCGACCGGCTCGGTGGTGATCCACAGCCAGGTTGCCCGGCTGGTGATCCAGATCGCTGTCAGCACGGCGATCAGCGCAATCAGCATGAAGACGTCGTTGTAGGCCAGCGTATTGGCCTCGCGCGTGGCCGCCGTGGCCAGCGAGCGAATGCCCTGATTGGTGCGTGCCGACGGATCGGCGATGGCGGAAATGTACGCGCCGCTGGCGCTTTGCAGGCGCGACTGGACCTGCGCGTTGAGGAGCGTGACGTGCTCGACGATGTGCGCTGAGTGAAACTTCTCGCGCCAGACCTGAAAAGTGCCCAGCAGCGCCGAGCCGATCAGACTGCCGACGTTCTGGGTGATCCCGAACAGCACGGAAAAGCTGACCATGTTGCGCGGGTTGCTGATCACCCCGCTGATGCCCAGCACCAGCGTCGGGCCGAGAAAGAAGGTCCCCCCGAACGCCAGCAGAAACTGGCTGAAATACATCTGCGGGCCGCGGGTCAGGCTGGTGGAAAAACTGTCCATCGTCGAACCGATCGCCATCAGCGCCAGCGAGATGATCAGCGGCTTGAACAGATGCTGCGGGTTGATCGTCATGGCACTGACCAACAACCCGGCGACGCTGCCCAGCAGCATGAAGAAGTACAAGGTATGCAACTGCTCGGTGCCCTGGTTCATGCCCTGAAGAAAACCCACGGCGCCAGTGGACTGCTCCGACAGCACGATGCGCGTCAGCAGCACGCCCATGGCGAAGCGGATCATTCGTCCGCTGCCCAGCCACCGGGTAATCAGCAGCGGGCGGGTGCGGTTATGTTCGATCGCCAGCCCGGCGAGAATCAACACGATCGATGACGCCAGCGCAATGCCGATCCAGGGCTCTTCCAGCCACCATTCGATCCGCCCCAGCGACAGCGCCGCACACAACGCGGCGAAGCCTGAGGCGAGCAGCGCGAAGGTCAGGAAGTCGAGTTTTTCGAACGCTTTAAAGCGATCGCCCGGCGGCAGCTTGAGGATCAGCACGCAGCCCAGGGAAAGCAGACACATGCCCAGCTCGAACAGATACAGGCCACGCCACTCGGCGATCTGCAGCAAGTCTTCCGACACCAGGCGCGCCAGCGGCGTCGCCAGTTGCGCCGTGCCGAGGCCGAGCACCAGCGCTTTCATTCGCCATTTCTGCGGAAAAGCCTGAATCATGTAGTACAGACCCAGCGAACTGAGCGCTGCCCCCACCATGCCGTGAGCGGCGCGCACGGCGATGGCCGATTCGATGTCATTGACGAACAGATGGCCGAAGGTGACCAGGGCATACAACACCAGAAACACTTCGGTGAAGGCGCGCAACCCGAACTGCTGACGGAACTTGACCAGCAGCAGGTTCATCGAGACGTTGGTCATGACATACGCGGCGGGCAGCCAGGCAATCTCCGCCTGCGTCGCGCCCAGCGCGCCCTGCAGGTATTGAAGGTTGGCGACCACCAGCGCATTGCCCAGTCCTCCGGTCAGCGCGACGATGACCCCGACGATCGCGAACGCCCAGCGCTTGGACACCGGATGCAGGGGCGTTGAGGGAGAACCGGGCAGCGTCGGTCGCTCATGAGGCGCCCAGTCGTGGGGTGTGTACTTGTCGTTCATCGAGCGGACCTGGTGGATTCCGTGCTGAGACCATGGGCAGAACGATATTACTCACGAGACGGTCAGCTCACGCAGCGTCAACGAACATTTGTCGCGCCGAAAGCTCACGTCAGGCTTTCGACGGGCGTGACCAACGCAATTGATTCTAGCGACTTTGTGGCGGGCGCCACTTCTTCAGACTTTGCCCATGGCTGTGCTGCAGGCATGCGCCTGAAAACGGCGTGTGCAGCCCGACGCACCGAGGCGCGGCGGGCTGGAAGGTCGCGTCGGGACTATCCGATCATCTTCACACGAGGCTCTTGTGCATCGAGCGTCACGTCCACGGCGTGAATACTGGCCTGACGGTGTTTGAGCATGCCGCCGGCGCGGCCGTTGAACACCGCATTGACCTCGGAAAGAATCGACAGCGCCACGCTGTGGGGTGCATCGCCGCCCAGATCCAGCCCGACCGGGTAATGCAGCCGCGCAAACGCATCGGTGTCGCGCAGCGATGGCGGCAACTCGTCCAGCAGCCGCTCAGTGCGACTGCGCGGGCCCAATTGCCCGATGTAGCGCGGCGCGTGCTGCAAAACTTGCCCGAGCCAGTGGCGGTCCTGCGTCAGGCTGTGGGTCATGACCACGACCGCCGCGTCTTCCACCAGGGTCGCCAGTGCCGGCAACGGCTCCAGCGGCAACGCCAGCACATCGTCAGCGTCGGGAAAACGTTGCGGCCGGGCAAAGTGACTGCGGGCATCGATCACGCTGATGTGCCAGCCCTGCACCCTCGCCATGTTCACCAGCGGCATGGCGTCATGGCCAGCGCCAAACACCACCAGACGGCGAGGCGCGGCGATGTATTCGAGCAGGACTTCGACCGGCCCGTCCGGGCCTTCGTAGGTGCTCGTTGCCGAGCGGCGGACATCCAGCACCGTTTGCAGATCCTCGGCAATGGCCGCTGCCAGCCAGCGCTCGCGCATCTGCACCTGCACACCGCTGGACGGCGAAATGGCCACTCGCTCACCCAACGCCACATGACGCTCGCTGGCCGAGCCGATCACCGTCGCCAGCGCGGCATCGCGGCCGCTGGCCTTGACCGCACGCAGGACATCCACCACCAGACTCGGTGTCTGAGGGTGGATGCGCTCGAACAGGATGTGCACCGTACCGTTGCAGCCCAGACCGAAACTCAGCTCGGCGTCCTCGAGCTCATCGTCGTCTTCGCCGGTGGTGTAGCTGCGCATCGAAGGCTTGCCGGTTGCGGTCAGCCACCAGGCTTTTTTGCTGACATCGCTTTCCAGACAACCGCCGCTGACGGTGCCTGTGGCCTCGCCCATCGGCATGATGATCATGCGCGCGCCCGGACGGCGATAGGCCGAACCCTCGACCTTGACCACCGTGGCGATCACCGCTTCCTGCTGCCCGGACTGCGCGACATCGAGCGCCTCGAGCAGGCTGGATAAGTCGTTCATGTGTGCCCCCGAAAACTGACTCATTCACGCTGGCATGGCCAGTTCTGACGTTAAAAGGCCCCGTGCGTGGTACGCCGGCGCCTCTGTTGCGACTGTCAGTGGCGCCTCAGGTTCAGGCTTTCGACAGTCGCGGCGGCAGGTCAAAACAACAAACGCAGTCCGTTGCGCGAGCTCCGTTGGTCAGCCACGCGGCGCGAGCGCCGTGCAGATGCCCGGAAACACAATAATATGAGCCCCAGCATTCAAAGGCCCGTTTGTAATACGCTCGTTCCCGGCGTCGGGCGAATACTACACTGGCTGTTCACCTCGGCCATCTGTCCGCAGGTATGGTGCCTGAACGGTCGACTCGATCCCTGTGAATAAAAGGAGTCATCGCCATGAAAATCCCAGGTCCTGATCACCCCATCACCATCGCGCCGGTCACTGGGCGCGTCACCGTCCAGTTCAAGGGCGTGCGCGTGGCGCAAAGCGACAAAGCGCTGGAACTCAAAGAGGCTTCATACCCTGCGGTTATATACATCCCGCGTTCGGATATTTCGATTGAACATTACACGCGATCCGAGCATCGAACCCATTGCCCTTACAAGGGCGACGCCAGTTATTTCAGCCTCAACGCCAATGGCGAGGTCGCTGAAAACGCTGTCTGGACCTACGAACAGGCGTATCCGTCGGTCAAGGAAATCGAAGGCCATGTCGCGTTTTACCCCGACAAAGTGACCCTCGAAGTTCATTGATTCGACGTCGAAGCAGTCCACCGCCCTGTCGCTCCACCGCTTTGGCAACACGAATCCGGGCTGCAACAGCGCTGTTGCGGCCCGGTCATGAGAAGAATGCAGGAAAGCCGTACCGCCTGGCTGCATGGAAATCAGCCCACCGGGCGTCGGCAAACTCCGGAGAACGCCCGATGACGCGCCATTCACGCCAGCTACGCGACACCCCTGTCACCCACGTGCTGTATCAGCGCTATCAAACGGTTCGCGACCGTACCGAACATCTGGTCGAGCCGCTCAGCGCCGAAGACATGGTCGTGCAGTCGATGCCCGACGCCAGTCCGGCCAAGTGGCACATGGCGCACACCACCTGGTTCTTCGAGACCTTCCTGCTGGCACCGAACGTCGACGATTACACCCCGTTCGACCCGACCTTCGGCTACCTCTTCAACTCCTATTACGAGGCCGTCGGCCCCCGTCATCCGCGCCCGCAGCGCGGCCTGATGACGCGGCCCAGCGTCGATCAGGTGCTGGCGTACCGCAAACATGTCGATGAGCACATGGCAGCGTTGCTGATGACTGAGGTGTCCGATGACATGGCGAGCCTGATCGAGCTGGGGCTGGCCCACGAAGAGCAGCATCAGGAACTGCTGCTGATGGACATCCTGCACCTGTTCAGCCTGTCCTCGCTCAAGCCGGCCTACAGCCCGCGCTGGCCGAAAGACGCTGGCGGTCGCCGCGGGCGGTTCAAGCCGCTGAGCGCGGGCCTGACGCAGATCGGTCATGACGGCAGCGGCTTCGCCTTCGATCACGAAGGTCCACGCCACACCACGTATCTGCAGTCTTTCGAAATCAGCGATCGCCTGGTCACCAACGGCGAATGGCTGAGCTTCATTGCCGACGGCGGTTATCACACGGCCGCGCTCTGGCTGTCCGAAGGCTGGACGTTGATACAGGAAAACGGCTGGAACGCTCCGCTGTACTGGTACCACGACGACAACGGCTGGAAGCGCATGAGCCTGCGCGGGCTGGAAGACATCGATCCAGCTGCCCCGGTCACTCACATCAGCTATTACGAAGCGGCGGCGTTCGCGACGTGGGCCGATGCGCGTCTGCCCACTGAGGCTGAGTGGGAAGCCGCCGCGCGCGCCGGCCTGCTGGAACAAGTGGACAGCGTCGCCTGGCAATGGACACAAAGCGCCTACAGCGCCTACCCGGGCTTCAAACCCTCCGCAGGCGCTGTGGGTGAATACAACGGCAAGTTCATGATCAATCAGATGGTCCTGCGTGGCGGCGCCAGCGTGACCTCGCCGAATCATTGCCGACTGACCTACCGCAACTTTTTTCAGCCGGACAAGCGCTGGATGGTGGCTGGCCTGCGCCTGGCACGGGACAGCCGCCAACCCGGCGTGGTCAATCCCCACGACAGCGAGTTCGCCCGCGACGTGCTGGCCGGGCTGTCAGCGCCGGCGAAAAGCCTGTCGCCAAAATACTTCTACGATGCGGCAGGCTCCGACCTGTTCGAGGCCATCTGTGAGACCGCCGAGTACTACCCTACTCGCGCCGAAACCGGACTGCTGACGCGCATCGCCGGGCAGATCGCCGCGACGATTCCCGAAGGCGCGGCGCTGGTGGAGTTCGGCAGCGGCGCCAGCGAAAAGACCCGACTGGTGCTGGACGCGGCCCCGCACATCGCCGTCTACGTGCCGATCGACATCAGCGCCACGGCGCTGAACAAGGCCGCGCAGTCGCTACGCCAGCAATACCCGACACTGACCGTCGCGCCGCAGGTGGATGATTTCACCCGAGTCCTGACCTTGCCCAAGGAAGCCGATGGCCACACGCGCGTCGGCTTCTTTCCCGGCTCGACGATCGGCAACTTCACCGATCAGCAGGCGGTGGATTTCCTTCACGCCGCCCACGACGTGCTGGGCGAAAACGCGCACTTCATCGTTGGCGTCGACATGGTCAAAGATGCCGACACGCTGGTAGCGGCGTACGACGATGCCGAAGGCGTGACGGCGCGCTTCAACAAAAACCTGCTGACGCGAATCAATCGCGAATTGAACGCCGACTTCAACGTCGATGCGTTCGACCATCTGGCCGTTTGGAATGCGCAACAGGCGTGCATGGAAATGCATCTGGTCAGCCGCCAGGAACAGGTGGTGAGCGTGGCCGGGCACAGCTTCCGTTTCGCTGCCGGTGAGCGTTTGCACACGGAGAACTCGCACAAGTTCACCGTGCAGTCCTTCACCGATCTGGCGGCACGGGCGGGCTGGACGGTCAGTGAGCACTGGGTGAGCGATGCGCCCGAGGTGGCGTTGTTCAGCCTGCAGGCATGATTCGCGAACGGCGTGCCAGGCATGCTGGTCACGGCAGGCCTTGAAGATCAACGAAAGGCGACCATCCGGTCGCCTTTTTCGTTACTGGCCAAGGCGCAGCGTCATTCATTGGCACTGCAAAGTCTGCGCAGCGTCGTCCCGTCGTTGTTGCACTGACGTCACAGCCCCTTCCCCGCTTGGTCATGGGTGCAAACCTCAGTCGGCTGCCGTGCGCCCTGGGAAATCAGGCAAATGGCCATGCATTACTGCACAACGGCGCTGCAGGATTCTTCATTGTCATTTGCAAAATTGCGCTGTTAGCATCCGTGAGCACCCTCACGGATCACGGCCGTTTTCGGCCGATGAATGAGCAAAACAAAAAGTAACAGGGAGTCAGCGATGACGGCACAGGTAGTATCGGCCCAGTCTTCAGGCCAACCGGCCTGCGACACCGTTCTGTCCGAAGTACGCAATCATATCGGTCACATCACCCTCAACCGCCCGCAGGGCTTGAATGCCATCGACCTGGACATGGTTCGCCAGCTGCAATACCAGCTGGACGCATGGGCGCGGGACGAGAAAGTCTATGCCGTGGTCTTGCGCGGCGCTGGCGAGAAAGCGTTCTGCGCCGGTGGCGACATTCGCTCGATATACGACAGCTTCAAAGGCGGTCACACCGAACATCTGGACTTCTTCGCCGAAGAATACGCGCTGGACCTCACCCTGCATCATTACCGCAAACCGGTCATGGCGCTGATGGACGGGTTCGTGCTGGGCGGCGGCATGGGGCTGGCGCAAGGCGTTGACCTGCGCGTGGTCACCGAACGCAGCCGTCTGGCGATGCCGGAAGTGGCCATCGGCTATTTCCCTGACGTCGGTGGCAGTTATTTCCTGCCCCGCGTCCCAGGCGAACTGGGCATTTATCTGGGCGTGACCGGCGTGCAGATTCAGGCGGCAGACGCGCTGTACTGCGGCCTGGCGGACTGGTGCATCGACAGCGCCCGGCTCGATGAACTGGATCGTCAGCTTGACCTGCTGAAGTGGAGCCTGACGCCGCTCAAGGATCTGCAAGGCGCACTGGCGAAACTGGCGGTGCAGCAATTGCCCGAGCCGCCGCTTGCGAAGTTGCGCCCGGCCATTGATCATTTTTTCGCGCTTCCGGATATCCCCAGCATTATCGAACAGCTGCTGCAGGTGAACGTCATCGACAGCCACCGCTGGGCCGTCGATACCGCTAACCTGATGAACACCCGTTCGCCGCTGGCGATGGCGGTCACGCTGGAGTTGCTGCGGCGTGGTCGTCACCTGCCGCTCGAGACCTGCTTCGATCTGGAGTTACACCTTGATCGACAATGGTTCGAACGGGGCGACCTGATCGAGGGCGTACGTGCCCTGATCGTTGATAAAGACAAGAAACCGCAATGGAACCCGTCCACTGTGCAGAGCCTCGAGGCCGAGCATGTGGCGAGTTTTTTCAGCGGTCATGAGGCGTGACCTATGCAAGATCTCGAACTGACCGAAGAACAGGTAATGATCCGCGACATGGCGCGGGAATTTGCGCGCAATGAAATCGCTCCCCATGCCCACGCCTGGGAGAAAGCCGGCTGGATCGACGACGATCTGGTCGACAAACTCGGCGAGCTGGGCCTGCTGGGGATGATCGTGCCGGAGCAATGGGGCGGCACGTACATCGACTACGTGGCGTACGCCCTGGCGGTGGAAGAAATCTCCGCCGCCGACGCTGCGACCGGCACCTTGATGAGCGTGCACAGCTCGGTGGGCTGTGGGCCGATCCTCAATTACGGCAGCGAGTCGCAAAAGCAGCAGTGGCTCGAGAAGCTGGCCAGCGGCAAGGCCATCGGCTGTTTTTGCCTGACCGAACCCCACGCCGGTTCCGAAGCCCATAACCTGCGCACCCGTGCCGAACTCAAGGACGGCCAATGGGTGCTCAACGGCGCCAAGCAGTTTGTCAGCAACGGCAAGCGCGCGCAGCTCGCCATCGTCTTTGCGGTGACCGATCCGCAGCTGGGCAAACGGGGTCTGTCGGCTTTTCTGGTGCCCACCGACAACCCCGGCTACCGCGTCGACCGCATGGAACACAAGATGGGCATTCGCGCTTCGGACACCTGCGCGGTGACCCTGAACGAATGCCGCATCCCTGCCGACAACCTGCTGGGCGAACGCGGCAAAGGCCTGGCAATCGCCCTGTCCAATCTGGAGGGCGGCCGGATCGGCATTGCCGCCCAGGCGCTGGGTATCGCGCGCGCCGCGTTCGAAGCGGCGCTGGCGTATGCCCGCGAGCGGGTGCAGTTCGACAAGCCGATCATCGAGCACCAGAGCATTTCCAACCTGCTGGCCGACATGCACACGCGCATCAATGCCTCACGTCTGCTGGTGCTGCACGCCGCACGCTTGCGCACGGCGGGCAAGCCCTGTCTGTCGGAGGCGTCGCAAGCCAAGCTGTTCGCCTCGGAAATGGCCGAGTGGGTCTGTTCCAAAGCGGTACAGATTCACGGCGGCTACGGCTATCTGGAGGACTACCCGGTAGAGAAATTCTACCGGGACGCGCGTATCACTCAGATCTACGAAGGCTCCAGTGAGATCCAGCGCCTGCTCATCGCCCGCGAGCTGCGCAACTACGCGCTCTGACCGGGCTGTGGTGCCGAAGCCTCAGGCGTCGGCACCACGAAATTGCGCCGCCCGAGCCGCAGAATCAGCAGCGTCAACGAGTCGGCATTGCTGAGCATGACCTGACTGCGTTTAGCCACATCCGTCAGAAACACATGCCGGGCCTCGTCCAGACTCTCTGATTCGGTCAGCGCCAATATCGTATCGTAACCCCGATTGTCGTCCGGCCCGATGTCGCGCCATTGCCCGCCGTCGAGCATCAGAAACAGCGCCCGGCGATCGCTCTGGCCGGACAGCTCGCGGGTCTGAAAACGCTCGATATCCGCTTTCAATCGGACATTGCTCGCGTCGTCCTCCGCGATCAGGTCCGCATACGGCGCCGAGCTCTCCAGATACGCGATGTCGTGCGTGTTCAGCGCCAAGTGGGACAACTCGTGGAGCAAGGTGGCAGCGCGGTAATGCGGCCCCAGATCGAACCCTTCCGCGGCGGCGCGGGCATTGAGCCGATACGCCGGCACCTGAAAGAAGCACTCGGTCAGAAAGATTCGCTTCTGCGGGTCGGTCTTGTACACAAAACCGATGGTGGTCTGGGCACCGGGCCGGTTGGTGCCGACGACGAAACGCGACGACGAGAATGGCGCCAGCGAAGCGTCCATGAGCGCGTTGAACAGCGCCTTGATCGCCTGCTCGGTTCGCTCCAGCAACGGCCGGTCGAGCGTGCGGGTGCCGTAGAACTCAGTGAGAATCGCGGCCACGCGCGGGTCCAGCGGTTCTGTGCGCTGATGCGCATTGAGATTGTCCAGGCACGTTTCAAGGTAGCGCTTGGCGCGCAAATGCGCCTGACCGATGCGTCGCGCCTTGTCACGAAACAGCGCGCGAATCTGCGGCATGCCCTCGGCTTCGATCACCATGACGTCGCTCGCATCGACGGTCGTATAACGTTCGCGAAGCCGGCTGACGAAACCTCCGCCACCTTTAAGGCCAACGCTCAGATCCATCTGCCAGCGCTGGTCGTCGTCGAGGGTCAGTCGCGGTCCCGCCGCGCCATCGCTGCCGACGATCATCCAGCGTCCTTCCCGGTCGTTGCGCGAGACCCGATAGATGCGTCCGTTCACTGCGGCGTAGGTGGCATCGCTGCGCGGGTCGCGGTACAGGCTCAGCAACTCGTCGCGACGCAGATCGTTGAGCGCGACGTTTTTCACTTCCAGCGCTTGCAGGCGCCGCAATTGCTCGCCCGACAGGTTTGCGCCGGACCAGCCAAGGTTGGTCGCCGCCTTTTCCTCTTCCGTGACCCTTGCCGTATGCGGCTGGTCGGACGCCAGTTCTTCTCTGACCTGTTCATCCAGCGCCTGGCCACGGGCGGTCGCCATCACACCCAGCGCCGCGGAAAACTCCGACAACGCCTCGCCCCAGCGTTTTCCGGAAGCCGAATTGAAGGATGCCCGCACCAGCGAGTGGCTCTGCCACAGCGACACCAGTGCCGCGAGTTTGCCAGGCAACAGGCTCAGTGCCTGTTCCATGCCCAGCGTCATGAGAAAACGTCTGGACGCCGCGTCGGCTTCAAGCGTCGTCACCGAATTGCTCATGCCGATGTCCAGGAGCAACTCACAGGTGTCCGTGAACAGCATCAGCAGCGCATTGCCGCGCACCTCCTCCACGGCCAGGGTCACGGGGCCAGGCTTGCGCAGCGGCACATCACCCATGCTCGCGGCGTAGAACGGCAAATGCGGCTCGTTGAACCCGCCATTGTCGTAGCGCTTGCGCACGTCGGGGTCCATGCGCGCCAGCAGCAGCGACTGAAGTTCGGTCTCCGTCCGAATGGCCTGGACCACTGCATCGCGGCTGTCGAATTCGCGAAAGGTAAAGCCGGAATTTTGCAACGCATACAAAATAACGGGCCCCGCTTGCGCATCCGCCGACCCGATGAGGTAGAGGCCCAGGCATCGGTCAGGGCTCATCCCCGCATCGGCGACCAGTTGCAACGGGCTGATGATGACGCGGGTGTCACCTACAGGTTCCCGGGCGATGCCGTCGGGCATGTCACCGACCTGAGCGATGAATTGAAACGCGGTGTCGCTCAGGGATTTTTCCAGTTTCAGTTGATAGGCAACGACCTGCATCATCGTGGGCAACTGATTGATGAACAGCCGCTGGCGACGCGCGTAGTCAGCGCCGTCCTGATTCAGACCGTCACGCAGCAAAGTCATGAAGCCTGCGCCGACATCGAGCTTTCTGACCAGCTTGCGCAGGTAATCCGGAGTCAGCAACTTGGCCGCTTCGGCCTGCTCGACCGAGTCGATGCTCAGCACGGCGTCTTGCAGGTCGACGAAGCGATTGGCCGAGTATTCGGTCAGCGACTCCTTGCGAATGATGGTCGCCGCCGGTATCCCTGACGGCGTCTGCCCCGCCAGCACTGGCGCGGCAACGAAATGTCGGGCGGTCACCGTGATCAGGTCGGGATCGAGCGTCTGGTCGATGAAATCCAGTTTGAGCTGGGCCACCAATTGCGCGTGGGCGAACTCGAACAGCGAGGGAATGCCGAAGAGGAAATCTTCCCCGCCTTCGCTCGCCCGATACAAACGGCGCCAGAGTTCCACGTAGACAAACAACTGGTCGAGTGAGGCCGCGGTCAGCCAAGGCGGGAGCATGGCCTCGAACAAGGTGCGGCTGATGCCCAGAGACAGGCCGTCGAGCATACCGTCCAACTGTTCGTCCACTTGCGCGGCGCTCGCCAGGCCCAGGAACAACCGCGCGTCAAAGCGGCAGCGCACGGCACGTTCGCACAGCGCTTGCAGATTCAGCTCTTGCCTGCGCAGGACGCCGCCCTGCAATGCTTCGAAGGCGTGTCCGTCGACCCGATCCAGGCGCAGGCGCAACGAGCTGTCGGTGGCTTTGTGCAGATGCACGCGCAACGGAGCGCGCTGCGTTTCGCCCACCAATCCCAGCCATAACTCGCTGTAGCGTCCGTGAAAATGCGCTTGCAGTCGCGTTTGCAGATGTTCGAGGGAACGATAATGCCGCCAGCCGTGCAGGCTGCTCCAAAGCATCAGCCCGGCGCCGGTCTGAGCCGGTTGCGACACCACCATCGTGTCACTGAGCTGAGCCACCGCTTGACTGCCGTACAGCAGCGAAATCGAAAACACCTCGGTGGTCGGGCCTGGGCTGTCGATTCGCTGAGCGCGCACGGGACGGTCCAGCACCTGCCGCGCGATACCCACGCCGGCCGGCGCGATGCTCGCCAGACGCTCGGCCAGCGCAAGGTCGATACGCGCGGTGTCGTGGCGCAAGTTAGTCGCCACGATAACCGGCTGCCAATGCCTGTCATTCGTCCGGGCCATGGAGGTCTTTGACTGCCGGAAATAACCGAGGTACGACGCGGTAAAGTCCTGTGCAGCGCGCTCGAGCACATGCTCGAGCACACCTTCGCCGGACAGTGCCCGGGCGACCGCCGCAGGCGAATACGTCAAGCCCGACAGGCCAACCGTTGTCGGACGCAGCCCGCTGACGCGCTCCAGCAGCAACGACAGCAGATCCGACGTGCGCGTTATCGTCGCCGTGGCGATGTTCGCGCCCTCCAGCCCATCGGCCCCGGCTGCGGCTTCCCGCCATTGCACACTGACCCCTCCGGCCCTGACCGCCAGTGGCGTCAGCACGCACAGACGGCGCTGCAACGCCAGCTCGGCGTACTCGTACAAGCCCTGGTTCTGCTCGTGCAGCTCGCCGGCCAGCCAATCGGCGATCCGCGTCTGCTCACGCCATGAAGGGGTGAACATCGCCCGAGCGGAGGCTTGCGAGATGTCGTCTTCCTGCTCGGCGAGCCCATCTTCCTCATCCGGCGGCGAAACGGCGACCAGCGCCTGGCCCTCGGCATCGAACTGCCAGATCCCGGTAAAATCGAAAGGTGCCGCCTGACGCCAGCGACCGCTGCCGAACGGCAACAGGCGCGGGTCGAGCAAGGCACGCACGTCCAGTGCATCGTCGAACATCGATGACATCGCATCCGGGGCATTCGACAAGCGCGCTGCATAAGCAAGGTTGGCTTGCTGCAAGGCGATGATCGAATCAACACGGTCAGCGAATACCGCCCCCGTGATGTCTTCGAGCGTGACGTTCAACGCATCGCTGCCGGTCAGCAGCGACTGCTGCTCGATGGCCAGCGCCCCACGCAGCTGCTCACGCCCCGGCGCACTGTTCAGGTGGGCGCCGAAGGACACGGGATCATTGAAGCGGTGCAGGCTTTGCGCTGGCGTGAACCACCAGACCGCGCTGTCGCCCGACAGCCCGAGGCGCAAGACGAACGTGGCTGCCAACGCATGGCGCGTGCCACTGCCTGCGCGGATCGACAGCCGCTGACATTGCACGCCGTACCCGTGGGGCAGCGTGCCAACGAGCGATTGCAGGAGCGGCCGCAGCGCCTTGAACTCCTCCGGCGTGAGCTGACCACTCTGCTGACAGCGATAGAGCGCGTGAACAACGCTGTTGTTGAAGTTCGCGACGGCCAGGTCGCGTCGACTCTGCACGCCCTCTCTTGTGTCTAGCCAGAATGAGTCGAGCAGTTCGCCAAACTGCGCGGCAACCAGCCCCACCGAATCACTCAGCGCCTGCGCCAGTCGCGCCGCCTCTTCTGCATCCACGACGCGCCCATCGACATCGAGAAAACGTCGCTCGATCCCCTCCATCAGGCCGTTCTTGCAGTAGTCATCGAACGCGCACTGGGCCAAAGACTGCGTTGCCAGCACCCGCTCCGGATTGTCGCCGGACGCGGTCTGGACGATCTGCAAAAGATGCGTTGCCGGGTTTTGCTCGCGCAGGGGCAAGGTCTTGGTCAAGGTTCGTTCGAGCGCCGCCGTGGTGGCATTGATCAGAAACGGCATGCCTTTGAGTTGCCCGGTCAGCTGACTCACGGTCTGGGCCTGCGCATCCAGAATCGCGAACATCTGCGCCTGAAACGGATCCGTTTCGATTCGCTCGTACTCGAACGGAGCGTTTGCCTGGCCTTCGGCAAAACGCGCCGACAGGGCGACCAGCAGCGCGCGGCGATCGGTGAAGGATTCCAGGCCGGCCGCCAGGCTGTGCACGTACACGCGCGGATGGGTGGCAGTCGTATGACTGAGCATCCTCGCGGTGGACATGTCGAAAGGCGCAGCGCGTCCGTCATCGAACAGCAGGCGGTCGACCCGCACTGGGTCAGGATTATCGGGGGTCGGGCGATGGTTCAGCGACAGCAGCCACTGTCGCTCGTCAGCATTCAGCGCGCCGGCCAGAAGCGCGGCTTCGACATCATCGGTGAAGCGCTTCCTGAGCGCCGTGGTGTGAAAGTAATCGGCTATTGCGGTGGACATTAGAGCTCCTCATGCACAAACAGCCCCGCCCGGCAATCGACCGGTCGGGGCAAGAAAGGCAAGGAGCCTACGGAGAAATCTGCCGGTGGCTGCGTTACATAACGCTGCACAAAGCCACGGCAATTTGGGGTTGACTGGAAGGGCCGCTACGGCCGTTTTGGCCGGCTCATACGGCCTTGACGGTACGCGCCACGTGCGCTGCAAAAGCGTCGATGATGCCTTGCAAGAACGGCCGGGTCTTTTCACTCAGTTTGCCTTGCTCGTCGAAGAACGTGCCGGCGTTGCCCAGATACGCCTCGGGCTGCTGCATGCACAGTACGTCGAGGAACACGAAGCTCTGACGCAAGTGCTGGTTGGCGCCGAAACCACCGATGGCGCCAGGCGAGACGCTGACCACCGCGGCAGGCTTGGCCTTGCCCCACGAACTTTTGCCGTACGGCCGCGAGCCCACGTCGATGGCGTTCTTCAATGCGCCTGGTACTGAACGGTTATATTCGGGAGTCACGAACAGAAAGCCGTCTGCGCCTTGCAGGGCCTGACGGAACGCGGTGTAGGCGGCCGGTGGGGAGTCAAGGTCGATGTCTTCGTTGTACAGCGGCAAATCGCCGATTTCGACGATGCTCAGTTTCAGGCTGGGCGGTGCGAGCTCGGCGAGTGCGCGGGCCACTTTGCGGTTGAGGGAGTCTTTGCGCAAGCTGCCGACAATCACTGCAATCGAATGAACCTGGCTCATGAAGCTGACCTTCTTCTGTTGTAGGAATGCACAGTTATAGATGAAAGACGCGAAACATTCCCCGCTGTTTTTCAGTTGCGAATCATCGAATCAGCCGATGTTCTTCCTTCTTGCTTCTTCGGTCTTCATACCGTTGGTCGCGACTATTTTTCCGGCGTCCGAAAACTACCCTTCAAAACGGCGGTCTGAGAGCCTTGAGCGACGAAGGTACCGACCCGCCTGACAGAATTACCTTACAAGCGGACGCGGATCATCGGCTTGCAGTGTTACGATGCGAGCGAAAACGAGCAGTTATTTCCAGAGGTTACAAAGCAAATGGCTTCAGTTCTAGTTGGGCAGTTTCATGCCAGAGATGCGGAAGGCCGTATCTACCCGGTGCATGAATTCCGTGAATCACAGCCCGATGAGGCTGACGGCAAGGAGCCCGTTTCCACCTATCGCCTGGCCATTGGCGACCGCGTCAACCATTTGGGCGGCGACGAATTCGAACTGCTGCAATCGGGAATCAAACTGACCCGGGTCAGCTGAACCGCCGCTGCAAGCCGCCACCCAATGCTGCGCACCACGTGAGGCTTGCAGCCTTCAACCGGCGACCTCGTCGCCAAGCATCAAATACCAGAATATCGCTGCTTCTTCGGTCGTCGGATCAATGGCGCGGTAGCGCAGATAATCCACACCTCCCGCCACGAATCCATATCCCTCGTACAGCTTGCAAGCGGCCAGATTGTTGTTCTGGGTTTCCAGCATGATCCCCGGCAAATGGTGTTTGCGGCTCCAGAACTGCGCCACGTCGAGCAACTTGCGGGCGATGCCGTTGCGCCGCGCGGTCGCGTCCACTGCCAGCTCGTCGATGTGCGCAAAACCGTTCCAGTGCTTGCTGATAACGATGTGCCCCACCGGTTCTTCGTCCAGCCAGGCCACCAGTACGGTGCTGTCGGCAGCGTCGCGGTAGTTGCAGAACTCTTCGGAATCGATGCCGTAATTCTTCAGATAGGGTTCGACCGGGTCGATGCGCCATTGCGCCACGGGCTGGCCAAGTTGCACCTGGGCATAGCCGCTGACCATGAAGGTGAATTCGCTGTTGAGGATGTAATCCTCGAAGCATTCGTCAGCGACACGAATGCTCAGGGTCGGCGTCGACATTGTCATCCTGCGCTCCTGCGCCATCGATGAAAGATTACATCACGCGCGCCGAACGACCTGCCCGCCGCCCGCCGCCTGGAGATCACTGAGCCTGGCTCTGAGACTCGAGCAACTGCGTCCACAACGCCGGAGCGCCCGCCGACTTGGCAATCACGGCCAGACGCGCTTCATGCTCGGCCAGCTCCGCTTCGCTCGCCACGACAATACGGCCCGGCGCGCGATTGAGGATGTGGCGCACTTCCGTCGGCCGGTCCGCGCCACCCTCGCCATCGTTATTCCCTGCCAGCGACAGCGTCGTCTGGCCACCGGTCATCGCCAGATAGACATCCGCGAGGATCTCGGAGTCGAGCAAAGCGCCGTGCAGCTCGCGACCGGAGTTGTCGACATCGTAACGCTTGCACAGCGCATCCAGGCTGTTGCGTTGCCCCGGGTGCCGTTCGCGGGCCATCGCCAGGGTGTCGAGGATGGAGCAATAACTGGCCAAGTCAGCCCGATCATGCTGGCCGATCAGGGCAAACTCGTTGTTGAGGAAGCCGACGTCGAACGCCGCGTTGTGGATGATCAGCTGCGCGCCTTTGATGAACTCATAGAATTCGTCAGCCACTTCGCCGAAACGAGGCTTGCCGATCAGGAACTGGTCAGTGATGCCGTGGACGCCGATAGCGCCCTCGTCACTTTCCCGGTCCGGCTGCAGGTACACGTGGAAGTGCCGCCCGGTCAACCGCCGGCCGATGACCTCGACGCAGCCGATCTCGATCACGCGATGGCCGTCAGTGACAGGCATACCGGTGGTTTCGGTGTCGAGGACGACCCGTCGTTCAGTGATGATATTTTGTACAGTCATTGCCTACCGCCTCAGCTTCAGGCGCGGATATTAGCATGGGAGTTTTCGGGATGTGCGCGCCGGCGACTGACTGATGCAGGACCTGAGGTGCGCGTGCCCAAGAAGGCTGAACTCAGCGCCGTGCATCCGCTGGCGGGAGTGGCCCGTTCGTGAGCCAGCTCATTCCCACGGCAGCCGGCGCGTGATGGCCGGCTACAGCAGACATCCCAGTGCGGACCACGCATCGGCGCTGGCCATCAGCCGTGCCTGATCCCGCGAACCTCGTCCACGCCACGGTTGGCCAGTTGGTCAGCGCGCTCGTTGCCAGGATGGCCGATATGACCGCGGACCCATTTCCACGTGACCTTGTGGCGGTTGACCTGCTCGTCCAGTTGCATCCAGAGGTCGGCGTTTTTCACCGGCTCCTTGGCCGCCGTCTTCCAGCCACGCTTCTTCCAGTTGGGCATCCACTCGGTGATGCCCTTCATGACGTACTGCGAGTCCGTCACCAGCGTCACCTCACACGGGCGCTTCAACTCTTCCAGGCCACGAATGGCGCCGAGCAGCTCCATGCGGTTGTTGGTGGTGTTGGCTTCACCCCCCCAGAGTTCCTTTTCCACGCCTTTGCACACCAGCAAGGCGCCCCAGCCGCCGGGACCGGGGTTGCCCTTGCAGGCGCCGTCGGAGAAGAGTTCTACGGTATCGCTCATTACGGATTTTCCAGATGTGAGAAAGCGCGCGCAGCACCGGGACTAAGGCTCGGGACTGCGCCGGTTGACCTTGGCCATCGGCAGCGGCAACAGCTTGCCCATCGGTTCGCGACGGGGCATGCGCACGGGGCGAAGACCGACCACCAGCTTGCGCGCTACCAATAAATAGAAGCCGCCGCCCGGGCTCTGCCAGCCATCGGCAAGGCGCTCCAGACCGGACAGCCGGGACTGCCACTTGGGCGAAGCAAGCGGCGGACGATAGCACCCGAAGCGACGTTTCTCCAGCGCGAAGCCCAGCAGGTTCAGCCAGTCGCCGACGCGCGACGGCGAGATGCAACGTGCCCGGCGCAAGGCATCATTGGTGAAGAAGTGACGCACGCCCCACGTGCTCCAGGGGTTGATTCCGATGATCAGCAGATGGCCTCCGGGGCGCACGCTGCTGGCCGCCTCGCGCAACAGGCCATGCGGAGACAGGCAGAAATCCAGCCCGTGTTGCATCACCACCACGTCGGCGGCATGTTCACTCAGCGGCCAGGCCTGCTCTTCGCAGACGATTTCAACGCCCGGCAACGGGGCACCGAGGCGCACGTTGCGCTGCACTTGTTTGGCGGCGGGCGGCGTCTGCGCCGAAGGCCCGTAATGCACCAGATAGCCGCCAAAGAATCGCTCGAGCTCTTCTTCCAGAACCCGCCGCTCTTCTTCCAGCAACAGCTGCCCCAACGGCCCGGACAACCATTCACGGGCCGCGCTGATCAACTCAAGCCATTCAGGGTCGGCCTGGGCGAACGCTTCATCGGTCATTTCCGGTCTCCATGAGGTAGTCCCGCAAGTTGATCCCGTGCGAGATGCTCGCCTGGAATCTGTTCAGACTCTAAGATGCCTCTCATTGTTTCCAGCCGAGCGAACCGCGCCATGATACAGATCGATGCCCTGCCCGCTTTCAACGATAACTACATCTGGTTGTTACAAGACAATGCCAGCAAGCGTTGCGCGGTGGTCGATCCCGGTGATGCAGCGCCCGTGCAGGCCTGGCTGCAGCGCAATCCAGAGTGGCAGTTGAGCGACATTCTGATCACCCATCATCACGCCGACCATACCGGCGGTGTCGAACAGCTCAAGCGTCAGACGGGCGCCACCGTTTACGGTCCGGCCAACGAGAAAATCCCGGCCAGGGATGTCGCGCTGTCCGACAACGATCATCTCACCGTACTCGGCCTGGCCTTCGTCGTCCATGCGGTTCCTGGCCACACCCTGGGCCACATCGCCTTCTACCACGACGATCCACGACAGCCTTTGCTGTTCAGTGGCGACACCCTGTTCGCGGCCGGTTGCGGTCGCCTGTTCGAGGGCACGCCGGAGCAGATGCACCACTCCCTCGGTCGTCTGGGCGCGCTGCCCGACAGCACCCTGGTGTACTGCGCCCATGAGTACACGCTCAGCAACCTGCGTTTCGCCGTCGCGGTCGAGCCAGAAAACCCCGACGTCACGGGGCGTTTCGAGGAGGTCACGCGGCTGCGTGAACAAAACCGCATCACCCTGCCTTCGAACCTTGCCCTCGAGCGCAGGACCAATCCGTTTCTACGCGTGTCGATCGACGCTGTGAAACAAAAAGCAGACGAACGGACCGGTACAGACAACGCATCGCCTGCAGCGGTTTTTGCGGCCCTGCGCGCATGGAAAGATAAGTTCTAAACGGGTGGCGAATCGGTACGAAAATTCTGAAAGGTTGACCGTTCTCAAGACGCTTTCTAGAATCGCCCGACATTTTCGACTGGAACTATCCCCCAGCCAATGTCGTCATCTATACGCAGAACCTTTAATTCCGACGCATTGACTCGGTTAGCGCAGGCGATCGCGGTGGTCGCGAGCGCCACTCTGGCGGGCTGCCAGACCACCAGCAGCCTGGAGCCTGCCGGCTCCACGAACGCTTCCCACTCCCCTGCCGTACCGAAGCCAAAACCGGTTTTCGTGGCGCGCAAGCCTGCGCCACTGGCCCCGCCCCATGACGTCTGGGAACGCATGCGCCAGGGCTTTCAATTGCAGGACGGCAACGACCTCAACCCGCGGATCGACCAGCAGCGCCTGTGGTTCGCCAACAACCCGTCGTTTCTCGAAACAGCCGGTGAGCGTGGCAGCCTGTACATGCACTACATCGTCGAGCGCCTGGAAGAACGCAACATGCCGCTGGAACTGGCACTGCTGCCGGTGATCGAGAGCGCCTACAACCCGATGGCCCTGTCGCGCAGCGATGCCGCCGGGATCTGGCAGTTCATCCCGTCCACCGGCCGCTATTTCAACCTGCGCCAGACCAACTTCTACGATGGCCGTCGCGATATCACGGCGTCCACCACTGCGGCGCTGGACTACCTGACCAAGCTGCATGACATGTTCAACGGCGACTGGCTGCTGGCACTTGCAGCCTACAACGCCGGTGAAGGCACGGTCAGCCGCGCCATCGAGCGCAATGAACGGCTCAACCTGCCCACCGATTACTGGAACCTGCCACTGCCGCAGGAAACCCGTGACTACGTGCCTAAACTGCTGGCGCTATCGCAGGTGGTGATGTCGCCGCAGGCCTACGGGGTCAACCTGAACCCCATCGACAACAAGCCTTACTTCGAAGTCGTCGAGCTGAATCAGCGCATGGACCTGACCAAGGTCGCGCAAATGGCCGACATCGACGAAGACGAGCTGATGCAGCTCAACCCCGCCTTCAAGAAACGCCTGACCATCGACGGCCCGCAGCACTTGCTGGTGCCGACGTCAAAATCGCAACTGTTGACCGCCAGCCTGTCGAACATGAAACCCGAAGAGCTGGTGGACTGGCAGCAGTACCGCGTACGTCCGGGCGACAGCCTGGCGAGCATCGCCAGTCGCTATAAAGTCTCGACCGGCACGTTGAAGGACCTGAACAAGCTGTCCAGCAACCACCTCAAGCGTGGCATGGCGTTGACCATTCCGGTCCAGCCGGGCATGAAAACCACGCTGCCGGTGTTCGAAGAAGTCGCCGAAGTCGATGAGAAGCCTGCGCGCACCCGCACCTATAAAGTGAAAAAGGGCGACAACCTCGGGCAGATCGCCCGGATCAACAAGGTTGAAGTCAAGGATCTGCAGCACTGGAACAAACTGTCCGGCTACAACCTGAAAGTCGGTCAGACGCTGGTGATGCAAGACAACAGCAAGCCAGCCAAGGCCAGCACCCGCGCGGTCGCCAAAGCCGACACCGGCACTGCCAAGGGCGAGGACGCCGACAAGAAATCCATGCAGTACAAGATCCAGAAAGGGGATTCGCTGTATCTGGTGGCCAAGCGGTTCAACGTTGAAATGCAGCACCTCAAGCGCTGGAATCCACGCAGCGGACAGGCGCTGAAGCCGGGCCAGACGCTGACGGTTTATCTGCCGCATTGATTGGCGCAACACCGAACAGCATTTACCGATTGCCCGCGCGCAGAACGGTCTCTTTGTAGGGGCGCGCTTGCCGCGATTGCGGTGTGTCAAACGACAGATGTGTCATAGGCATACCGTGTTCGCGGGCAAGCGCGCTGCAACAGGCGAGCATCCAAGACGACCCTTTTTCCAGCCCATACAAGCTGTTACTGTGACCGACCGCTGCCTGGATCGAACGCCGACTTGATACGCACCCTGCTGCTGATTTTCAGCCTGGTCTTGAGCACGACAGCCGCCGCGACCATCAGCGAAAGCCATGGTTATGCACAGTTCGGCGTTCTCAAGTATCCGGCCAGCTTCACTCACTTCGACTGGGTCAATCCCGAGGCGCCGAAGGCTGGCACCTTGCGAATTATGGCGAACGGTACCTTCGACACGCTCAACCCCTACACCTTCAAGGGCAGCAGCCCGATCTCGACGCCGAATTTCGGCCAGTATGGCGTCAACGAGCTGAACGAGCCGCTGATGGTCGGCACCGGCCAGTACGACCCTTCCGGCGACGAGCCGACATCCAGTTATGGCCTGATCGCCAGGTCCGTCGAGTACAGCGAGGACCGTAGCTGGGTCGTCTTCAACCTGCGGCCTGAGGCGCGCTTCCATGACGGCAAGCCGATTACGGCCTACGACGTCGCCTTTTCCTACAGAACGCTGCTGAAAGACGGTCACCCTCAATACCGCACGGCGCTTCAGGAAGTGCAGCGGGTGGACATTCTCAACCGTCACCGCATCCGTTTCGTGTTCAAGCGGTCCGGCAATCCATTGCTGATTCTGCGCCTCGGCGAGCTGCCCGTGCTGCCGCAGCATTACTGGAAGAATCGCGATTTCAAGGCGACCACGTTCGAACCGCCGCTGGGCAGCGGCCCCTATCGCATCACTCAGGTGCGTCCGGGCCGCAGCCTGGTGTTCGAGCGGGTCAAGGATTATTGGGGCAAAGACCTGCCGGTCAACCGCGGCAAGTACAACTTCAACCGGGTCGAGGTCGAGTTTTACCGCGACGCGGACGTTGCCTTCGAGGCATTCAAGGCGGGTGAATTCGACATCTACATCGAACATCAGGCCAAGAACTGGTTCACCGGCTACGATTTTCCGGCCGTGGCCAGCGGCAGCGTGATCAAGGCGCAGATCGCCCATCAGATCCCGACCCAGACTCAGGGACTGTTCATGAACACCCGACGCGGCAACTTCGCCGACATCAGGGTACGTGAGGCGTTGGGGCTGATGTTCAACTTCGAGTGGACCAACCGCACGCTGTTCAACAACGCCTACCAGCGCTCGACCAGTTACTACCCCAACAGTGAATTTTCCGCGACCGATGTGCCGGCCGGTCGCGAGTTTCTGGAACTTGCGCCCTATCGCGAGCAACTGCCGCCCATATTGTTCACGCAGCCATTCACGGTTTCGAAAACCGATGGCGGCGGCGTGCCGCGCGACACCATTCGCAAAGCCCTGGGTCTGCTCGCCGAAGCCGGCTGGCATTTCACCGACCGAGGCCTGATAAACCGCGATGGCCAGCCGTTGCGTTTCGAAATACTTCTGGTCAATCCGAATCTAGAACGAATCCTGCAGCCCTACATCGAAGACCTCACGCGAATCGGCGTCGATGCACATCTGCGCACGGTTGATCGCGCTCAATACAAACAGCGCCTGGACCAGTTCGATTTCGACATGATTCTGATGACTTTGAACCAGACGCTCAGCCCGGGCCTTGAGCAGTGGCAGTATTTCCATTCCAGTCAGGCCAATGTCAAAGGCAGCAAGAACTACGCCGGCGTCGCCAATCCTGTGGTGGACAACCTGCTCAACCGGCTGCTGGCCGCAAAAACCCGCGATGACCAGGTGGCGGCGACCAAAGCCCTGGACCGGGTGTTGCTCTGGCAGCATTACATGATCCCCAACTGGTACCTCAACAATCATCGTCTGGCCTACCGCAACCGGTTTGCCATGATCACCACCCCGCCCTATACGCTGGGGCTGCGCGCGTGGTGGCTCAAGCCTTCGGAGAAAAACCCATGACTGCCTTGCGCTCACTGCGGGCTGGCGGCCTGTTTCTGCTCGCCCCGCTGTTGCTCGGCGTGGCCTGCCCGTCGCAGGCGGCGCCGCAACACGCCATCACGCTTTACAACGAAGCGCCCAAATACCCGGCCGACTTCAAGCATTTCGATTATGTGAATCCCGATGCGCCAAAGGGCGGGATTCTGCGCAGCGCAGGCTTCGGTGGTTTCGACAGTCTCAACCCGTTCATCAGCAAAGGCGTGCCCGCCGATGACATCGGCCTGATCTACGACACGCTGATGCGCCAGGGCCTGGATGAACCCTTCACTGAATACGGCCTGATCGCCGAGAAAATCGAAAAAGCCCCCGATAACAGCTGGGTACGTTTCTATCTGCGGCCTCAGGCGAAATTCAACGACGGCCACCCGGTGCGCGCCGAAGACGTGGTCTTCAGCTTCGAAACCCTGATCAAGGATGGCTCCCCGCTCTACCGCAGCTATTACGCCGATGTCGATCAGGCGGTCGCGGAAAACCCGCTGACGGTGCTATTCAAGTTCAAACACACCGATAACCGCGAGCTGCCGTTGATCATCGGCCAGTTGCCGGTGCTGCCCAAGCATTGGTGGGCCACCCGTGATTTCAGCAAAGGCAATCTTGAAATCCCGCTGGGCAGCGGGCCGTACAAGGTCGCTGAGGTCAAGGCCGGACGCTCGGTGCGCTACGAGCGGGTCAAGGATTACTGGGGCAAGGACCTGCCGGTCAATAAGGGTTTTTACAACTTCGACAAGCTGTCCACTGACTATTACCGCGACAACACGGTTGCCCTGGAAGCGCTGAAGGCGGGCGCATTCGATTTCTGGCAGGAGATGACCGCCAAGAACTGGGCGACTGCCTACGACGTACCGGCGGTCAAGGAAGGCCGGCTGGTCAAGGAAGAGATTCCCAATGGCAACCCGCAGGGCATGCAGGGTTTCATCTTCAACCTGCGCAAACCGATGTTTCAGGATGCCCGCGTGCGTCAGGCACTGAGCCTGCTGCTGGACTTCGAATGGACTAACAAACAGCTGTTCTTTGGCACTTACACGCGCACGAAGAGCTATTTCGACAACTCCGACATGGCCTCCCGCGGCCTGCCTTCGCCCGCCGAGCTGAAGATCCTCGAACCGCTGCGCGACAAACTGCCTGCGCCGCTGTTTACCGAAGAATTCAAGTTGCCGGTCACCGACGGCAGCGGGATCATTCGCGAGCAGCAGCGCAAGGCGTTCGCCCTGCTCAAGGAAGCTGGCTGGAAGATCGTCGGCGACAAGATGGTCGACACCGAAGGCAAGCCGGTCAGCATCGAGTTCCTGCTGGCCCAGACCGAATTCGAGCGTGTGCTGCTGCCGTTCAAGCGCAACCTGGCGGACATCGGCATCAATCTGGAAATCCGTCGCGTCGACGTGTCGCAGTACATCACCCGCCGACGCTCGCGCGACTACGACATGATTGTCGGCAGCTTCCCGCAGTCCAGTTCGCCCGGCAACGAACAGCGCGAATACTGGGACTCGTCGGCGGCGGACCGGCCGGGCAGTTATAACCTGATCGGGCTCAAGGATCCTGCAGTCGACACGCTGGTCAGCGGCCTGATCAATGCCGACTCCCGGCAAAGCCTGATCGATCACGCCCGCGCGCTGGATCGCGCGCTGCTGTGGGGCTACTACGTGATCCCCAACTGGCACATCAAGACCTGGCGTCTGGCTTACTGGGACCATCTGGGCCATCCGGCCAAGTCGCCGCTGTACGACATCGGCACCATGACCTGGTGGGTCAAGCCGGATGCGACGCCGGCCATTCCGGTGCAGACCGACGCCGGGCCGACCACGCCTGAAGCGGAACCCTCCAAGGGCACGGAGCAATAACATGCTGGCGTACATTCTGCGGCGCTTGCTGCTGATCGTGCCGACCCTGTTCGGCATTCTGCTGATCAACTTCGTGATCATCCAGGCCGCGCCGGGCGGCCCGGTGGAACAGATGATCGCCAAGCTCGAAGGCTTCGAGGGCGCCACCAGCCGCATCGCCGGCGGCGGCGCCGAGGTCTCGGTGGCGGGCTCGACCTATCGTGGCGCACAAGGGCTGGACCCGGCGCTGATCAAGGAAATCGAGCACATGTACGGCTTCGACAAGTCGGCGCCGGAACGCTTGTGGATCATGGTCAAGAACTACGCCCGCCTGGACTTCGGCGACAGCTTCTTTCGCGACGCCAAGGTCATCGATCTGATCGTCGAGAAGATGCCGGTCTCGATCTCACTGGGACTGTGGAGCACGCTGATCATGTACCTGGTGTCGATTCCGCTGGGCATCGCCAAGGCCACGCGTCACGGCAGCCACTTTGACGTCTGGACCAGTTCGGCAATCATCGTCGGCTACGCTATTCCAGCGTTTCTGTTCGCCATCCTGTTGATCGTGGTATTTGCCGGCGGCAGCTATTTCGACTGGTTCCCGCTGCGCGGCCTGACTTCCAGCAACTTCGACGAATTAAGTTGGCTGGGCAAGGTGGGCGATTACTTCTGGCACCTGGTGCTGCCAATCACCGCGCTGGTGATCGGTAACTTCGCCACCATGACCCTGCTGACCAAAAACAGCTTCCTCGATGAAATCGGCAAGCAGTACGTGATCACCGCCAAAGCCAAAGGGCTGACCCAGCGCCGCGTGCTGTACGGGCACGTATTCCGCAACGCGATGCTGTTGGTGATCGCTGGTTTCCCGTCGGCATTCATTGGCATTTTCTTCACCGGCTCGTTGCTGGTCGAAGTGATCTTTTCCCTCGACGGCCTGGGCCTGATGAGCTTTGAAGCCGCGATCAACCGCGATTACCCGGTGGTGTTCGGCACCCTGTTCATCTTCACCTTGCTGGGCCTGGTGGTGAAGCTGATCGGCGACCTGACCTACACGCTGGTTGACCCACGTATCGACTTCGACCGCAGGGATCATTGATATGACGTTGTCCCCTCTCAATCGACGCCGTTTCGAACGCTTCAAAGCCAACAAGCGCGGCTGGTGGTCGCTGTGGCTGTTCCTGATCCTGTTCGGCGCAAGCCTGGGCGCCGAGTTGATCGCCAACGACAAGCCCCTCGCCGTGCGTTACGACGGTCAATGGTATTTCCCGGTGTTCGAGCGCTACCCGGAAACCACGTTCGGCGGCGAATTCCCGCTGGAGGCCAACTACAAGAGCCCGTACATCAAGGAGCTGCTCGCGGCCAAGGGCGGCTGGACGCTGTGGGCGCCGATCCCGTTCAGTTATCAGAGCATCAACTACGACCTGAAAGTCCCGGCGCCTGCGCCGCCCTCGCGGGATAACCTGCTCGGCACCGATGATCAGGGACGTGACGTGCTCGCGCGGGTGATCTATGGCTTCCGGGTGTCGGTGCTGTTCGCCCTGACGCTGACCGTGCTCAGCTCCGTCATCGGCGTCATCGCCGGCGCCCTGCAAGGCTTCTACGGTGGCTGGGTCGATCTGGTCGGCCAGCGCTTTCTGGAGATCTGGTCCGGCCTGCCCGTGCTTTATCTGCTGATCATCCTGGCCAGCTTCGTGCAGCCCAATTTCTGGTGGCTGCTGGGCATCATGCTGCTGTTCTCCTGGATGAGCCTGGTGGATGTCGTGCGCGCCGAATTCCTGCGTGGTCGCAACCTGGAGTACGTGCGCGCGGCGCGAGCGCTGGGGATGCAGAACGGCGCGATCATGTTCCGCCACATCCTGCCCAACGCCATGGTCTCGACCATGACCTTCATGCCTTTCATCCTCACCGGCGCGATCGGCACACTGACCGCGCTGGACTTCCTGGGTTTCGGCCTGCCTGCCGGCTCCCCCTCGCTGGGCGAACTGGTCGCGCAGGGCAAATCCAACCTGCAGGCGCCGTGGCTGGGCATCAGTGCCTTTGCCGTGCTGGCGATCATGTTGAGTCTGCTGGTGTTCATCGGCGAATCCGCCCGTGACGCATTCGACCCGAGGAAATGAGATGAATCAGGACAATCTGATCGAAATCCGCGACCTGGCCGTCGAGTTCGTCGCAGGCCAGAACACTCAGCGCGTGGTCGAAGGCATCAGCTTCGATATCCGTAAGGGCGAGACCCTGGCGCTCGTCGGCGAAAGCGGTTCGGGCAAGTCGGTCACCGCCCATTCGATTCTGCGACTTCTGCCCTACCCGCTGGCCCGGCACCCGTCCGGCACGATCCGGTATGGTGGCCACGACCTGTTGACCGCCAGCGAGAAAC
Organism: Pseudomonas sp. efr-133-TYG-103a; assembly: GCF_030209235.1. Taxonomy (NCBI): domain Bacteria; kingdom Pseudomonadati; phylum Pseudomonadota; class Gammaproteobacteria; order Pseudomonadales; family Pseudomonadaceae; genus Pseudomonas; species Pseudomonas sp. efr-133-TYG-103a. Next base: position 113,434 of record NZ_JARVSK010000015.1, read on the forward strand.
GCATGCGGGCGATTCGCGGCAATCGCATCGCGATGATCTTTCAAGAGCCGATGACGTCGCTCAATCCGCTGCAGTCCATCGAAAAGCAGATCAACGAGGTTCTTGGCCTGCACAAAGGCCTGACCGGCAAAGCGGCGACGCGTCGCACCCTTGAACTGCTCGAACTGGTCGGCATTCCCGAACCGTTGAAGCGGCTCAAGGCGCTGCCTCACGAATTGTCCGGCGGCCAGCGACAGCGCGTGATGATTGCCATGGCGCTGGCCAATGAGCCTGAGCTGCTGATCGCCGACGAACCGACGACCGCGCTGGACGTCACCGTTCAGCTGAAAATCCTCAAGCTGCTGAAAGAATTACAGGGCCGGCTGGGCATGGCGCTGTTGCTGATCAGTCACGATTTGAACGTGGTTCGACAAATAGCTGACCGAGTATGTGTCATGCAGCGCGGTTGCATCGTCGAACAGGCATCGTGCGAGGAGCTGTTCCGCGCACCGCAGCATCCGTACACCGTCGAGCTGCTCAGCGCCGAGCCCAAGGGCGGACCTTCGGACAATGCGCCGGGCGCGCCGATGCTGGAAGTCGAGGACCTGAAAGTCTGGTTCCCGATCAAGAAAGGCGTGTTCAAGCGGACCGTCGATCACGTCAAAGCAGTCGACGGCATCCACTTCAGTCTGCCCAAGGGCCAGACGCTGGGGATTGTCGGTGAAAGCGGCTCGGGCAAATCGACGCTGGGTCTGGCGATTCTTCGATTGATTCGCAGTGAGGGCGAGATACGCTTTCATGGTCAGTCGCTGTCGACGCTCAATCAGCATCAGGTTCGACCGCTGCGGCGGCAGATGCAGGTGGTGTTTCAGGACCCGTTCGGCAGCCTGAGCCCGCGCATGTCGGTGTGTGACATCGTTGGCGAGGGCCTGCGCATCCACAAGATCGGCACGCCGGTGGAACAGGAGGCGGCGGTGGTTGCGGCGCTCAAGGAGGTCGGTCTGGACCCGGAAACCCGGCACCGCTATCCCCACGAGTTTTCCGGTGGGCAACGGCAAAGGATCGCCATAGCCCGGGCATTAGTGTTAAAACCGGCGCTGATTTTGCTGGACGAGCCGACTTCGGCCCTCGACCGCACCGTTCAGCGTCAAGTGGTGGAGCTTTTGCGCTCCCTGCAAACCAAGTACAACCTGACGTATTTGTTTATCAGCCATGACCTGGCGGTAGTCAAAGCGTTGAGCCACCAACTGATGGTGGTCAAACAAGGCCAAGTGGTCGAACAGGGTGTGGCAGAGGACATCTTCGCCGCACCGCAACATCCTTATACACAGCAGCTGCTGGAGGCCGCCTTCCTGGCGCCGGCAGCTGTCGATTAACCTGAAGAGGAACAAACCATGGGTTTTCTCGCCGGTAAGCGCGTCCTGATCGTCGGTGTCGCCAGCAAACTGTCCATCGCATCCGGCATCGCTGCCGCCATGCATCGCGAGGGCGCTGAGCTTGCCTTCACCTACCAGAACGAAAAACTCAAAGGCCGCGTGGAAGAATTCGCTGCTGGCTGGGGTTCGAACGCTGAACTGTGCTTCCCTTGCGACGTGGCCAGCGATGAAGAAATCGCCAAGGTCTTCGAAGAGCTGAGCAAGAAGTGGGACGGCCTGGACTGCATCGTGCACTCGGTCGGCTTCGCGCCGGGCGACCAGCTGGATGGCGACTTCACCCAAGCCACCACCCGTGATGGCTTCCGTATCGCTCACGACATCAGCGCCTACAGCTTCGTGGCCCTGGCCAAGGCTGGCCGCGAACTGATGAAAGGCCGCAATGGCAGCCTGTTGACCCTGTCTTACCTGGGCGCCGAGCGCACCATGCCGAACTACAACGTGATGGGCATGGCCAAAGCCAGCCTGGAAGCGGGCGTACGTTACCTGGCACGCAGCCTGGGCCCGGACGGTACTCGGGTCAACGCGGTTTCGGCAGGTCCGATCCGGACCCTCGCCGCTTCCGGCATCAAGAACTTCCGCAAGATGCTCGACGCCAACGAAGCGCAGACGCCTCTGCGTCGTAACGTGACCATCGATGAAGTCGGTAACGCCGGCGCATTCCTGTGCTCGGACCTGGCGTCCGGTGTCAGCGGTGAAATCATGTACGTCGACGGTGGCTTCAACACCACGGCGATGGGTGATCTGGAAGGTTGATGCGTTAGCGTCAGTGCCGTTCCTGTAGACGCCGGCTCGCCGGCGATGACGGTGGGTCAGTCAGCGATGTGCTGAATGGCCTGCCGTTTTTTTTTTGGATGTCAGGATCGGTGGCTTTTCGGCTGAAGCCGGTCCTACGGTTTGTAGGCAGTGCTCACTGGAACTGGCTTCGGCTGAACGGTCCTGCATCGTCGCAAAGCCACTGCAATCACCTGTCAACAAAAGCCCCGACTCTCACGAGCCGGGGCTTTTCATTTTCAGCGGGACGCGACGATCAGTACTTCTCGATCTTCGCCGCCGATTGCAACTGCGCCTGATACGACTCGAAGTCCTGACGGCCCTCGCGGGACGCTAGGAAGCGACGGTACTGCGTCTTCTCGGCATCGGTCGCCGGCGCTGCCTGATTCACGCCATTGAGGCGCACAATCACGAAGCTTCCATCGGCGGCCGTCAGACTGCCATAGACCGGCTTGTCCTTGCCTTCAGGCTTGGGCATGCGGAACAGCGCCTGCAAGACCTGAGGATCAACGCCCTCCTGACTGCGCGAAGCCGCTTCCACGACCTTCCAGCTCTGACCTTCCTGCTTGGTCGCCGCATACGGAACCTTGCCGTCACGCAGACCTGCCAGCAGCGCCTCGCCCTTGGCCTTTACAGCCTCGCTGGCGTGGTCTTTGGTCAATTGCGCGCGAATAGGCGCAGCGACCGCCTCCAGTGGCAACTGCTCAGGCTGACGATGCTCCTTAACGTGCACGACAACCACCGTCTCCGGATCAAGCTCGAGCGCGGAACTGTTGGAACCCTCTTCCATCACTTCCTGACTGAACGCGGCCTGGATCACGGCACGATTGGCCGCGATGCCTTCCCCGCCTTCACGGCCGAACGGCGCAGTGGTCTGAACCTTCAGGCCCAGGTCCTGAGCCGGCTGAACCAGATCGGAAGCTTCATACGCGGCGTCCTGCAATTTCTTGCTGGCATCGACGTACTTCTGCTCAACCTGCAGCGACTTCAGATCGTGAGTCAGTTTGTCCTTCAGACTGACGAACGACGGAACCGATGGTGCCTCGACACCCAGCAACTTGATCAGGTGCCAGCCGAACTGGCTGCGAACCGGGGTCGATACCTGATTTTTGTTCAGCGCGTACAGTGCGTCTTCGAAGGCCGGATCGTAAACGCCTTTACCGGCGTAACCCAGGTCACCGCCTTTGCTCGACGAGCCCGGGTCCTGCGAAAACTCCTTGGCCAGCGCGGCGAAATCCTCGCCTTTGGCCAGACGCTGCTGAATCTCTTCGATCTTGGCTTTCGCCTGCGCATCGCTGGTCTTGTCGTTGACTTCAATCAGGATGTGCGCAGCGCGACGCTGTTCGGCCAGGTTGGAGATTTCTTTCTGATAGGCCGCTTGCAGGTCTTCGTCCTTCACCGACACCTTGTCGAAGAACGAGGATTTCTTCAGCTCGATGTAATCGAGGACGACCTGTTCAGGGCTCAGAAACTCTTTGGCGTGCTGGTCGTAGTGCGCCTTGACCTCGTCGTCGGTGACTTTCACATTCGACGGATCGGCAGGCAGCGTCAGCGTGGCGAAGTCGCGCGTTTGCTTCTCCAGACGCGCGAAGGCATCCACCTGAGCATCGGTGACGAAGGCACTGCCGCCAATGCCGGCGCGCACCTGACCGATCAGCATTTCCTGACCGAGGATCTCGCGGAACTGCATGCGGCTGTAGCCCAGCTGACGCACGACCTGGTCGAAACGATCGGCGTTGAATTTGCCGTCCACCTGAAACTCGGGCGTCAACAGGATCTGCTGATCCAGCGAGGCCTCGGAAAAGCCGAACTTGGCGTCGGCTGCGCCTTGCAGCAGCAACTTGCGATCCATCAGGCCTTTGAGGGCCGAATCACGCAGCATCTGCTCGTTGAGCATCGCCGGGTCGAAATCCTTGCCCAGCTGTTGCATCAGCTGACGGCGCTGCATTTCAACGGCCTGGCCCAACTCGACCTGTGTGATCTCGTCGCCATTGACCTTCGCGGCATCCTGAGAATGGCCCGTGGCCCTGAAAATGGCATCGAAACCCGTCAGCGCCATCAGGGCCATGATGACCCCGATAATAGTCTTGGCAATCCAGCCTTGTGAATTGTCCCTGATATTCTGCAGCATGCGTCCCCCAGAGGGTTGTACTCGACTCTCAAAGCTGCGACACACGGAGCGGAGCGTGGGTGAAATCCGGATAGAAGAAAGGCGCATCCGAGGATGCGCCTTCTCGTAACTTACGTGTAAAGCGGACAGGGTTCGCAATTGCGTCCCCTGAGGTGACAGGCCAGCGCTTGACCAACCGCACTTGCCGCTTCACGACCCGAACAGAATAACCCTGTTGCGGGCGGGCAAAGGTAAAAAAGAAACTTAGTTGACTGCTTCTTTCAGAGCTTTACCGGCTTTGAAGCCTGGTTTCTTGGCAGCCGGGATTTCCAGAGTCTTACCGGTCTGTGGGTTACGGCCGGTACGAGCAGGACGATCAGTCACGGAGAAAGTGCCGAAGCCAACCAGTACAACAGAGTCGCCAGCCTTAAGAGCGCCAGTGACGGATTCGATTACTGCGTCCAGCGCACGGCCAGCAGCAGCTTTCGGGATGTCAGCGGATGCGGCGATAGCATCAATCAGTTCCGACTTGTTCACTCTAAGTCCCCTTATGTCTATATTGAGTATATTTCTAAGTTTTTTGGTGTAGCCAAACGAACACTGTATGGCCTGATGAGGCTTGAAGAGCCGCTTTATAACAAGGGCTCTAAAAAGCTGTCAAGGAAGGCCCCCCAGACTAATGCGTGCTAATTCTTTCCTTGGAATCGGACTCGCGTTTTTCATCCTTTGCAACCATCTCCGGAGCCACATCCGGCAAGGGCTCCGGCGCGTATTGCAGCGCAATTTGCAGGACTTCGTCAATCCATTTAACCGGTTTGATCTGCAGATCCTGCTTGATATTGTCCGGAATTTCTTTCAAATCCCGTACGTTTTCTTCCGGGATGATCACCGTTTTAATTCCACCACGGTGAGCGGCCAGCAGTTTTTCCTTCAAACCGCCAATTGCCAGAACCTGACCACGCAGGGTGATTTCACCCGTCATTGCGACATCCGCACGAACAGGGATCTGTGTCAGCGCTGAAACCAGCGCCGTGCACATGCCTACACCCGCGCTAGGGCCGTCTTTGGGCGTCGCGCCTTCCGGCATGTGGATGTGCGTGTCGCGCTTCTCGTGGAAGTCCAGAGGAATGCCCAGACTCTTGGCACGACTGCGTACAACCGTCAGCGCAGCAGTGATCGATTCGACCATCACATCGCCCAGCGAACCGGTCTTGATCAACTGACCCTTGCCCGGCACGACGGCCGCTTCGATCGTCAGCAACTCACCCCCGACCTGAGTCCAGGCAAGACCTGTCACTTGACCGATCTGGTCCTGTTGTTCGGCCAGACCGTAGCGGAATTTGCGTACGCCGAGGAAGTTTTCCAGCATCGCGGCGGTGACCACGACAGTGAAACGCTTCTCGTGGGCGTGTTCCTTGACCGCCTTGCGGCAGACCTTGGCGATCTGACGCTCGAGGCTACGCACACCGGCTTCACGTGTGTAATACCGGATAATGTCGCGTATGGCCTCTTCTTCGAACTCGATTTCGCCCTTCTTCAGGCCGTTGGCAGCGATCTGCTTGGGCGAGAGGTACTTGGTGGCGATGTTGATCTTCTCGTCTTCGGTGTAACCCGGCAGACGGATCACTTCCATGCGGTCCAGCAGGGCCGCAGGAATATTCATCGAGTTCGCGGTGCAGAGGAACATCACATCGGACAGGTCGTAATCGACTTCCAGATAGTGATCGTTGAAATTGTGGTTCTGCTCGGGATCGAGCACTTCCAGCAACGCAGACGCGGGATCACCGCGCATGTCGCTGCCCATCTTGTCGATTTCGTCCAGCAGGAACAGCGGGTTGCGCACGCCCACCTTGGTCATCTTCTGAATCAGACGACCAGGCATCGAACCGATGTAGGTGCGGCGATGGCCGCGAATCTCGGCCTCGTCACGCACACCACCGAGCGCCATGCGCACGAATTTGCGATTGGTCGCGTGGGCAATCGACTCGGCAAGCGAGGTCTTACCCACGCCCGGAGGACCGACCAGGCACAGCACCGGGCCACGAATCTTCTTCACGCGCTTCTGCACGGCGAGGTATTCGAGGATGCGTTCTTTGACTTCTTCCAGACCGTAGTGGTCGGCATCGAGGATGTCTTCAGCCCGCGCCAGGTCCAGACGCACCTTGCTTTGCGCTTTCCACGGCACCTGGACGAGCCAGTCGATGTAGGAACGAACGACCGTCGCTTCCGCGGACATCGGCGACATCTGCTTGAGCTTGTTCAGCTCGGCGGTGGCCTTGGTCATGGCGTCTTTTGGCAGGCCAGCGGCATCGATACGCTTTTTCAGCTCCTCGATCTCGTTGTGGCCTTCGTCGCTGTCGCCGAGCTCTTTCTGAATGGCCTTCATCTGCTCATTCAGGTAGTACTCGCGCTGACTGCGCTCCATTTGCTTTTTGACCCGGCCACGAATGCGCTTCTCGACCTGGAGCAGGTCGATTTCGGCATCCAGCAGCGCCAGCACGTGTTCGACGCGGGCCGGCAAATCGATGATCTCAAGGATCTCCTGCTTCTGCTCGATCTTCAGCGCCATGTGAGCGGCCATGGTATCGACCAGACGGCCTGGCTCATCGATGCTGTTGAGCGAAGACAGGACTTCAGCCGGGACTTTTTTGCCCAACTGCACATATTGTTCGAACTGCGCCAACAGGCTGCGCACGAACACTTCGGATTCACGGTCCGGGGCATCGACTTCGTCGATCAGCGCCACTTCGGCGCGGCAATGGCCGTCGACCTCGATGAAACGCTCGACAGAGCCGCGTTGCTCGCCTTCGACCAGCACTTTGACAGTGCCGTCAGGCAGTTTGAGCAACTGCAACACGGTTGCAATCGTACCCACGCTATAAAGAGCGTCTTCACCAGGATCATCGTCTGCAGGGTTTCTTTGCGCGAGCAGCAGGATCTGCTTGTCACCTGTCATCGCGGCCTCAAGGGCCTCGATGGACTTCTCGCGCCCCACGAACAGTGGGATAACCATATGCGGATAAACCACGACATCGCGCAATGGCAAAAGAGGCAATTCAATGGTCGTCTTCATGATTTCGCCTCTACGGCGGCCATAAGGCCATGGACAGATAGAAATGAGCTGAAAACCAAGATGGGGGTAGCTACCCAAAAAAACAAGCGTCTATTGGCGTTAATGCGAAAGAGACGTTGAAATGCAAAAGGGGCCCGTGGGCCCCTTTTCTGTTCCAGTCGCCCGATGCGCTGCCCGAAGGCTTACGCGTCAGGAGCCGCCTTGGCAGGTGGCTCGCTGTTTTCATAAATCAACAGCGGCTTGGAGGTTCCTTCGATCACGCTCTCGTCGATCACCACCTTGCTCACGTCGGTTTGCGACGGGATCTCGTACATGGTGTCGAGCAATACGCCTTCGAGGATGGAGCGCAGGCCACGGGCACCGGTCTTGCGCTCAAGCGCACGACGAGCAACCGATTTCAGCGCATCAGTGCGGAATTCCAGATCCACACCTTCCATCTCGAACAGCTTGCCGTATTGCTTGGTCAGCGCGTTCTTCGGCTCGGTCAGAATCTGCATCAGCGCAGCTTCGTCCAGCTCGTCCAGCGTGGCCAGTACTGGCAGACGGCCAACGAATTCCGGAATCAGACCAAACTTGACCAGATCGTCAGGTTCGACCTCACGCAGGGACTCGCCCACCTTCTTGCCCTCTTCCTTGCTGCGAACTTCGGCGTTGAAGCCAATGCCGCCTTTGGTGGAGCGATTCTGGATGACCTTTTCCAGGCCAGAGAACGCGCCGCCGCAGATGAAGAGAATGTTACGCGTGTCCACCTGCAGGAACTCCTGCTGGGGATGCTTGCGACCACCTTGCGGCGGAACGGAAGCCACAGTGCCCTCGATCAGCTTGAGCAGAGCTTGCTGCACGCCCTCGCCCGAGACGTCACGGGTAATCGAAGGGTTGTCGGATTTACGCGAAATCTTGTCGATTTCGTCGATGTAGACGATGCCCATCTGGGCTTTTTCCACATCGTAATCGCACTTCTGCAACAACTTCTGGATGATGTTTTCCACGTCTTCACCGACATAACCGGCTTCGGTCAGAGTCGTGGCGTCGGCGATGGTGAACGGTACATTGAGCAAACGTGCCAGCGTTTCCGCCAGCAGGGTCTTGCCGGAGCCCGTAGGGCCGATCAGCAGGATGTTGCTCTTGCCCAGTTCGACATCGTCGTTTTTCTTGTCGCGCTGGTTCAGACGCTTGTAGTGGTTGTACACCGCTACTGCGAGAACCTTCTTCGCACGTTCCTGACCAATCACGTACTGGTCAAGGATGGCGCTGATTTCTTTCGGCGATGGCAATTTATGCGCGCTGCTTTCTGCCTGTGCTTCCTGCACCTCCTCGCGGATGATGTCATTGCACAGGTCGACGCACTCGTCACAAACAAATACCGAGGGGCCGGCAATCAACTTGCGTACTTCATGCTGGCTTTTGCCGCAGAAGGAGCAATAAAGCAGTTTGCCGTTGTCCTCGCCGTTGCGGGTGTCAGTCATTCGATCGATCCAATCCGGTAGGCTTGCAACACAAGATGAAGGCAATTGCTGGATTTTTCAAGTCCGCAGGTGGCGGGTAACTCCCGCCACCCGGGATAAGCGCCCGTCAGGCGGTCATTTGCCGTTTGTCGAGAACAGCGTCAACCAGACCGTATTCAGCAGCGCGTTCGGCGCTCATGAAGTTGTCACGGTTGGTGTCACGGTCGATGTTTTCCAGCGATTGGCCCGTGTGGTGAGCCAGCAGCTCGTTCAGGCGCTGGCGAATGTAGAGGATTTCCTTGGCGTGAATGTCGATGTCCGACGCCTGCCCCTGGAAACCACCCAGCGGCTGGTGAATCATCACGCGCGAGTTAGGCAATGCGAAACGCTTGCCCTTGGCACCACCGGCCAGCAGGAAAGCGCCCATGCTGCAGGCCTGACCCATTACGGTAGTGGAAACGTCCGGCTTGATGAATTGCATGGTGTCGTAGATCGCCATGCCCGCAGTCACCGAACCACCAGGGGAGTTGATGTAGAGATGGATGTCCTTGTCCGGGTTTTCCGCTTCAAGGAACAGCAGTTGCGCCGAGATCAGGTTGGCCATGTAATCCTCTACGGGGCCTACCAGAAAGATCACTCGCTCCTTGAGCAGGCGAGAGTAGATGTCATAGGCGCGTTCGCCACGGGCGGACTGCTCGATAACCATCGGGACCAGGCCGCCAGCGGCCTGGATGTCAGAGTTCTGCTGAATATAAGAATTGCCGGACATGTCCTGCATTCACTCCCAAATAGTCATGTCTTGAATACGCATAAGCCAGCTCGAAGGCTGGCTTATGGTGTTTTCGAACGAGAGAAAAGATCAGTCGGCTTGTGGAGCTTCTACCGGCTTGACAGCTTCTTCGTACGAGACCGCTTTGTCGGTCACGCTCGCTTTCTGCAAAACAGTATCCACAACTTGTTCTTCCAGCACAACCGAACGCACTTCGTTCATCTGCTGGTCGTTCTTGTAGTACCAGGCGACGACTTGCTCTGGCTCCTGGTAAGCGGAAGCCATTTCCTGAATCAGCTCGCGAACGCGGGCTTCGTCAGGCTTGAGGTCGAACTGCTTGACCACTTCAGCAACGATCAGACCCAGCTCGACGCGGCGCTTGGCCTGCTCTTCGAACAGCTCGGCTGGCAGCTGGTCCGGCTTGATGTTGCCGCCAAATTGCTGAACAGCCTGAACGCGCAGACGGTTCACTTCGTTTTCCAGCAGCGCCTTCGGCACTTCGATCGGGTTAGCGGCCAGCAGACCGTCCATTACCTGATTCTTGACCTTGGACTTGATGGCCTGACGCAGCTCGCGCTCCATGTTCTTGCGAACTTCGGTGCGGAAGCCTTCGATGCCGGTTTCCTTGATGCCGAACTGATTGAAGAACGCTTCATTCAGCTCAGGCAGGGTCGGCGCCGAAACGGTGTTGACGGTCACAGTGAACTCGGCAGTTTTGCCGGCCAGTTCCAGGTTCTGATAGTCCTCAGGGAACGTCAGGTTCAGAACGCGCTCTTCACCGGCTTTTGCACCGACCAGGCCGTCTTCGAAACCAGGGATCATGCGACCCGAACCCAGCACCAGCTGAGTACCGGTGGCCGAACCGCCAGCGAACGCTTCGCCGTCGATCTTGCCAACGAAGTCGATGTTCAGCTGGTCTTCGTTCTGCGCAGCACGGTCGGCCACTTCGAAGCTGACGTTCTGCTTGCGCAGGATTTCCAGCATGTTGTCCAGATCGGAATCTGCAACTTCAGCCGACAGACGCTCGACGGAGACGGATTCGAAACCGGCAACGGAGAATTCAGGGAACACTTCGAAAGTGGCGACGTACTCGAGGTCTTTGCCTTTTTCGAAGGATTTTGGCTCGACGGAAGGTGCGCCGGCCGGGTTCAGCTTTTGCTCAACGACAGCTTCGTAGAAGGTCGCCTGGATCAGGTCGCCCAGTGCTTCCTGGCGAGCGCCGTCTTCGTAACGCTGGCGGATCACGCTCATAGGCACTTTGCCTGGGCGGAAGCCCGGGATCTTGGCTTTACGTGCGGTCTGCTGCAGACGCTTGTTGACTTCGGTCTCGATGCGCTCAGCTGGCACGCCAATGGTCATGCGGCGCTCGAGAGCGGAAGTGTTTTCAACAGAAACTTGCATGGATATTCCTCGTTGCACAGACGTTAGCCGGCCGTTTCCGACCCCAGAATCAAGGGCAAGCATTCTAGTGGGTCAAACTCAAGAAGTCACCCTACCGAAGGAGGGTAAATACAGCGGAATGCAACCAGAGAAGTGCAGGCAGAGAATTCCACCCTCGCGAGCTGTCTGGAACGCGGCTGATGCGCACCTATATAAAGGAAGCGAAAGCGCGGCCGGACGTCGATCCAGTCCCTGGAAACATACCGGACGAGCCCGCTATCGACAGAAAAGACGGACCCGCACAGCGATGAAACCAATACCTCGAAACAAAAAAAGCCGCACGAGGCGGCTTTTTCTTACCTTGAGACACTGGAGGCGCCGTCAAGGTCTGTAGCTGGTGCGGACGAAGAGACTCGAACTCTTACGCCTCGCGGCGCTGGAACCTAAATCCAGTGTGTCTACCAATTCCACCACGTCCGCGTGTGAAGCGCTTAAAGCAAAGGCGCCAGATTATGCATCTGGCGCCTTCTTCGAATATGGGGTGGACGATGGGGATCGAACCCACGACAACAGGAGTCACAATCCTGTGCTCTACCAACTGAGCTACGCCCACCATATTGCGTTGTAACCGACACACTCCATCAGAGTGCTACTTGTGCCAAAGCTGCCGTTAATGGCGCACCCGGCAGGACTCGAACCTGCGACCATCCGCTTAGAAGGCGGATGCTCTATCCAGCTGAGCTACGGGCGCTTATTTAATTTGCACCTTGCGAGTACAAATTAAGAGCTTTCAATCACGCTGAGCCGATCTGAACTCTACCTGACTTAATCAACCTTTCGACCTGACTCACCGCTTCCGGCTTATCGTGTCTGGGGTTGTGCCCGACAAGTGCGACGAATCTTATAGACGGTCCCGAGGGTCGTCAACACTTTTTTCTAAAAAATTCAGTTAATTAAAGGGCTTAGCTTATTAAGCGGACCAATCGCCTTTGCCCTTGCGTCAGGTCATGCGAGAATGCGCGCTCTTTTTCCCTCCCTTCCGATGGTTAATCACGCGTAATGACTGCAAAACTAATAGACGGCAAAGCGATCGCAGCCAACCTGCGCCAGCAGATCGCCCAACGAGTCGCCGAGCGTCGCGAGCAAGGCCTGCGCACGCCAGGCCTCGCGGTGATTCTGGTCGGCAGCGACCCCGCCTCTCAGGTTTACGTCTCGCACAAACGCAAAGACTGCGAAGAGGTCGGCTTCATCTCCCGCGCCTATGACCTGCCCAGCGAAACCACCCAGACCGAACTGACCGATCTGATCGACAGCCTCAATGACGATCCGGCCATCGACGGCATCCTGCTGCAGTTGCCACTGCCCGAGCATCTCGAATCGAGCAGCCTGCTGGAGCGCATTCGCCCGGACAAGGACGTTGACGGCTTCCATCCTTATAACGTCGGTCGTCTGGCCCAACGCATTCCGCTGCTGCGGCCCTGCACACCCAAAGGCATCATGACGCTGCTGGAAAGCACCGGCGTCGATCTGTACGGCAAGGATGCAGTGGTCGTCGGCGCTTCCAACATCGTCGGGCGCCCGATGGCCATGGAATTGTTGCTGGCCGGCTGCACCGTGACCGTGACGCACCGCTTCACTCAGGACCTGGCGGGCCACGTCAGCCGTGCCGATCTGGTGGTCGTCGCCGCCGGCAAGCCGGGCCTGGTCAAAGGGGAATGGATCAAGGAAGGCGCTATCGTCATCGACGTCGGCATCAACCGCCAGGATGACGGCAAGCTGGTGGGCGACGTGGTCTATGAGACCGCCCTGCCCCGCGCCGGCTGGATCACGCCAGTGCCAGGCGGTGTCGGCCCGATGACCCGCGCATGCCTGCTGGAGAACACCCTGTATGCAGCGGAAACGCTGCACGGCTGATCGAAGCATTGCGCACATGAAAAACGGCACCCGAAGGTGCCGTTTTTTTATTGCTTCAGATAAGCCGCTTACTTCTTGGCTGCTTCCCAGCTCTTCAGCAGATCCGAATACGCGATGGTTTCGCCCTTCGGTTTCTCGTTGGCCAGTTTGCGTTGTGGCGCGAGGAACTTGCCGCCGCTCTTCTCGGCCTTGGTGTACCACTCTTCAGCCGAGGTTTCCGGGTTCATCTTCGGCGCACAACCGCTGGCGTCCTGAACCTTGGAGCGCTCGATGCGGGTCATGATCGCGTCCTGATCCTTGGCCAGACCGTCGAGCGCCGCCTGTGCGGTTTTCTCGCCGGTCACGGCTTCGGCCACATGGCTCCACCACAGCTGCGCCAGTTTCGGATAATCCGGCACGTTGGTGCCGGTCGGCGACCATTGCACTCGCGCAGGGCTGCGGTAGAACTCGACCAGACCACCGAGCTTCGGCGCCAGCGCCGTCATCTCCTTGGAGTTGATGTCCGACTCACGAATCGGCGTCAGGCCGACGATGGTTTTCTTCAGCGAGACCGATTTGGAGGTCACGAACTGCGCGTACAGCCAGGCCGCATTGCGCTTCTTCTCTTCGGATGACTTGAGGAAGGTCCACGAACCCACGTCCTGATAGCCCAGCTTCATGCCTTCTTTCCAGTACGGCCCTTTAGGCGATGGCGCCATCCGCCACTTCGGCGTGCCGTCGGCATTCATCACCGGCAGGCCAGGCTTGGTCATGTCGGCGGTAAACGCGGTGTACCAGAAGATCTGTTGCGCGACGTTGCCCTGAGACGGGACCGGGCCCGATTCGGAGAAGGTCATGCCCGCTGCTTCAGGCGGCGCGTAGGCCTTGAGCCAATCGATGTATTTCTGAGTCGCGTAAACAGCCGCCGGGCCGTTGGTGTCGCCACCGCGGGTGATGCTCGAACCGACCGGATGGCAGTCCTCGACGCGAATACCCCACTCGTCCACCGGCAGACCGTTGGGCAGGCCTTTGTCGCCGCTGCCAGCCATGGAGAACCAGGCGTCCGTGAAGCGCCAGCCCAGCGACGGGTCTTTCTTGCCGTAGTCCATGTGGCCATAGACCTTCTTGCCGTCGATTTCCTTGACGTCTTCGCTGAAGAATTTGGCGATGTCTTCGTACGCCGACCAGTTGACCGGCACACCAAGCTCATAGCCGTACTTGGCCTTGAACTTCTCTTTCAGGTCAGCACGCTCGAACCAGTCGGCACGGAACCAGTACAGGTTGGCGAACTGTTGGTCGGGCAGTTGGTACAGCTTGCCGTCCGGCGCCGTGGTGAACGAGGTGCCGATGAAGTCTTTGATGTCGAGCGTAGGCGACGTGACTTTCGCGCCTTCAGGGCTGTTCATCAGGTCGGTCAGCGACAGCGCTTTGCCGTAGCGGAAATGGGTACCGATCAGGTCGGAGTCGTTGACCCAGCCGTCATAGATACTTTTGTCCGACTGCATCGCCGTCTGCAGCTTCTCGATCACGTCACCTTCCTGCAGCAAGTCGTGGGTGACTTTGATGCCGGTGATTTCGGTGAAGGCCTTGGCCAGGGTCTTGGATTCGTACTCATGGGTGGTCAAGGTTTCGGAAACGACCTTGATGTCCATGCCGCGAAACGGCTCGGCAGCCTTGATGAACCACTCCAGTTCCTTGAGCTGGTCAGCATCGGACAGGGTCGTCGGCTTGAACTCGCTGGCCGCCCACTTCTTCGCGGCATCCTCGTACTGGTCCGCCCACGCCGACACGCTCAGGCCACTGAGCATGACCATCGTCGCTACCGTCACACTATGTCGCAGCTTGTTTTTCTTATTGAACATAGACACCTCCAGTGTTGAATCTTATGTAGTCCCGCTTTGCAAAACCGTTTGCACCGCTTTTTCTGTAGGAGTGAGCTTGCTCGCGATGGCGGTCTGTCAGAAATCACATCAGTGGCTGACGGATCGCTATCGCGAGCAAGCTCACTCCTACAAGTGTTCATTCATTTCCTTTCAACCCCAACGCATCACCACCAACAGCCAGACCAGGGACAGCCCGGAGGCGACCCAGATGCTCCAGTCGGTCGCGCCGATCACCAGCAAGTGCAGGTAGGCGCTGCCGAGAAGACCGATGAACAGCCGGTCGCCACGGGTGGTGGCGATCGGCAGGAAACCACGACGTTCGATGCTTGCCGAGCGCAACTCCCAGACGGTCATCGCAACCAGAATGGCAGCGATGGAACCGAAGAAGATCGCGGTCGGCAGTGTCCAGGACATCCACTCCATTTTTCCGACTCCTCAGACACGACCAAGGGCAAAACCCTTGACCACGTGATTGCGAACGAACCAGATCACCAGCATGCCCGGCAGGATGGTCAACACCCCCGCTGCCGCGAGCACGCCCCAGTCGATCCCCGACGCCGATACGGTGCGGGTCATGACCGCCGCGATCGGTTTGGCGTTGACCGATGTCAGGGTCCGCGCCAGCAACAGCTCGACCCAGGAAAACATGAAGCAGAAGAACGCTGTCACACCGATCCCCGAGCCAATCAGCGGGATGAAAATCTTGCCGAAGAACTTGGGAAAGCTGTAGCCGTCGATGTAGGCCGTTTCGTCGATCTCCTTCGGCACACCGGACATGAACCCTTCGAGAATCCACACCGCCAATGGCACGTTGAACAGGCAGTGCGCAAGTGCAACGGCAATGTGCGTGTCGAACAGGCCGATGGACGAATAGAGCTGGAAAAACGGCAGCAGAAACACTGCCGGTGGCGCCATGCGGTTGGTCAGCAGCCAGAAGAACAGGTGTTTGTCGCCGAGGAAACGATAGCGTGAAAATGCGTAGGCCGCTGGCAGCGCAACGCTGAGCGAGATCACGGTATTCAGGCAAACGTAGTAGAGCGAGTTGATGTAGCCGCTGTACCAGCTTTCGTCGGTGAAAATCACCTTGTAGTTGGCCCAGGTGAAATCCTGCGGAAACAGGGTCAGACCGCCGAGGATTTCGGTGTTGGTCTTGAAGGACATGTTCACCAGCCAGTAGATCGGCACCAGCAGAAACAGCAGGTAGATCCACAGCGGAATGATTTTTCTCAATGGCAGCTTTTCGCGCTTGTTCACGGGCCGCTCCTCAGTTCTTTTCGCCGTGGGTCATGGCGGTGTAGAACACCCACGACACCAACAGAATGATCAGGAAATACACCAGCGAGAATGCCGCCGCCGGCCCCAGGTCGAACTGGCCCAGCGCCATGGTGGTCAGCGTCTGGCTGAGGAAAGTGGTCGAGTTGCCTGGCCCGCCCCCGGTCAGCACGAAAGGCTCGGTGTAGATCATGAAGCTGTCCATGAAGCGCAACATCACCGCGATCAGCAGCACGCTTTTCATCTTCGGCAACTGAATGTGTCGGAACACTGCCCAATTCGAGGCCCGATCGATACGCGCCGCCTGGTAGTACACGTCCGGAATGGCCCGCAAACCCGAGTAGCACAGCAGCGCCACCAGCGAGGTCCAGTGCCAGACGTCGATCACCAGCACCGTTACCCAGGCGTCCGACGCGTTGGCTGCATAGTTGTAGTTGATGTGCAGAATGTTGTTCAGAAACCAGCCCAGCAGACCGATGTCGCCACGGCCGAAGATCTGCCAGATGGTGCCGACCACGTTCCAGGGAATCAGCAGCGGGATGGTCATCACGATCAGGCACACCGATGACCAGCGGCCTTTGGTCGGCATGGTCAGGGCGATGGCGATGCCGAGCGGAATCTCGATCAGCAGCACACAGCCCGAATAGATGAACTGGCGCAGCAGCGAATCATGCAGACGCGGATCCTGCAGCACCTGCTTGAACCAGTCGGCGCCGACGAAATAGCGACTGGACTGATCGAAGATGTCCTGCACCGAATAGTTGACCACGGTCATCATCGGAATGATGGCGCTGAACGCCACCAGCAGGAATACCGGCAGTACCAGCCACCAGGCTTTGTTGTTCTGGACCTTACTCATGGGGCACCTCGCTGGCCTGCGCGTGAGTCGCGGCGACTTCCAGCAAAAATTCATCGGCGTAGAGCATCAGCCACTGCGCCGGGAAGCTGATCCAGGCCTGGCCTTGCGGCACCGGTTTGTCCTCCTGCAGACGCACCTTGAGTGACTGACCGGCCAGGTTGAGGGTGAGGATCTTGTAGGTCCCCAGGTCCTCGACGTAGGTCACGTCGGCGCACATCGCGTCATCGAACGGGCCGTCCCACACGTGGACGAACTCCGGACGAATGCCGACCTTGAGCGTGCTCCACTGGGTCGCCGCCAGCTTTTGCTGCAGCGCGTCGGGCAAGGGCAGATGGATGCCGCCAAAACCGACGCCGCCCGCCTCGGGCCTGACCTCGATGAGGTTCATGCCCGGGCTGCCGATGAAATAGCCCACGAAGGTGTGATGGGGTTTTTCGAACAGCTCGCGGGGGGTGCCGAACTGCACGATCTGGCCGCCGTACATCACAGCGATCTTGTCGGCGAACGTCGACGCCTCCAGTTGATCGTGGGTGACGTAGACCATGGTGATGTTGAACTGCTCGTGGATCTGCTTGAGCTTGCGCCGCAGCTTCCACTTCAGGTGCGGGTCGATCACGGTCAGCGGTTCGTCGAACAGAATCGCCGAGACGTCATCACGCACCAGACCGCGACCCATCGACACCTTCTGCTTTTCGTCCGCAGTCAGGCCCTTCGCCTTTTTCTTCAGCAGCGGTTGCAGATCGAGGACGTCGGCGATTTCCTGCACCTTGGCCTGAATTTTCGATTCTGCCATGCCCTGATTGCGCAACGGGAACGCCAGATTGTCGAACACCGTCATGGTGTCGTAGACCACCGGAAACTGGAAAACCTGAGCGATGTTGCGCTGCTCCGGCGACATGTCGTTGACCACCGTGGAGTCGAACATCACTTTGCCTTCCGACGGACTGAGCAGGCCGGAAATGATGTTGAGCAAAGTCGATTTGCCGCAACCGGACGGCCCGAGCAGCGCATACGCGCCGCCCTGCTCCCAGATGTGGGTCATCTCACGGATGGCGTAGTCTTCCGGGCCCGAAGGCGTAGCGCTGTAACTGTGCGCGAGTTGTTGCAAGCGGATTTCGGCCATCAGGCAACCCTCGCCATGCGCAGGCCCGGCGCCTGGATGAGGCCGCCCTGCTGATCGAATACGAACAATTTGTGAGTCGGGATGTACACGCGAATCGGCGTGTCGACGTCGTACTCGTGCACGCCCGGCAGATGCAGCACCAGCGAGAAGTGCTCGTTGCGCACGTGGAGGAAGGTTTCCGAGCCGCTGATTTCAGCCAATTCGACCGTGACCGCCAGCTCCAGATCGTCATCGTTGGACGGCACCAGACTCAGGTGGCTGGGGCGCACGCCGAAACGGTACTCGCCATCACCGATCTTGCGCAGATCCACGTTGAGCGGGAAATGCACGAAATTGGCGAAGCTGACTTCGTTACCGTCAATACGCCCCGGCATCAGGTTGATCGGCGGCTCGGAGAACAGTTCGGCAGCCAGTACGGTCTTGGGCTGGTGATAGACCTCGGGCGTCTTGCCGTGCTGGATCAACTGACCTTCGTGGAGGATGGTCGTGGTCCCGCCCAGCGCCAGCGCTTCGTTGGGTTCCGTGGTGGCGTAGACGGCGATGGTGTTGCGGGTCTCGAACAGCTGACGCATTTCCTGGCGCAGCTCTTCGCGCAGCTTGTAATCGAGGTTGACCAGCGGCTCGTCGAACAGGATCAGTTCGGCGTCCTTGACCAGCGCGCGGGCCATTGCCGTGCGCTGTTGCTGACCGCCGGAGAGTTCGAGGGGGTAGCGCGCGAGGAATTTTTCGATGCGCAGCATCTTTGCGGTTTCGCGTACGCGGCTGTCGATTTCGTCCTTCGACATCTTCGCCTGACGCAACGGCGAGGCGATGTTGTCGAACACGGTCATGCTCGGGTAGTTGATGAACTGCTGATAAACCATCGAGACATTGCGATGACGCACCGCGACCTGGGTGACATCTTTGCCATTCATCAGTACTCGGCCGCTGTCTGGCTTGTCCAGACCGGCCATCAAGCGCATCAGGCTGGTTTTGCCTGATAAGGTGCGCCCCAGCAATACGTTGAATGAGCCGGGTTCAAAGCTCAGCGACGCATCGTCGATCCAGATCTGACCGTCGACGGCTCGGCTGACGTGCTCAAGCGTGAGAGACATGGCGTGCCCTTTTTATTTGTCTTGTTCAGGGGTGTTGCTGTTCGGCCACTGGCCGGGTCGTGACATTCGTCGACCGCTTGTTGGATAGCGACAATCGTGCCAATCCAGGTTCGCAAGCGCGCCAGACAGCGAAACCCACGATCTAGAGCCTTCGCCACGCAAAACGCCCTACACCGTGATTCGTTGATGAACATAAGTGAACAGAAAATACTGAACACCTGAACAAAATGAACATTGACTTTGAACAATCGTGAACAACAATGGATGGACGTTTCGGGCACGGATGCTCGGCATGAACGCCGTATCCCAAAAACAATAAAAGTACTCGGACGGAGCCATCTACATGGCCACACCAGGCGCATCCCTCGCTCACGACACCATCATTCAGGACTCCTGGGCCCGCTGCCGTCAGTTCGGCCTCGACCATCAGTCCCGTCCCGCTTTCGGCGGCCTTGCACAGCATCAGGTTTCCCAGCTGCTGGAGCGTCATCACTCGCTGGTGCAGACCACTCATCAACAGGTGCTGCCGTTTTACGAGAACATTCTCAGCAACTCCAATTGCCTGATTCTGCTGGCAGACCAGCAAGGCCAGGTGCTCAATTCGTGGGGCACCAAGCGTTTCGTCGAGGCTGACCAACAGATGGGCTTCGTCGCAGGCGCCAGCTGGCTGGAACAGGGCGTGGGCACCAATGCGATCGGCACCGCGCTGGCGTGTGAGCAGGCCGTTCACATTGAACACGATGAACACTTTCTCAAGGCCAACCGCTTCATGACCGGTTCCGCCGCGCCGATCTTCGATGCTTCGCGGCGGATGATCGCCGTGCTCGATGTGTCCAGCGACAGCTTCCTGCCGCCGTCCCACACGTTGGGGATGGTGAAGATGATGAGCCAGACCATTGAAAACCGGTTGATCCTCGATCAGTTTCAGCACAGCCATTTTCAGCTGACGTTCAACACCGGGCTGAACAACCTGGACAGCCAGTGGGCCGGGCTGCTGGTCTTCGACGAGACCGGCCGCATCCTGTGCGCCAACCGCCGGGCCGATACGCTGCTGGGCGTGAGCCTGTTGCAGGCCAACATCGAAAACCTGTTCAAGGCGCCCGTCACGCACTTGCTCGATCAGCCGGAAGGCCAGCCCTTCGCGCTGCAAGCGTCCGGGCACAACCGCTTTCACTGCCTGCTCAAGCGTCCGAAGGCGCCCGTGTTAAGACTGCACCCGGTGCCGACCCCGAAAAAACCCGACGGCAAAAACGTCGGCACGCCCGGTTTCGGCGATGAGAAAGTGGCGAAGGCTGCGAGCCAGGCCCAGCGTCTGCTGGAAAAGAATGTCCCGCTGCTGATCCTCGGCGAGACCGGCGCAGGCAAGGAGGTGTTCGTCAAGACGCTGCACCGGGCCAGTTCCCGTGCCGATCAGC
This sequence comes from Pseudomonas sp. efr-133-TYG-103a, assembly GCF_030209235.1. Lineage (NCBI taxonomy): Bacteria > Pseudomonadati > Pseudomonadota > Gammaproteobacteria > Pseudomonadales > Pseudomonadaceae > Pseudomonas > Pseudomonas sp. efr-133-TYG-103a. Next base: position 133,936 of record NZ_JARVSK010000015.1, read on the forward strand.
CGTTCATTGCCGTGAACTGCGCGGCGATTCCGTCTGAGCTGGTGGAAGCCGAACTGTTTGGCTACGAAAAGGGCGCGTTCACCGGTGCGCACCATAAAGGCAGCATCGGCCTGATCCGCAAGGCGGACAAAGGCACATTGTTTCTGGATGAAATCGGCGACATGCCCCTGGCCGTGCAAGCGCGTTTGCTGCGGGTGTTGCAGGAGCGATGCGTGCAGCCGCTGGGCAGCAGCGAACTGTTCCCCGTGGACATCCGCATCATTTCCGCAACCCACTGCTCACTGCGCGAACAGGTACAGAGCGGGCGCTTCCGGCAGGATCTGTACTACCGCATCAGCGGCCTGAACCTGGAATTGCCGCCCCTTCGCGAACGCACCGACAAGATCGCGCTGGTGCAGGCGATCTGGGAGCAGCATCGTGAGCCGCAACAGACCGCGGGCTTTGAGCCGTCCGTGCTGGCGTTGTTTGAACGACACCCTTGGCCGGGGAATCTGCGTCAGCTGAGTAATGTTATTCAGGTCGCACTGGCGCTCGCTGACGATCAGCCGATTTCTGCCGAGCATCTGCCAGAGGACTTCTTTGCGGATTTAGAGCTCGCCGAGCTGGACCTCGAAAGCCAGGGCAACGGACCGGAGATGGCCTTCAACCGCAAGGCCGTGCTGAATACGCCGGAGGAGTTGAGCGAGTTGTTGCAGGCCGCGGGCGGGAATATTTCGCAGCTGGCCAAGCGGCTGGGGGTGAGCCGGAATACGCTCTACAAGCGGCTGAGGGAGCAGGATCAGCAGGTTTGACAGTTGCGCCTTTGTCTGAAAACGCTGGACTCGCGCAAATTTGTTTCTGTCCGAAGGGCGTAGGAGCTTGGCTTGCCAGCGATCTGGCGCGAAGCGGCAGTAAAACCAGACACCTCGGTAGTGTCAGGCACACCGTGCATACAGAATTTGCCGCCGCTTCGCGCCAGATCGCCTGCAAGCAAGGCTCCTACGGCCTACGGCCAGAATCAAAAACACAGAATGCGATCGCTCTCACGCAACTGCAGAGCGACCCATTCAAGCGATCAGTCCGCCAATCGCCAGGTCGTTGCGCCCTTCCCGTCTTCCAGCACCACGCCCATGGCGGTGAGCTGATCGCGGATGCGGTCGGATTCGGCCCAGTTCTTGTCGACACGTGCCTGCAGGCGCGCGGCGATCAAGGCTTCCACCTCGGCGGCATCGACGCGTCCTTCCGCACCGGCGCGCAGGAAGTCGTCGGCTTCGAGCTGCAACACGCCCAGCACGCTTGCCAGTTGCTTCAGACGTGCCGCAAGACCTGCAGCCGCGGTGACATCACTGTCGCGCAGGCGGTTGATCTCGCGGACCATTTCGAACAGCACCGCACACGCTTCGGGCGTGCCGAAGTCATCGTCCATCGCCGCCGAGAAACGCTCGACGAACGCTTCGCCGCCGGCAGGCTCGGCAGCCGGAAGACCTTTGAGTGCGTGGTAGAACCGCTCCAGCGCGCCCTTGGATTCTTTCAGGCTGTCTTCGGAATAGTTGATCGCGCTGCGGTAATGGCTCGACACCAGCAGGTAGCGCACCACTTCCGGATGGTATTTATCCAGCACGTCGCGAATGGTGAAGAAGTTGTTCAAGGACTTGGACATCTTCTCGCCATTGATGCGGATCATGCCGCAATGCATCCAGGCATTGGCGTAGGTCTTGCCGGTGGCGGCTTCGCTCTGGGCGATTTCGTTTTCGTGGTGCGGAAACTCCAGATCGCTGCCGCCGCCATGAATGTCGAACGTCTCACCCAGGCAGCAGGTGGACATCACCGAGCACTCGATGTGCCAGCCCGGACGGCCGGGGCCCCATGGCGATTCCCAGCTGGGCTCGCCCGGCTTGACGCCTTTCCACAGGACGAAATCCAGCGGGTCGTCTTTCGCTTCGTCGACTTCGATCCGCGCACCGATGCGCAGGTCTTCGATCTTCTTGCGCGACAGTTTGCCGTAACCGAGGAATTTTCCGACGCGGTAGTACACGTCGCCATTGCCCGGCGCGTAGGCGTAGCCCTTGTCGATCAGGCTCTGGATCATGTCGTGCATGCCGCCGATGTAGTCGGTGGCACGCGGCTCCATGTCCGGCTTGAGGATATTCAGGCGCGCTTCGTCCTCGTGCATCGCATCGATCATGCGCGCGGTCAGTGCGTCGAACGCCTCGCCGTTCTCGCGAGCGCGATTGATGATCTTGTCGTCGATGTCAGTGATGTTGCGCACGTAAGTCAGGTCGTAACCGCTAAAACGCAGCCAGCGAGTCACCAGATCGAACGCCACCATGCTGCGGCCGTGGCCCAGATGGCAGTAGTCGTAAACGGTCATGCCGCACACGTACATGCGTACCTTGTTGCCATCCAGCGGCTTGAAGACTTCTTTGCTCTTGGTGAGCGTGTTGTAGATCGACAGCACGTTGTGCCCCTTACAAGTACAGCATCAGGTCCAGGAATCGCGCAGGGTCACTGTGCGATTGAATACCGGCTTGCCCGGTTTCGAGTCCTTGATGTCCGCGCAGAAATAACCTTCGCGTTCGAACTGGAAACGGTCTTCCGGCGCGGCTTCGCCCAGCGACGGCTCAGCCCGACAACCGGTCAGGACCTGCAGGGAATCCGGATTGATGTTGTCCAGGAACGTCTGGCCGTCCTCAGCCTTTTCCGGGTTCGCGGAGCGGAACAGGCGATCGTACAGACGCACTTCGCACTCGATGCTTTCAGCGGCCGGGACCCAGTGGATCACGCCCTTGACCTTGCGACCTTCCGGGTTCTTGCCCAGCGTGTCCGGGTCATACGAGCAGCGCAGTTCGACGATGTTGCCGTCGGCGTCCTTGATCGCTTCGTCAGCGCGGATCACATAACTGCCACGCAGGCGCACTTCGCCATTGGGCTCCAGACGCTTGTAGCCTTTTGGCGGCTCTTCCATGAAGTCATCGCGGTCGATGTAGATTTCACGACCGAACGGCAGCTTGCGCACGCCCAGCTCTTCTTTCTGCGGATGACGTGGCAGTTCGAGGTGATCGACCTTGTCTTCCGGGTAGTTGGTGATCACGACCTTCAACGGACGCAGCACGCACATGGCGCGCGGGGCGTTGGCATCCAGGTCCTGACGGATGCTGAATTCGAGCATGCCGAAGTCGACCACGCCGTCGGAACGGTTGGTGCCGATCATTTCGCAGAAATTGCGGATGGACGCCGGTGTGTAGCCGCGACGGCGGAAGCCCGACAGGGTCGACATGCGCGGGTCGTCCCAGCCGTTGACGTGTTTCTCGTCGACCAGTTGCTTGAGCTTGCGCTTGCTGGTGATGGTGTAGTTCAGGTTCAGGCGCGAGAATTCGTACTGACGCGGCTTGCACGGCACCGGCAGGTTGTCGAGGAACCAGTCGTACAGCGGACGATGGCTTTCGAATTCAAGGGTGCAGATCGAGTGAGTGATGCCCTCGATGGCGTCCGACTGACCATGGGTGAAGTCGTAGATCGGGTAGATGCACCACTTGTCACCGGTCTGGTGATGGTGAGCATGGCGAATGCGATACAGGATCGGATCGCGCAGGTTCATGTTCGGCGAGGCCATGTCGATCTTGGCACGCAGCACGCGGGCGCCGTCTTCGAACTCACCGGCCTTCATGCGGGCGAACAGGTCCAGGTTTTCCTCGACGCTGCGCTCGCGGAACGGGCTGTTCTTGCCAGGCTCGGTCAGCGTGCCACGGTACTCGCGGGCCTGCTCGGGCGTCAGGTCATCGACGTACGCCTTGCCAGCCTTGATCAGCTCGACAGCCCAGTCGTGCAACTGATCGAAATACTGCGAGGCGTAACGCACCTCGCCAGCCCACTCGAAACCCAGCCATTTGACGTCGCTTTCGATGGCGTCGATGTATTCCTGGTCTTCCTTGGCCGGGTTGGTGTCGTCGAAGCGCAGATGCGTGACACCGCCGAACTCCTGAGCCAGACCGAAGTTCACGCAGATCGATTTGGCATGACCGATGTGCAGATAACCGTTGGGCTCAGGCGGAAAGCGGGTCACGATCTTGGTGTGCTTGCCCGAATCCAGGTCCGCCTGCACGATCGGGCGCAGGAAGTTGGTTGGAATTGCAGGGCCTGCCTTTGAATTCGCAGCGGCGTCTTGAGTGGGCTTGCTCATAGGATCCTTGAAAACCTAACTGTCTTGGCCAGGGTAGGCCGAATAAATCAAAGCGCTTATCATAGCCGAACCTGTCAAGAGCCTGACAGCATGCTGTGACAAAACTGCCGGGAGGGGCGCCCGGCCCGTGCAGGCCGCCGGACGCAATCGCGACTACCCGGCAAGCGGCTACCCTCTGTAAACTGCGCGCCTGAGTCGAATCGGCGGCACCTGCAACCACGCTCAAGTAGCCCGACGCCACGATCGACACGTCCACCACGAATCAGACAAGAGCGATTTCGAACATGTCCAAAGTCAGACTGACCACCAATAAGGGCGAGATCGTCCTGCAACTGAACGCTGAAAAAGCGCCGTTGACGGTCGCCAACTTCCTTGAGTACGTGAACGCCGGTCACTACACCAACACGGTCTTTCACCGCGTCATCGGTAACTTCATGATCCAGGGCGGTGGCTTCGAGCCCGGCATGAAAGAAAAGAAAGACAAGCGCCCGAGCATCCAGAACGAAGCCGACAACGGCCTGCCGAACAAGAAGTACTCGGTGGCCATGGCCCGTACCATGGAGCCACATTCGGCATCGGCGCAGTTCTTCATCAACGTCGCCGACAACAGTTTCCTCAACCACAGCGGCAAGACCGTTCAGGGCTGGGGCTATGCCGTCTTCGGCGAAGTGATCGAAGGCCAGGATGTCGTCGATGCCATCAAAGGTGTCGCTACCACATCCAAAGCGGGTCATCAGGATGTGCCGGCTGAGGACGTGATCATCGAGAAAGCCGAGACCGTTGAGTGATACTGCTGATCTCCGATCTGCATCTGGAAGAAGAACGCCCGGACATCACCCGGGCGTTTCTGGATCTGCTGGCTGGTCGCGCGCGCGGCGCCGAGGCGCTCTATATCCTCGGCGATTTCTTCGAAGCCTGGATCGGCGACGACGCCATGTCGCCCTTTCAGCGCTCGATCTGCGAAGCCTTGCGCGCCCTGAGCGACAGCGGCACACAGGTGTTCCTGATGCACGGCAATCGCGATTTCATGATCGGCAAAGCGTTTTGCAAGGCCGCCGGTTGCACGTTGCTGCCCGATCCCAGCGTGGTCCAGTTGAACGGCGAGCCGGTGTTACTGATGCACGGCGACAGCCTGTGTACGCGCGATGAAGCGTACATGCGCATGCGCCGCTATCTGCGCAATCCGCTGACGCTGTGGATCCTGCGCCACCTGCCGCTCGCCACCCGCCACAAGCTGGCGCGCAAGCTGCGCAGCGAAAGCCGCGCGCAGACCCGCATGAAAGCCAATGACATCGTCGACGTGACACCTGAAGAAGTCCCGCGAATCATGAGTGAATCCGGCGTGAAAACGTTGATTCACGGCCACACCCATCGCCCTGCCATTCACAAGCTGCAGATCGGTGACGAGACCGCCCAGCGCATCGTGCTCGGCGACTGGGACCGTGAAGGATGGGCGCTGCAAGTCGATGAGCAGGGCTTTCAGCTGACCTCGTTCGCCTTCGCGCCGCAACAGCCGCTGGCCTTGCCGGCAAGCTGATCAGCACCCCACTGCACCGAACTGCGTCTGATCCGGCCTGCAGCCGGTCAGGCCGGTGGCTTGCCTGAGCACCGACGTCGATCGGTCAATTTGGCGATTAGCGGCACCTGGAAAACGACGCTCTAGCCTGCACTTCACAAAGAATTGCCCTACACTCCCCGGTAACAACAAGAAAACACAAAGGGGACGCATCATGATCGATCAACGTACGACTCATCGCTGCATGCTCGCTGAAATCGCCTCGGGGGAGGACATTCAGAGCGGCAGACCGACCCAGACCCTGCAAACACTTCTGCTCGTCGGTTTCGTCACCCGGCAACCGAGCCGCGACCGAACCTTCGCCCACCTTGCCCTGACCGAAGCCGGTCATCGATATCTGGCCGGCTTGTGGCATTGAGATAGCGGCAGGCTCCTCAGGGATCTATACTCCCGCGCCTGTTTTTGTCTCTGAGGACCTCATCATGGCCGACGCCGATCTCGACCACACTCTGAACCTGCTGACGCACCTGCGCGGCATCCTGGTCGCGCTGGGAGAAGCCGAACAGGTTCCCGAGGAAAGTCATGCGCTGTTTCTGGAGCGTTATGACGAATTGATCAGCCTGCTGCCGCAAGAGCCGATCGAAAGCCAGTATCTGGGTCAGGACCTGCTTTGCCAGGTGATCCAGCGCTACCCGCAGATCGCGCATCTGGTGCCCCGCGACCTGCTCTGGTATTTCGGCGGCGACTGCCTGCATTTCATGCCTGACGAAGAAATCGACCTGTACACGGCCCTGGAAGAGCGTCGCTACGAGGCCGAGCAGAACGAGGAGCCCTTCGACTGGAATCAGGAAAAACAACTGCTGGCGATGGGTCAGGACGCGCCGAAACACTGACCGGTACCGCCGGGAATTTCAGCAGGGCCGCGTCGACCTGGGAGGTCAACGCGATCCTGCTTCTCCCGCAACCTGCTTCAACAGCACCCCATGCGCACTCGGAAACACCTCTCGGTCCACCAGCCCGGACACCTGCACCGGCTTGGGGAACAGCTTCTTTTCGACGAACAGATCATCCACGCCCTGCAGCGCGGTGATATCCGACTGTTCCAGCGGCAACAGTGATTCGATCCCCCAACTCTGCAGTCGCTGCGACACGGCCAACGGCACGTTGTTGGCCGTGGAAAAGACCTGGGCGTATTGCTCTGGATTCGCCTTGGCCCACTCGAATGCCTTGGCCAGGCGTTGCAACACATCGTTGAGCGCCTGACGCTTGACCTTATCGGCCAAAGCGGCGTCGGACGCGGTGATGAAGGTCAGTCCGGTGTTGATCCCCTCCCCGCTCAGCAAGAGCCGCGCACCGCTTTCTTCGGCGAACGCCTGATAAATGCCGAACGTCGCCCACGCATCGATCTTGCCGGCGTGGAACGCCGACAGCGCGTCGGTGGGCATGACGAAACCGATGTTCACGTCCGATTCCTTGACCCCGGCATTTTCCAGCGCGCGAATCAGCAGGTACTGGGAAATACTGCCTCGCGCAGACGAAATGGACACGCTGCGGCCTTTGAGGTCCGCGATCGTTTTGATGTCTGAATCCTGCGGGACGAGGATGCCGATACTGCGACCCTGTCCACGCCTGACCGCGACGATCCGCAACGGCGTACCGCCAGTGGCCGCAGCCAGAACCGGCGTGTCGCCAGCCGGAGCCAGATCGACGGCGCCTGCGCGCAAGGCTTCGAACAAGGGCGCAGCGCCCTGAAAATTGGCCCATTCGATCTGGTACGGCGTTCCGTCAAACGCCTTCGACGCTTCGACGATGGTGCGCAAGCCTTTGGCCTGATCGCCCAGGATCAGCTTGACCTTCGACCAGTCAGTGGCCTGTGCGGCGGACGCCTGCTTTTGCCCGGGATCGTCGCATCCGGCCAGCAGCGTGAGCGCGATCGAACACAGCACGGCGATGGCGCGACGGGCTTGCGCCCTGTTGAAAGGTCCCATGAATCGACTTCCTTGCAGACAGCGGAGAGGCAGGACTGGCCCGAGACGGCGCCAACCCTGTAAGGAATGCCAGCCTAAGGGCATAAGAAACCCAAGTGAAATTCCCCTTGGAGATAAGCTAATGCTTAATTATTTTGATCTTATTACTAATTTTAATGCGGTATTTTTATAATTAGCTTAGTGCCAAATCGAATTTCACACAGCTGCCGCGTGCCCCTATGTTGCTTGAATGCTCACGCGCGAACGCCCGCGCGTGCGGCCATCAGTCAATCCAACACAGCACAAGGAATCGTTCATGAGCGTCGAATTCATTGGCTACATTGCCACTCAACCGGGATCGGAAATCCACCCGCGCAGTGGCGAGACGATTCAACCCGAATACGTGGAGAAGGTTGCGCGGGCTCACGAAGAAGCGGGATTCGATCGCGCACTGGTCGCCTATCACTCCAACAGCCCCGACAGCGCATTTGTCGCAGCGCATGCCGCGAGCGTGACGCGAAAACTGAAGTTTCTCATCGCTCACCGCCCCGGTTTCATTTCGCCCACCGTCGCTGCCCGCCAATTCGCCACGCTGGACGTGTTCAACGGCGGACGCATCGCAGTGCACATCATCACGGGCGGTGACGATCAGGAATTGCGCGCCGACGGCAGCTTTATCGGCAAGGACGAGCGCTATGCGCGTACCGACGAATACCTGAACGTAGTGCGGCAGGAATGGACAGCGGAAAAGCCGTTTGACCACAAGGGCACTTATTACCAGTTCGAGGGGGCGCACTCGTTGGTCAAATCCCCGCAGAAACCGCACATCCCGCTGTATTTCGGCGGCGCATCGCAAGCGGCGATCGAAGTCGCGGGCAAGCATGCCGATGTTTACGCGTTGTGGGGCGAAACGTACGAGCAGGTCAGAGACATCGTCGAACAGGTTCGCGCAGAGGCTGCCAAGCACGGCCGCACGGTGCGTTTCAGCCTGTCACTGCGACCCATTCTGGCCGACACCGAGGAAAAAGCCTGGGCCCGCGCCGACAGTATCCTCGAACGGGCGAAAGCCTTGGCTCAAGCGTCCGGTTTTCAGCGCCGCGAGCCGGCCAACGAAGGATCGCGTCGGTTGCTGGACGCCGCCGCCAAAGGGGCGCGACTCGACAAGCGCCTGTGGACAGGAATCGCCGGACTGCTGGGCGCCAAAGGTAACTCCACCTCGCTGGTCGGGACGCCGGAACAGGTCGCCGAGGCGCTGCTCGATTATTACGACCTGGGCATCACCACGTTCCTGATCCGCGGCTTTGACCCGCTCGACGATGCCATCGACTACGGCAAGAAGCTCATTCCGCTGACCCGCGAACTGGTGGCCAAGCGTGACCGGGAGAAGAACGAGAAGGTGGCGTAACCGCATTCACGCCATCGCCTGACCCTGACCGTTTCTGGCGCGAACACATTCGCGAACCGGGAGGTCAGGCGATGGAGTTTTCGTCGCCTGCCCCAAATCCCGACTCGCTCACTCCTGGTACGCGGTGCCGTGCCGATCCAGCTCGCGGATCAGGGCATTCCAGTGGCGTGCCACGCCGGGGCCCGTACCGCTTTTGAAGACCTTGGCTTGTTCTTCGACTTTCCTGACCACGTCTTCCGGCGGGAATATCAGCTCGGCATTGCCGGCCGATTGGGCGGCAATCTGTATGTTGCAGGCGTATTCCAGGTTATGCAGCAGCTGAAACGCATGCTCCACGCTCAGGCCTGCCGTGAGCAGACCGTGGTTGCGCAGAATCATCACGTTCTTGTCGCCCAGGTCAGCCACCAGGCGCTCGCGCTCGCCCAGATCCTGCGCAATGCCTTCGTAGCCGTGATACGCCACGCGCCCCGAAAAACCGAGCGAGTGCTGGGAGATCAGTAACAGCCCGTCTTTCTGCGCAGACACCGCAACGCCATCCCGTGTGTGGGTGTGCAGGACCGCTTGCAGGTCAGGACGCGCTGCGTGAATGGCACTGTGAATCACGTAGCCTGCGTGGTTGATGCCCAGACCGGTCGGGTCATCGACGATGGTGCCGTCGATATCCACCTTGACCAGATTGGAGGCTGTGATTTCGTCGAACAGCAGCCCGAATGCGTTGATCAGGAAATGCTCGTCCGGCCCCGGAACCCGCGCCGAAAAATGCGTATAGATGTGGTCGGTCCAGCGTTTCAGCGCGGCGATGCGGTAGGCGGCGGCCAGTTTGACGCGCACCTCCCACTCTTCGGCGCTGACCCGGTCACGCACATGGGTTGAACCGGCTTGGACGGGCAAACTACTGACGTTGCTCATGCATGACTCCCTGATGATCCGATACAGATGTATCGAGGGAGCCTAAGCGCTTGGAAAAATCTTTTAAAATCACATTTTAGTCTAAGCTAATTATCAATATTTTTTATTATGAGGCCGGACCGTCCCCGTCTGCAGAGTGTCACGCTGCGTCTTGCGATTGCTTCAGCGAGCCAGCCACCAGACTGCCGAACGACGCGACCGGCCCTTGCAAATTGCCCAGAAACCGCGGATAGATCAGCCACAGGTCCATGACCGGTTTGAAGTCCTTGAGCGGCAGCACCGCCAGCAGATCGCGGTGGGCGCTGCGTTCGAGCAGTGGACGCGGCACCAGCCCCAGGCCCATGCCATCGGCCACCAGCCCCAACTGCAACTCGGTGCCGAAGGTCTCCAGGTTGACCTTCAGACTCAGCCCCTGATCGGTCAGGGTGCGTTGCAGGCCTGCGCGAAATCCGCAGCCATCGGGATTGAGTACCCAGCCCTGTTCGTAGCAGTCGGCCAACTTGACGGGCTTCTTCGGCACGGCGCTCCTTGCGCAGACGACCACCAGCTCCATCTTGCCGATGGACTCGCCGATGATGCCCTCAGGGAAAATCTTGCCCGCCGGGAACAGCGCCGCAGCGGCGTCCAGCTCACCGTTCTCGATCTTGCCGATCAAATGGCTGCCCCAGCCGGTGACCACTTGCGCACGCAGGTCGGGAAATTGCCCACGCAGGTGTTTAATCGCGTCAAGCAGCACCACATCGCCGATGGTCTGCGGCACGCCAAGACGCAACAGGCCGCTGGGCGGCGTGTCACTGGCCACCAGCTCACGCAATGAATCCATTTCCCGCAGGATCGCCAGACACTTCTGATACACCTGCGTGCCCATGGGGGTCGGCTTCAGCGGCTTGGTGTTGCGGTCGAACAGCTCGACGCCCAACGCTTGCTCGAAGTTCTGCACGCGACGGGTGATCGCAGGTTGGGTCAGGTCCAGCGACTCGGCGGCATGGCTGATCGACTGGCAGCGAATCACAGCCACGAAGGCATCGATATCATCAATTTTCATTCGGATCGCACATGGAAAATAAGTAAGGAGATAGGCAAAAAGCATAATTCCAATTGCGGCCTCTGGATAGTGCGCCCCGCCTTCAGCACCCTGCCCAAGGGTTATCAAATGCCTTTTCGTTATAACCTAATCATCAATAAATAGCATATTAAGCACGCAGATTATGCTTATATTGATCATCCACAACTGCCCGGAGCCGACATGACTCACCCTCGACACCCTGAACGACTCAGGGCCTTCATTGGCGCTCTGGCTGAATTGATCGATGGCAATCCCCGCGAGGGTGATCTGCTGCATCGCGGCGGCAAACTGCTCGGGCAACTGGTCAGCCACGACGACTGGCTGCCGGACGAGTTCGCCGTGCCCGACCCTACACGCTATCAACAATTCCTGCTGCACGCCGACTCGCGCCAGCGCTTTTCCATCGTCAGTTTCGTCTGGGGACCGGGTCAAAGCACGCCGATTCACGACCATCGCGTCTGGGGTCTGATCGGCATGTTGCGCGGCGCCGAGTATTCTCAAGGCTTCGCGCGCAGCGCCGATGGCCGGCTCGAACAGGAAGGGGCGCCGATCCGCCTTGAACCCGGCCACGTCGAAGCCCTCTCGCCTCGCAGCAATGACATCCATCAGGTGAGCAACGCGTTCGACGACCAGGTGTCCGTCAGCATCCACGTCTATGGCGCCAACATCGGCGCCGTGAAGCGTGCCGTCTACCAACCCGACGGCAGCGAAAAACTGTTTATTTCCGGCTATTCCAACGCTTATCTCCCGAACATCTGGGATCTGTCCAAAGAGAACCAAGCCCAATGACTCAAAGCACAAGATCGTTCAGCGACATCCGTAAAGCCCTGCTGGCGCGGGAGGAAGTCGCGCTGGTGGATGTGCGCGAGGAGGCGCCTTTCGCCGAATCTCACCCGCTGTTCGCCGCCAACATTCCGCTCTCCAAACTGGAACTGGAGGTGTTTTCCCGCATCCCTCGTCGCGACACGGCCGTCACGGTTTATGACAATGGCGAAGGCCTGGTCGAGGTGGCGCTGGAGCGGCTGACATCGCTGGGTTACAGCAACGTGAAGCTGCTCGAGGGCGGCTTGCAGGGCTGGGGCGACGCCGGCGGCGAGCTGTTCATCGACGTCAACGTGCCGAGCAAGGCATTCGGCGAACTGGTCGAGCATCACCGGCACACGCCGTCGCTGGCGGCCGAAGAAGTCAAACAGCTGCTCGATGCCAAGGCCGATGTGGTGGTGCTGGACGCGCGCCGGTTCGATGAATATCAGACCATGAGCATTCCCACCGGGGTCAGCGTGCCCGGCGCCGAACTGGTGCTGCGCGCGCGCGAGCTGGCGCCGGATCCCAAGACCCGGATCATCGTCAACTGCGCGGGTCGCACCCGCAGCATCATCGGCACCCAGTCGCTGGTTAACGCGGGCCTGCCCAACCCGATCTCGGCGCTGCGCAATGGCACCATCGGCTGGCTGCTGGCAGGCCAGACACTGGATCACGGCCAGTCGCGCCGCTTCCCCGAGGTCAAAGAGGCAACCCGACAAACCGCGCGTTCCGATGCGCGTCATGTCGCCGACCGTGCCGGCGTCAAGCGCGCCAGCCGCGCCGAACTGAAAGCCTGGCAGACAGACGCCGCGCGCACCACGTACCTGTTCGATGTGCGCACGCCGGAAGAATATGAAGCCGGTCACGTGCCGAGCGCGCGCTCGACACCGGGCGGGCAGCTGGTGCAGGAGACCGATCACTACGCCAGCGTGCGCGGCGCACGTATCGTGCTGGTGGATGACGACGGCGTGCGGGCGAACATGTCGGCCTCATGGCTGGCCCAACTGGGCTGGGAAGTGTTCGTGATCGACGACCTGCGAGCAGGCGACTTCAGCGAAAAAGGCGCCTGGAATGCGCCCGTTCCCACACCTTGGCAGGTTGAAGAAATTACCGCCGACACCCTGCGCCAATGGCAGCAGCATGCCGGTGTGGCGGTGCTCGACTTCACCGCCAGCGCCAACTACGTGAAGCAGCACATCCCCGGCGCCTGGTGGACCTTGCGCGCCGACCTGTCCAATGCCCTGCGTAAAATCCCTGCTGCCGAGCGCTACGTCCTGACTTGCGGGAGCAGCAAGCTGGCGCGTCTGGCCGTGCCTGAAGTCGAGGCGCTGACGGGCAAGCCGGTCTTTTTGCTCAAGGACGGTACCGCGAGCTGGATTGCTGCCGGGTTCGAGCTCGAACAAGGTGAAACCCATCTGGCCTCCCCGCGCATCGACCGCTATCGTCGGCCCTATGAAGGCACTGAGGCACCCCGCGAAGCCATGCAGGCGTATCTGGACTGGGAGTTCGGTCTGGTCGAGCAGCTGGGTCGAGACGGCACACACGGTTTCCACGTGATTTGACGCCCTGAGCAAAAAGCTGCATGAGCGCCTGCCGCGATGTGAGGTTCACTCCCACAGAGTTCTCCGGGTATTCCCGAACTCTCCGGGCACGCTCAACTCCCGCAGGAGCGCGCTTGCCCGCGAAGACTGGTTTCCAGCCGAAGCATCTCCGCCGAACACACCGGCCAATTCGCGGGCAAGCGCGCTCCTACAGGGTACGCGGGGCTGACGGGCATCGAGCCAGGCCACAGATCTGTGGGCCAAGCTTGCTCATGAACGCTGACTTCCAGACGCTACATCTCTACAGCAGGCACTGGCCTCTTCCCGGCTGAAGCCGGTCCTACAGACGCTGCGAGCTTTTCGCAGGACCGGCTTTAGCCGGGAAGGCGTCGGGCGTCACGCCGTTGACCGAGGGGGCTGTTAAAGACAGTTGGCTCGCTCCCATCGCAGACAGGCGCATTGCTCCATTACAACTCAATACACAACACGATACGCGCAGCGCAAAGCCCTGCGACGTGAATATCCAGCCCTTGATTAAATGCAATATTTTTATATTGCAATCAAACAAAATCACGCAAATACATAATTAGCATATAACCAAAAGATACTTCTCATACGTTTCTTATAGGCTTAAGGTCATAACTCTAGCCGACCCCTTCTCCAGGCGGAGGCTGCGAATTTCATATCCAAGCCTGGAGACACTTACCAATGTCCGCCCTCCCCCGATCCCTGCTGCGCGCCAGACATCTGTTGCTCGGCGCAGCGCTGGCCCTGTCATTGAGCCAGACCGCCTTCGCAGCCGACGCCTTGCAACCGCTGCTGGTGGCCAATCAGAAGTCGGCGCTCAAGGTCTTGCTGGAAGTGTCCGGCGAACTGAAAGACGTACCGTATGAGATCAAGTTTTCTGAATTTCCCTCAGCCTCGCCGCTGGGTGAAGCCCTCAACGCAGGCGCGGTGGACGTCGGCGCGCTGGGCGATGCGCCGTACGTATTCGCACTGGGCGCCGGCGCTTCGCTGAAGGTCATCAGCATCACCCACGTCAACGGCCGCTACACCACCGCGCTGATCGTGCGTAACGACTCGCCGATCAAGTCGGTCGCCGATCTCAAAGGCAAACGCATCGTCACCGGGCGCGGGTCCATCGGGCACTACCTGGCCATTCGCGCGCTTAATGAAGCCGGACTGAAAACCAGCGATGTCAGTTTTGTCTATCTACTGCCGAGTGAGTCCCGGCTGATCCTCGACAACGGCGACGCCGATGCCTGGGCGACCTGGGCGCCCTACACCACAGTCGCCACCCAGAATGGCGCACGTATTTTGCCCAACGGCCCGGACCTGCTGACCAACCATTCCTACGTCGCTGCCACCAGCAAAGCCATCGCCGAAAAGCGCGTGCAGTTGGATGACTTCGTCGTCCGCCTGGATCGCGCCTATCGCTGGGTCAACGCCCATCCCAAGGAATACGCCGCCGCACAGGCCAAGGTCACCGGCCTGCCGCTGGAAGTCCACGTGGCCGTCAATCAGGACACCCACATGGAACGGGTGAACATCGACGACAGCGTGATCAAGGGCTTGCAGAACACCGCCGACATCTATGAGCGCGAGGGCATCCTCAACAAGCACGTCGACGTGTCCAACGGCTTCGATCCCGAATTCAACGCCATTCGCCTGGCCGCCGAACAGGCCGCCACGCAGAACAATCCGCAAGCGGCGCGCTAAGCGACCGAAGGAGCGCATCTGATGAGCAATTCCCGTCAACTCAAATTCGGCGCCATGGTGCATGGCGTGGGGCATGGCTGGGGCGAATGGCGCCACCCGGATGCGCTGGCCGACGCGAGCACCCATTTCGAGTGGTACAAAGGCCAGGCAAGGCTGGCGGAGGACGCGAAGTTCGATTTCGTCTTCATCGCCGACAGCCTGCATATCCACGAGAAATCGAGCCCGCACTACCTCAACCGCTTCGAGCCGCTGACCATTCTTTCGGCGCTGGCGGCGACCACGTCGAAAATCGGCCTGGTGGCGACGGTCACCGTCAGTTACACAGAACCGTACCAGGTCGCCCGGCAGTTCTCTTCACTGGATCACATCAGCGGCGGACGTGCCGGCTGGAACGTCGTCACCTCGTGGCTCAGTGGCACCGCCGAAAATTTCAGCAAGGCCGAACATCCGCCTCACGCGGTGCGCTACCGCATTGCCAAGGAACATGTATCGACGGTCAAAGGGCTCTGGGACTCCTGGGAAGATGACGCCTTCACCCGCAACAAGCAGACCGGCGAGTTTTTCGACCGCGACAAATTGCATGCGCTGAATCATCGCGGCGAGTTCTTCCAGGTCAAAGGCCCGCTGAACATCGCCCGCTCGAAGCAGGGCCAGCCGGTTCTGTTCCAGGCCGGCACGTCAGAGGACGGGCGCAATTTTGCCGCCGAATACTCCGATGCCATCTTCGTGCACGCCGAGTCATTCGAAGACGCCCAGGCTTATTACGCCGACCTCAAACGTCGCGCCGAAGCGTTCGGCCGCAACCCGGACGCCCTGTCGATTCTGCCCGGCATTCGCCCCATCGTCGGGCGCAACGCCGAAGAGGTCGAGCATCGCTATCAACAGGCCGTTGAACTGGTGAGCATCGAGGACGCCATTGTCGCCCTCGGCCGGCCGTTCAACGACCATGATTTCAGCCAGTATCCGCTCGACGCGCCGTTCCCGGAGTTGGGTGATCTAGGGGCCAACAGCCAGAAAGGCGGCTCCGATCGTATCAAGCAGCAGGCACGTGAACATCATCTGACGCTGCGTCAGGTGGCGCTCGACTTTTCCCGGCCACGGCGCGAATTCGTCGGTACGCCTGAGCAGGTGGCTGATCAGATTCAGCACTGGTTCGAGAACGGCGCAAGCGACGGTTTCATCATCAACTCGTTGCTCCCCGACGGCCTGAAATACTTCACTGAACTGGTCATCCCGGTCCTGCAGAAACGCGGACTGCAGCGAAGCGACTACACCGGCACGACCCTGCGCGAACATTTCGGGCTGCCGTTTCCGGTCAACCGCTATACCGCCGCCCGAGCGTCGACTGCGCCTGTGCAAACCACCGACAGACACACACAGGTTCCGGCATGAACGCAGGATTGAAACCGGCCACAGCTGCAAGCGTCGAATCCGATGACGCATTCCTTCTGCGTTTGCAGGGAATCAGCCGGCAGCTGGCAGAAACCGCCGCGCATTACGACGAGACGGGCGAGTTCCCACACGACAATTTCCGTTTGCTGCATGAGCACGGACTGCTTGGCCTGACCGTCGAAAGCGCGCTCGGTGGCGGCGCGGCCGACTTGCGCCAGGCGCAACGGGTCATCAGCGCCGTGGCCAGGGGTGAACCGTCGACAGCGCTGATTCTGGTGATGCAGTACATCCAACACACGCGTATCCGCGACGTCAGAAACTGGCCAGAGCACCTGCGCCGTCGGGTTGCGCTGGACGCCGTCAACGAGGCCGCGCTGATCAATGCCTTGCGCGTCGAGCCAGATCTGGGCTCACCCTCGCGCGGCGGCCTGCCCGCCACCGTGGCGCACCGAACCACCGAGGGCTGGCGGATCAACGGCCGGAAAATCTACTCCACCGGCAGCCATGGCCTGACCTGGTTCAACGTCTGGGCGCGCAGCGACGATACCGACCCTGCCGTCGGCGTCTGGCTGGTGCGCAAGGACAGCCCCGGCGTGCGTATCGTCGAAGACTGGGATCATCTGGGCATGCGCGCCACGTGCAGCCATGAAGTGATCTTCGAGGACGTGCTGGTGCCGCTCGATCATGCGGTCAACACCAGTCCGTGGACGGCGCCGCAGCCGGAGCTGGACGCCAACGGCGTGCTCTGGATGGCGGTGTTGATGGCTTCGGTGTACGACGGTGTCGCGCAATCGGCGCGGGACTGGCTGGTGCAGTTCCTCGAAGAACGCAAGCCCTCCAACCTCGGCGCGTCGTTGTCGACACTGCCGCGCTTTCAGGAGGTTCTCGGCCACATCGACACCTTGCTGTTCGCCAACCGAACGCTGCTGGATTCGGCAACCCACGGCCTGACCCCGGCAAGCCATGCCGCGCAGATCAAATACCTGGTGACCAGCAACGCCATCCGGGCGGTCGAGCTGGCCATCGAAGCGACCGGCAATCCTGGGCTGTCGCGCAGCAATGCCTTGCAACGGCATTACCGCAACGTGCTGTGCGCTCGGGTGCACACGCCCCAGAACGATGTGGTGTTGCAAGGCGTGGGGAAAGCCGCGTTCGCGGCGCGCAAGGCTCAGGACTGAGCCTTGCGCATCTGATCACGGTCGAGGGCCGAGTCAGTCCAGTATCAGCGGCGGGTCGAACGCGGTGATTGCGGGCAATGGCCCGCGCCACTTCTCGACCCCCACGAATGCTGTCTGCGCCGAACAGCCCTGAGACAGGCTCGATGAGCCGACATCCTCCGTCACGACGTTCGGGTTGCCATGGACTTCCAGGCTATGGGAGTGGCCTTTGCTCAGCGGATCGAACCAGGCGCCAGTCGCAATCTGCGCGACGCCGGGACGAATGTCATCAGACAGGATGACCCCTGCCAGAAACGCCCCGCGCGGGTTGAACACCCTCACCACGTCGCCCTCGTCAATCCCCCTCGCTTGTGCATCCTGCCGATTGAGGGTCAACGGCTCACGCCCCTGCACCTTCGAGGCCTGACTGTAAGCGCCATGATCGTACTGGCTGTGCAGGCGGGTTTTCGGCTGGTTCGACAACAGGTGCAGCGGCAGTGACCCGACAGGCTTGTCCAGCCAGACCGGATGGCCGGGACAGTCCTGATAACCGAAACCCGCAATCGTCTCGCTGAAGATTTCCAGCCTGCCGGACGGCGTCGGCAGCGGATTGCCCTCGGGATCATCACGAAAGGATTTGAGCAGTACGGTGTCGCTTTCCGGGTAATCCACCTCGAACAGGCCGTCACGCCAGAACTGTTCGTAATCGGGCAACGTGACTGCAAAACTGTCGGCGCGCTGGCGCGACTCCTCATAGATGAAGCGCAGCCACTGAGCGGCATCACGACCTTCGGTGAACACCTGCTCGAAGTGCAGACGTTGCGCCAGCGCCGCCAGGATCGAGTAATCGTCACGCGCCTCGCCGATCGGCTCGATGGCCTTGCGCATCGCGATCATGAAACGGTCGGAGGCCGCGCTGCCGATGTCATCGCGCTCAAGGGCGGTAGTGGCCGGCAGCACGATATCGGCGTATTTCGCCTGAGCCGTCCAATACTGCTCATGGACGATGATGGTTTGCGGACGTTGCCAGGCGTTCAGCAGGCGATTGAGGTCCTGATGGTGATGGAAAATATTGCCGCCCGCCCAGTACACCAGGCGGATGTCCGGATAGTGCAGGCGTCGGCCGTTGTAATCGAACGGTGCGCCCGGATTGAGCAGCATGTCGGTGACCCGCGCCACCGGGATGAAGTCCTTGACCGGGTTCACGCCCTGAGAAAACCTTGGCCCTGAAAACGCCTTGCGACCGCTCCCGGTGTTGTTCATGCAGCCATAACCCAGACCGAACCCGCCGCCCGGCAGACCGATCTGCCCGAGCATCGCCGCCAGCGTGACGGTCATCCAGAACGGCTGTTCCCCAGACTGCGAGCGCTGCAGCGAATACGCGACGTTGATCATCGTGCGCTTGCTCGCCATTTCACGCGCCAGACTGACGATGCGCGAAGCGGGAATGTCGGTCAGGCCCTGCGCCCACCCCGGCGTTTTCGGCACGCCATCGGCGTTGCCGCACAGGTATTCGATGAACCGCTCATGGCCAACGGTGTAACGACGCAAAAATGCCTCATTGTGCAGCCCTTCGTCGACCAGCACCCAGCACAGCGCCATCATCAACGCGGTATCGCTGCCAGGTCGTACCGCCAGCCACTCGTTATGTTCCGGGCCCTGTAAATCGCTGCGCAGCGGGCTGACATTGACGAAGCGCACGCCCGCCTCCGACATGCCCTGAATCCCTTGACTGACCAGATGATCACTCGCCCCGCCGGGGCTGCACTGGGCGTTTTTGACGGGCAGCCCGCCAAACGCCACGAACAGCTCGCAGTGGCGCGCCATGTTCTGCCACGACGTATGCGCGGCCAGCAGCCAGTCCATGTTGCCGACGATGTGCGGCATCAACACTCGCCCGGCGCCCAGGCTGTAGCTGTCGACGCTGTAGACGTAGCCGCCAAATCCGTTGAGGAATCGATGCAGCTGGCTCTGTGCATGATGAAAACGGCCAGCACTGCCCCAGCCATAGCTGCCGCCGAAGATCGCCTGGTTGCCATGCTCGCTTTTGACCCGGGACAATTCCGCTGCGACCAGATCCAGCGCGGTGTCCCAGGACACTTCGACGAAGGCTTCCTGACCGCGCAGATGCGGCTGGCGCAGCGCTGGATGATCCGCAAAGCGCTCGAGAAAACTGCGACGGATGGCGGGCCGACGGATCCGCGTGGGCGAGTCGATTGCGCCCGGTATGGACGCGCCGATGGGTGAAGGGTCGGCATCCCACTCCACCGGGTCCATTCCCACCAGTCGCCCGGCGTCCACGCGCGGACGATAAGCGCCCCAGTGCAGCGAAGTGAAACTCATAGGTGCGTGCTCCCGATGGTCTGCGACTTCGGCATGGACGGGATCATCGCGCCGCCTGCGCCGACGCCTGCTCCGTGCCGTCCAGCACTTGAGTGAACGAGTCATCGAACACTGTGCCAGCCGGATAGGCTTTCGTCAGCCCGGCGCCGTTGAAAAAGTCGATGGTCTGCTGCGCCTGTGCGATCACCTGCGGCGTGATCGGCAGCACCACGGTGGCCGAACGCTCGAACCAGCGTCGCGCAACCTCGGCATCGGCTTTGGAAAGCTGCGCCCAGGCGTTGGCGTAGGCGTCGGTGTTCTGCTTGCTGGCGACGGACCAGGTCCGAGCCTTTTGAAGACGCTGCAGGAAATCGCTGATCTGCACACGCTTGTCCTTTATCGCCCGATCGTTGGCGACAATGAAGCTCTGCGCTGGAATCAGGCCAGTCGCCGTGGTGATCACCCGCCCGCCTTGGCGCTCCTGCTGAATGACGTAGGGGTCCCACGTCGCGATGGCATCGACCGAGCCACCGTCCAGCGCATGGGAAGCATCCAGTGCACTCAGGTAGCGGTAGTCCACGTCGTTGCGCGGGACACCCGACTTGTCCAGCGCGGTCAGCATCAACTGTTGGCTCCATGAGCCTTTCCAGATCGCCACCCGCTTGCCCTTGAGGTCGCTGATGGTTTTGATCGGCGAATCCTTGCCGACCACGATCGCCACACCGTCAAGGTTCTGCCGGGAAACACCGATCACTTTGATCGGCGCACCGAGCGCGCCGAGGAACAATGCCGGCGCATCGCCCAACAGGCCGACGTCGAGACTGCCGGTGTTCAATGCTTCGGCCACCGGTGATCCGGCGGTGAATTGTTTCCATTCCAGAGTGTAGGGCAAATCATCGAGTACGCCGGCGGCTTCCATCACGGTACGCGCGCCATAACTCTGATCGCCCACCACCAGGTCTGCCGCCTGGACGGTGCCAAGGCAGGCAGCCAGCAACACCGCGGGTAAGGCGGTGCGCAACATAAGGGACTTGATCGACACGGGCATCTCCACAAGGCTCCATCGGAACCGGATCATTGAATGAGCGCGGTCCGCCTGTGCGGTTGCCGATTATCTGCTGAAGGGACGGGCCTCGATTGATCGGGACCGTCTCAGCATTAGAACCATAACACCGAAATTTACATTACATAAATTCATTATGGATCTATATAAATATGCAAAATCTGCAGCGCCGATGTGATCGTCTCAGCAGCGCTGAGGAACGGGTTTGAAGGAAAGAGGCAAATCGAACGCAAACAAAAACGCCGCTCTGTTGAGCGGCGTTTTTGAGAATTTGGAGCGGGAAACGAGACTCGAACTCGCGACCCCGACCTTGGCAAGGTCGTGCT
>NZ_JARVSK010000008.1:0-150346 GCF_030209235.1 Pseudomonas sp. efr-133-TYG-103a
TCCCGGCTAAAGCCGGTCCTACGGAAAGGTTGCGGCGCCTGTAGGACCGGCTTCAACCGGGAAGAGGCCGGTACATCCCCCGGCTATGCAGTGGCTGCGAATCAGCCTTCGCGAGCAAGCTCGCTCCTACAGGGTTTGTGTCTGGCCAGAGAGCTCGGGAAGCCCGGAGACCCCTAGCATTGAGCCAACGGTCTTTAATGCTTCCTTCGAGCAGTGGCGTCACACCCGACGCCTTCCCGGCTAAAGCCGGTCCTACGGAAAGGTTGCCGCGCCGGTAGGACCGGCTTTAGCCGGGAAAAGGCCGGTACATCCGCCGGATTATTCAGGACCTGTCCCCAGAACCCCAGCCATGACGCCCGTCTGCCATTCGAAATACGGGTTGTAGGTCAGGCGGGCAAACACTTTGCCCGGTTCGCGGTGGCCCCAGTCGGAGTACCACACGGGCTCGCCGTTCAGGCATTTGCGCATGGCTTCGGTTTCCTGGCCGTTCCAGCAGATCCTCTGGTTGCCGTCCTTGCCGTAGAGAGGGTCGTCCGGGGAGAACATCAGGCCCATGTGCGAGAACTGGGCGATGCGGTACGCCGGCAGGAAGTCATCGCGCACCAACACCCGAGGCGTTTTCGCCGCCGTGGCCGGGTTGTCGCCGTACCAGATGAGGCGGCTGTCGGGATGGTTGAAGCGTGTGTTGAAGGTGTCCAGCACGAAAGCGGTGTCGAGCACCGAGTCGTGCTGGGTGATGGCGACAAACACCGGCTTGTCGTAAGGCGCCTGTTTCAGATGCTTCTGCGCCAGCAGCGCGCTGCGATAGAACTGCGCGAAGCCGTTGGTGGGCACGTTCAAGTAGCGCACCGGCGTTTGCATGGGTCGTACGCCGTCGTCGGGCTTGGCCAGCCAGGGGCGGAACCAGCCGATGTATTGCGTGAGCCAGGCGTAGGTGTTTTCGGGTTTGAACGCAGGAGAAAACAGCACCAACCCGGCGATTTCCGGGTGTTCATAGGCGTAGTCGAGCACCAGATTGGCGCCGGTGGAGAACCCGCCCAGGTACACCGTCGGGACCTCGCGCTGCAGAATCTGCGTCTGTTCGCGCACCACTTGCTGCCATTGCCCCAGCGTGACGTCGAGCATGTCGGCCGGCTTGCTGCCGTGCCCAGGCAACAGCACCGTGCGCACCAGGAAACCCTGTCGGGCGAGCTGCTGGCCGACATCGTTGAACGACCACGGCGAGTCGCCCAGACCATGTACCAGCAAGATGCCGCGCGTGGGCGCTGCGTCGGGACGCCATTCGTGGGGCGCATTCCACTCGATCTCGGCAGCATGATCGTCGGTCTGGAAGGTGCGGTTCTGCTGCATCCAGGCGATGGTCTGCTGGCGGTAGTCGGCGAAGCTCGCCTGACCCAGAGGCACCTCGCCGGAGGCGCAGGCCTGCAAGGTCAGGGCGCATAGAAGCAGTGCTGAACGGCAGAGAAGGGCGCGCACGATGGGCTTTGGCATAAGGGAACGGCTGGCTCGACATGTCGAAAAAAGATTTGGCACTGTGCCATGGCTGGCGTGCGCTGGGTATCTGCAGGCTCGCCATCGGGGCAGGAACTTCACGCAAAAATCAGGCAGACTCCGCTGACTTATAAAAATCACAGCGTGATGTGTATGAACGCTCAGTCACTGTTTTCAATGGAAGCACGCCATGTTCGCCCTTGATCATGCCCTGGCGCAGGACATCGTCGATCGTGCGATGGCGATCCTGCCGTGCAACGTCAACGTGATGGACTACCTGGGCATCATCATCGGCAGCGGTGAGGCGGAGCGTCTGTATACGCGTCACGAAGGGGCGCAGCTGGTGTTGGCCAACCGCCGCGTGGTGGAAATCGATTCGCATACCGCCAGACAACTTAACGGCGTGCGACCGGGGGTGAACCTGCCATTGATGCTCGATCATCAACTGGTGGGCGTGTTGGGCATCACCGGCGAACCGGACCAGGTGCGGGTGTACGCGGAGCTGGTGAAAATGACCGCGGAAATGCTCATGGAGCATCGGCGCCAGCAGGCCGATCAGCAATGGCGCCATCAGCGCAGCGAGGACCTGCTGTCGCGCCTGTTGCTGGGCGACAGCGCCGCGCACCTGATTGTCGAAGCCGAGCAACTGGGTCTGCAGCCACAGCTGCCGCGCCAGGCCGTCCTGCTTGAGCTGCCGCCGGAGTCCAGTCATGCCGGTCAAGTGGCCGCATGGCTCAACGGACGGTATGCCAACAGTTGGTGCGTGTCCTGCGAGCCGGGCCTGATCTACTGGTGCCGCGCTGCCGGCAAGGACCGTGACGATGCGTTGCTGCTGGAGCAGTTCGACGAACAGGGCTGGCCGATGCAACGCATGCTGACGGTCGAGCCTTCGACGGATCTGGCCACACTGCGCAACGCCTGTGCCGCCGCCCGTGACCTGCTCGACTACGCCCGGCACATTCAGCCGCAGCTTAAAGTGCTGCGTCTGGCCAGTCATCGCCTGGCCGTGTTGTTCTGGCGCAACCGCCATGACTGGCTGGCCGAAGGCGTCGCCGAACCGATCGCACGCCTGCAGGGCAACGTGCAGTTGCTCGAAACGTTACGGGCATGGTTCGACTACAGCGGCGAAAGTCAGGCCTGCGCCGATGCGCTGGGCATCCATCGCAACAGCTTGCGTTATCGCCTGGAGAAGATCGCCGAGGTCAGTGGTTGCGACCCGTATCGCACCGGCGACTTGCTGCGCTTGTACCTGGGCATGCAGATGGTGCCTCGCTGAGCCAGACGTACCGCGTCGAGAGGGCGATTACAGGTCCATCGCCTCGACCACTTCGACCCGTCCGCGCACGCGCTTTATCCACCTGCGCGCAAGCCGTGGGATTTTTTGTTCGGATGAACAACGCGCCGACACGCCGATTGTGCGAAGGTCAGGCGGAATGTCCCGAAGATAATGAGAAGATCGCGATCATCGGATAAGGAGAACAACATGAAAATCGTCATCGCCCCGGATTCCTTCAAGGACAGCCTGAGCGCCCAAGGCGTGGCGCAGGCCATCGCCAGCGGGCTGCGAGAAGTGTGGCCGCAGGCCAGTCTTATCGAATGCCCCATGGCGGACGGCGGCGAAGGCACCATCGAAGCGGTACTGGCCGCCTGCGATGGCCAGTGGATGACGCGCCAGGTCAGCGGGCCGCTGGGCCAGCCGGTGCAGGCGCAGTGGGGCTGGCTGGCACAGACACGCACCGCGATCATCGAAATGGCCATGGCCAGCGGACTGCAGCTGTTGGCGCTCGAGGAGCGCGATGCCACTGTGACCAGCACCTACGGCACCGGCGAGCTGATCAGCGCGGCGCTGGACGCAGGCGCGCAGCGCATTATCCTGGCGATCGGCGGTTCGGCCACCAACGATGCGGGCACCGGCATGCTGGCCGCCCTGGGCGCGCGTTTCCTTGACCGAGACCACCAGGCCCTGCCAGCGGGTGGTCTGGCGCTGGCGCAAGTTGCATCCATCGATCTGCAGCGCCTGGACTCACGGGTTAAAGGCGTGCAGTTCGAGGTGGCCGCCGACGTCAACAATCCGCTGTGCGGTCCCCACGGCGCATCGCATATCTTCGGCCCGCAGAAGGGCGCGTCCACCGAGCAGGTGCTGGCGCTGGACGCTGCGCTGGCACATTTCGCCGAGTGCTCAAAGGAGGTGCTGGGCAAGGACGAGAGCGAATACCCCGGCAGCGGCGCCGCGGGTGGCATGGGCTTCGCGGCCAGGGCCTACCTGAACGCATCGTTCCGTCCGGGCGTTGAAGTCGTGGCGGACCTGACCGGGCTGGAAGCGGCCCTCGAAGGTGCCGATCTGGTCATCACCGGAGAAGGGCGTTTCGATGCGCAGACCTTGCGAGGCAAGACGCCGTTTGGCGTGGCGAAGATCGCCCGACGGCGCAACGTCCCAGTGATCGTGCTGGCCGGAACCCTGGGTGATGGCTACGCCGACCTTTACGAGCACGGCATCAGCGCCGCGTTTGCCCTGACCAGCGGCCCGATGACCCTGGATCAGGCCTGCCGTGACGCCGCCGTCCTGCTGCACGATCGTGCTCGGGATCTGGCGCGGATGTGGGCGCTGGCCGCACGGTAAATCTGCGCAGCCACGCTGTCGGTCTGCCCGCAGGCATTGCTTAGCGGGAGGCCGGCGTGTCCTGTCTGGCCTCGTCGAGGAGCTGCCGGATCACCTGTTCCTGAGTGTCATAGCTGCCTTCGCCGAAATGGGTGTAACGGATCTGGCCGTTGGCGTCGATGAGGTAATGCGCTGGCCAGTACTGATTGTCGAAGGCTCTCCAGATCGCATAGTCGTTGTCGATGGCGATCGGGTAGTTCAGGCCCAGCTTCGTCACGTTTTTTCGCACGTTGTCGACGACCCGCTCGAAGGGGTATTCCGGCGTGTGCACACCGATCACCACCAGGCCGTCCTTTTCGTACTTTTTCGCCCACTCGTTGACGTGAGGAATACTGCGCTGGCAGTTGATGCAGTCGAACGTCCAGAAATCCACCAGCACCACCTTGCCGCGCAGCGCCTCATTGGAGAGCGGTGGTGAGTTGAGCCATTGCACCGCGCCGGACAGCGACGGCATCTGACCCTTGCTGCCGAGGTCTGGCACGGTGGCGGCCTTCACGTTGTCGACCACGTAATCGATGAGCTTCGGCACGCCGCTGAGCAATGTCTGCTCCACGCTCGCGGCACGTTGCGACGAGGTCCCGGCGAGCCACTGGCTTTCGGAGCCGGTGGCAATGACGCCCGCCACCAGCAGCGCAACAACGCCGGTGCCGCGCCGCAGCCAGGCGGTGACCGGCAGCGACAGTTTCAGTCTGGACACCAGCCCGCGCCCGGCGAAGATCAGCGTGCCCAGCGAAACAGCACTGCCCACTCCGTAGGCCAGCAGTAGCAGGCTGGTCTGGGCATTTGGCCCTTGCAGCATCGCACCAGTCAGGATGATCCCCAGCACCGGCCCGGCACACGGCGCCCAGAGCAGCCCGGTGGCGACCCCGATCATCAGCGACGCGGCAGGTCCGGACATGCGTCGGGTGGCCGGATCGAGACGATTGCCGAGCGCGACCAGCGGGCGCGTCAGCCAATGACCGACCCTGGCCGAAAGCAGTGACAGGGCGAACAGCACCAGCACCGCCAGCGCGAGGTGACGGCCGATGCCGTTGGCCGTCACCACCCAGTCGCTGCTGACCACCGCCAGGCTTGAGACCACGGCAAAGGTGATGCTCAAGCCGAGCAGCGTCAGGAAGATCGACGACGCCGAACGGTCGGCGCGGGCGAACAGAAAGGGTACGACCGGGAGGATGCACGGGCTGAGCACCGTCACCACGCCGCCCAGAAATGCGATCAGCAACATGTGGAGCTACCTGTAATCAAGTGAGGGCAGGCGTTTACGGCACTGCCCGGAAGGACACCGTGACGGGCGTGATCAATTGTCGTGACAGCCGCCGGAGAGGCTCTGGTAATTGAGCACCTGGGTCTGATCCATCGAATCCAGGTAGGTCAGCTGCGACGTGACCACGGCGCAGGCCGGGCTGGTGGTTTCTTTGGAAGCGATGACTTTCTTGATGTCCAGATGAGTGCCGTAGGTGTACGTCTGCGGCGTGATCAGGTCTTGCGCCTGAGCCGTCAAGGTACCGAGGCTCAGGGCTGCAAACAGGGTGGCGATCGAAAGATTTTTCCAGTTCATGGCGTTCTCCAGTGCGTTCAAGAGGTGAGTTCGAGTGCGCTTGTGTGTCACTCGATGGAGCCTATTGAACGTCGTGGAGGTATCGCGGATGTGTCGCGAAACGGCCCGATTAAATCGCCAAGTGTCTGCCGGGGCTGCAGATACAGTGCGATACAAAAAGGCCGCGCGGCGATCACCGATCCGGATCGTGCGCGGCCTGGGCCAGATGAAGCGCCTGGCCGCTATCGGGCGGGAAGATCGACAGCACTGTCGCCGACGACCTTTCTGACCGGGCCGGTGATCCTGGCCGGCAGCGTCAGCTCGGCGCACAGTCCGCCGCCTTCGCGGTTGAACAGCTTCAACGTGCCTTGCAGGGTCAGCGCCAGTTGTTGCGCGATCGCAAGGCCCAGTCCTGTGCCGCCGGTTTCACGGTTTCGCGAGCTTTCCACGCGATAGAACGGCTTCACGACTTCAGCCAATTGATGCTCTGCGATCCCCGGGCCACGGTCCAGCACCTGGATGAGCATGCCGCCGTCGGGTCGGGTGTCGACGCGGATTTCCACCTGCGAACCGAATTTCAACGCGTTGTCCGCAAGGTTCACCAGCACCCGGCGCAGCGCGTGAGGGCGGGTTTCGATGGCGGCGCCGCTGCCGGGGGTAAACAGCACCTGCTTGCCGGTATCGAGGTAATCGAAGACCAGGCTTTGCACAAACGCGTCCATGTCCACGCGCCGGCCCGGTTCGCTGGACCCGGCCATGCTCCGCGCGTAGGCCACGCCTTCCTGAACCAGATGCTGCATTTCAGTCAGGTCATTGCACAGCTTGTCCTTTTCCGCCGAGTCATCCATGAATTCGACCCGCAGCTTCATGCGCGTGATGGGGGTCTGCAGGTCGTGGGAAATCGCCGCCAGCAACTGCATGCGTTCTTTGACGTGGGTAGCGATGCGTTCCTGCAAGGTGTTGACGGCTACTGCCGCGTACACCACTTCGACAGGGCCTTCTTCGGCAAGCGGTTCTCCCTGACCGTTTGGATCGAGGCCGTCTACCGCGTTGGACAGCCGCGTGAGCGGGCGAATCACCGTGCGCACCGCCAGCCATGTGCAGCCCAGCAACAGCAGCAATTGCGCCACCAGCACGGCCGGAAGCCAAGGCGACAGCGGCGAGATGGAAGGGCGCACGTCGATGGTCAGCGGGCTGCCGTCCTTCAGGCGCAAATGCGCCTGATAGTGAGGGCGCACGTCTTTGATGGTGGTGAACGTCAGCGCGTAGTCGCGGCCCAGGGTCGCCAGCATCGAGCGCACCGACACCGGCGCCGTGCTCATGTCCATCGCCGAGCCCGGCTGCCCCTCGTCGAGCTGATAGCGATAGTTAGGGTGTTCGAATCGTGGCAGCCAGGCGGCCCGCTCATCGGCAGGCAGGCGTTCGAGCACCGCGACCGACGTCGTGAGGTCCTGCTCCAGATTGCCCAGCATCATCGTCATCGCGCTCTGGTAGCGCTCGTAGAATTGCAAACCGAACGACAGCCCGTGAGCGACGACCAGGCTCACCAGAAAAATGAGCGTCAGTCGCGCGGCGAGCGTGCGCGGCCAGCGGGGCGTCTTCATGACGCGTCCCCGAGGATTTCGACCGGGTAGGTGAACACGTACCCCTCGCTGCGCACGGTCTTGATGTAAGCCGGGTCGCGGGCGTCGTCCAGCAGTCGCTGCCGCAGGCGGCTGACCAGCAGGTCGATGGATCGGTCGAAGAGGTCGGCGTCGCGACCCTGGGTGAGGTTCAGCAGTTGGTCGCGACTGAGTACGCGCTGGGGATGATCGAGGAACACCCGCAACAGGCGGTATTCTCCGCCGCTTACCGCGACGATGGTGCCTTCGCTGTCGAGCAAGTGGCGAGCCGTGGTGTCCAGGCGCCATTTGCCGAAAGCCAGCAGACGACCCGCTTCGCTGACGATCAGGTTGGGCGGCAGCATGCGCGTGCGCCGCAGCACAGCATTGATCCGCGCAAGCAGTTCGCGCGCCACGAACGGTTTGACCAGGTAATCGTCGGCGCCCATTTCCAGGCCAATGATGCGGTCGGTGTCATCGTTGCGCGCAGTGAGCATCAGGATCGGCGTCGCTTTGTGCTTGCCAGCGCGCAGTTCGCGGCACAGCACCAGCCCGTCGTCGCCGGGCATCATGATGTCCATCACGATCAGGTCCACCGGCGTCGATTCCAGAAACGCACGCATTTGACGCCCATCGGCCACCACCGTGGTGCGCAGACCGTTTTTCTGCAGGTAGTTGCCCACCAGTTCCCTGATTTCACGGTCATCGTCGACGATGAGAATGTGATCTACGTGCTCCACCGGGCTCACCTCTGGCTGTTGTTATCACTCGACGTTTTAGAGACTTGCAGGGCCTGTCGTCAATCAGATCCGGAAGTCATTTCGCATTTATGTATCGTTTTGTATCTGGGCTCTGCGGGGATACACAACGTTGCTTTTCTGCAGGGTCGGCGACACATGCGCGATACCTCGCCAGCGCTTAATGAGCTCCATCGAGACGGGCCAGCCCCACTTGAACCACCTCACTCATTGAACGCCTGGAGATCGCACCATGAACTGGAAAAACCTCAGCCTCGCTTCGCTGTTCGCGCTCTTGACCCTTGGCACTGCCGCCGCTCAGGCGCAGGACGTCGTCAAGGCGCACACCTACATGTACGGCGAGCACCTGGACATCGCCAAAGTGCTGTCGGTCAACGAAGCGTCGCCGTCCGTCTGCGGCATCGTCAAATCCCGCCTGACCTACCTGGATTCCGCCGGTGCGGCTCACGCCGTGGACTACCGCAGCATCAATCAGGACTGCGGACAGGACAACTGATCCCGACGCTCGCCGGTTCGGCAGCCACGCTGCACGCCGGCGCCCGCCCGGGCCGTTTGCGCCCGTCGCTCATCGACTGACAGGACATCCATCATGAGTACAGTTTCGCCCACGTCTGTCTGGCCGCGCTGCCTGGCAACTTCCGTAAAAGCCGGCGTCCTCGGGTTCGCCATGCTGGCAGGTGGCAACGCCGCCTGGGCCGCTTCTTCAACGCCTTACGCTTCACCCACCGCCGCAACCACCGACGCGTCCGAGGCGATACGGCCTTATCGGATTCACGTCGACGAGGCCCGGCTGACCGATCTGCGTGCACGCATCGCGGCCACCCGCTGGCCGGACAAAGAGACCGTCAGCGACGTGTCCCAAGGCGTGCAACTGGCCCAGGTCCAGGCGCTGGTCAAGTACTGGGGCAACGGCTACGACTGGCGCAAGGCCGAGGCGAAACTGAACGCCTTGCCCGAGTTCATCACCACCATCGACGGCGTGGACATCCAGTTCATTCACGTGCGTTCGCCTAACCCCAACGCCATGCCGCTGATTCTGACCCACGGCTGGCCCGGCTCGCAGTTTGAGTTCCTCAAGACCATCGGCCCGCTGACCGATCCTGTGGCCTACGGCGGCAAGGTGGAGGACTCGTTCGACGTGGTCATCCCGTCGATACCCGGCCATGGTTTTTCCGGCAAACCGACCGAAACCGGCTGGGGCCCCGACCGTGTAGCCAAGGCGTGGGACGTGCTGATGAAACGCCTGGGTTACAGCCATTACGTCTCCCAGGGCGGCGATCATGGTTCGGTCATTTCCGACGCGCTCGGCCGTTTGAACCCGCCCGGTCTGTTGGGCATACACCTGAACATGCCGGCCACCGTGCCACCTGAGCTGGTCAGGCCGATCAACAGCGGCGATGCCGCGCCGTCCGGGCTCGATGGCGCGGAGCGCAAGGCGTTCGATTCGCTCAGCGGCTTCTTCGGTCGCAACGCCGCCTACGGCGCAATGATGGTGACCCGCCCGCAGACCATCGGTTATCTGCTGGCCGATTCGCCGACCGGCACCGCCGCATGGATGTACGAGAAGTTTGCGGCCTGGACCGACAGCGACGGTCAGCCTGAGAAGGTGCTCAGCCGCGATGAGATGCTCGATGACATCAGCTTGTACTGGCTGACCAACACCGGCGCGTCCTCGTCCCGGTTCTACTGGGAGAACAACAACAATAATTTCAGTGCTGCCGCCCAGAAAACCTCGGACATCAAGGTCCCGGTGGCCATCACGGTGTTCCCTCACGAGATCTATCAGGCGCCGAAAAGCTGGGCACAGCGCGCGTATCCGTCGCTTTCCTATTACAGCCAGGTGAGCAAGGGCGGCCACTTCGCTTCCTGGGAGCAGCCGCAATTGTTCAGTGAAGAACTGCGCGAGGCGTTCCGTCCGCTTCGTACCCGCCTCGACGCGTCCGGAACGCCCGAGTAACGCATCTTTATCTGATTTCAGCCCGTCGCCGCCACTGGCGGCTCGTTATGGAGAACTTTCATGAGCATGACCTCAATGAACCCTAACGCCTCATCCCGCCGTCGTCGGGTGCTGGTTCCGTCACTGATCGCGGCCGCACTGCTGCAACTGGGCGCGCTGGCAGGCGGCACTGCCCAGGCCAGCGCTGCCGAAGTACCCGCCGGCACGATCGACGCCATCAGGCCTGGCACCACGACTTCTTTCGGTGAACTCAAGCACGTCAAGGCCGGTGTGCTGGATGTTTCCTATGCCGAACTCGGCCCGGCCGATGGCCCCGTTGTCATCCTGCTGCACGGCTGGCCCTACGATATTCACAGCTACACCGATGTCGCGCCGGCGCTGGCACAGAAGGGCTACCGGGTACTGATCCCGTCCGCCCGCGGTTATGGCGACACGCATTTTCTGTCGGCCAAGACCCTGCGCAACGGCCAGCCCGCCGCGCTGGCATCCGACCTGATTGCCTTCATGGACGCGCTGCACATTCAACAGGCCGTGCTGGGCGGCTATGACTGGGGCGCGCGTACGGCCGACATCGTCGCGGCGCTGTGGCCAGAGCGGGTGAAAGCGCTGGTAGCGGTGAGCGGCTATCTGATCGGCAGCCAGGAGGCGGGTAAGGCGCCGCTGCCACCTGCTGCGGAGTTGCAGTGGTGGTATCAGTTCTATTTCGCCACCGAGCGGGGCCGTCTGGGGTATGAAAAGAACACCCATGATTTCGCCAAACTGATCTGGAAGCTCGCCTCGCCGCAATGGGCATTCGACGACGCAACCTTCGACCGCAGCGCCGCTTCGCTGCAGAACCCGGATCACGTGGCCGTTTCGGTTTTCAATTACCGCTGGCGCCTGAACCTGATCAAGGGCGAACCGCAATATGAGGCGATCGAGAAGAAACTCGCGGCGTTCCCTTCCATCGGTGTGCCGACCATCACCCTCGAAGGCGACGCAAACGGTGCGCCGCACCCTCCGGCCGAGGCCTATGCCAAGCGTTTCACCGGTAAATACCAATACCGTCTGATCACCGGCGGGATCGGCCACAACCTGCCACAAGAGGCGCCACAGGCCTTCGCCCAGGCGGTAATCGATGCCGATCATCTCTGAGCGGCTGACCAGGAGAAACAGCATGAAACCCAGACATCTGGCGTTGTGGTCCGGCGCGCTGGCATCGCTTGCGCTCACCCTCGGCGGCGTTGCAGCGGCCGACGCCGACGCCGGTGCCGGTGCCGGTGTCGACGAAGTTTCACCGATCTACGGCGTGCACCTTCCTGAGGGTTATCGTAAATGGGAGCTCATCGCCCCGGCCCTTGAAGCGGCGCCACTGAACGAGCTGCGTGCGGTGGTCGGCAATGACATCGCGGTCAAGGCCTATCAGGACGGCACGCTGCCGTTCCCTGACGGTACGGTGCTGGTGAAGCGCGCCTGGAAGCACGTGCAATCGCCGGAATTCGAGTCGGCCTCGATCCCCGGTGCCGCCACCACCGTGCAGGTCATGGTCAAGGATTCGCAGAAATACGCAGCGACCGGTGGCTGGGGCTTTGGCCGCTTCGTCAACGGCAAGCCGGTTGATCAGGCGCAGCACGAGACCTGTTTTGCCTGCCACCAGGCGCGCGTCCAGAACCACGATTTCGTCTTCACCCGCTACGCCCCATAACCCGATCCATAACGGAGTTCTCCATGAAAAAAATCATTGCTTCCATTGCCTTCGCGACCAGTCTTCTGGCGGGTGGCACTGCCTTCGCCCAGACTGAAAAACCCACGGTCGTGCTGGTCCATGGCGCCTTTGCCGACGCCTCCAGCTGGAACGGCGTGGTCGGCATCCTGGAGAAGGACGGCTACCGTGTCATCGCGGCCGCCAACCCGCTGCGCGGGGTCAGAGGCGACGCCGATTCGGTCGCCTCGATCCTCTCCAGCGTGCAGTCGCCGGTCGTGCTGGTGGGGCATTCCTACGGTGGCAACGTGATCAGCGCCGCCGCCAACGGCCATGTCAACGTCAAGGCGCTGGTCTACGTGAGCGCCTTCGCCCCGGATACCGGTGAGACCGTCGCCGGACTTGCCGGCAAATTCCCCGGCAGTACGCTCGGTCCGACGCTGGCAGCGCCAGTAGCCTTGGCCGATGGCGGAAAGGATCTGTACATCCGTCAGGATAAATTCCGCGACCAGTTCGCAGCCGACGTTCCGGTCGCCGAGGCGGCATTGATGGCCGCCACGCAACGTCCGGTGACCGAAGCGGCACTGAACGAGGCCTCGGGCGTTCCGGCCTGGAAGCACATCCCGTCGTGGTACATCTATGGCGACAAGGACAAGAACATTCCAGCCCAAGCCATGGCGTTCATGGCGGAACGCGCGCACGCCAAGGCGGTGGAGGTGGTGAAAGGGGCTTCTCACGTGGTGATGGTCTCGAATCCGGAGCCCGTTGCGCACCTGATCGAACAGGCCGCTGCGAGCCAGTGATTCACGTATTGGCTATCCGCTCGGTGAGTGTTGCCGACAAGTGCGCCGAAGACGTATAGGCGTGAGCTTGCTGGCAAAAGCTGATTTCCAACCGCTGCTGGTGTTGCGGATGACCGGCGTCTTCGTGAGCAGATGTGCAGACGCAACCGGTGTCTGAGCAGTCAGGGAAGACCGACAGCAGGTCGTAATTGACCTGTCAGTTCAGCGAGGTGTCGCAGAGAAAGGGGAGAGGCCGCCGTTATTATTCTGGCCCGCGCGGGCGGGTTCAGGCGGCCTGTCTCTCATGGGCGAGGTTTACGGATCAATTGTCGCCCAGGCAGTTGTTACCGTTGGTTTCGTAGCGCAGGGTGTGGGCCTTGCCCATGTGATCGACGTAGCTGAGGTCTACCGGCCGCACGCCGCAGAAATTCAGGCTAGGCGTCTTGGTGACCTGAGCAATGTCCAGCTTGGTGCCGTAGGTGTAGTCCTGCACCTGCGGCATGTTTTTCATGTCGGCGTTGGCGGTCAGGGCAAAGCTGCTCAGGGCGGTCAGGGTCAGGGCGATCAGTGTGGTTTTCATAATGGCTTCCTTCATATCGGGGGAATGACTTTCTTGAGCCCGTATGACGAAGCCCGACCAGGGTTATTCCCGCCGGAACGAAATTAAATTCCCGAGCGCCTGGAACACGCCGTGGCATGGCCGTACCAGCCTCTTCCCGGCTGAAGCCGGTCCTACAGACGCCGCAAGCTTTTCGTAGGACCGGCTGAAGCCAGTACTACGGGCGCTGCAAATGTTTGTAGGACCGGCTTTAGCCGGGAAGGCGTCGAGTGTTTCGCCCCTGATCGAAGGAGGCGTTAACGACAGTCGGCTCACTCCCAAGATCTCCGGGTATTCCCGAACTCTCCGGGCACGCCCAACTCCCGTAGGAGCGTGCTTGCCCGCGAAGACTGTTTCCAGCCGAAGCCTCTCCGGCGGACACACCGGCCAATTCGCGGGCAAGCGCGCTCCTGCAAAGCTAATGCGGGGCTGGCTGGTATCGAGCCACGGCACTTCAGGCGGCTTTCACCTGCATGACCGGAATCGGTTTGCGCATCAGCGTGCCCACCAGGCCTGCCGCGAACAATCCTGTGCATCCGGCGGTCCACAACACGGTCGCGAAGCCACTGACGAACGCTTGCTGTGCCAGCGGCTGCACCACTTGCCGGGCGTCGCTGTCGAGCAGGTGCAGCGCGGCGCTCATGTCGCCGGCGACCACCCGCGAGGCGATGGACTGTGCCTGATCGAGCCAGAAGGGAGCGGCGAGATGGAGACTCGTCTGCAGCGCGCTCAATGTGTGGCTGGCGAGCAAGGCACCGTAGGCGCCGACGGCCAGCATGATTGCGCTGAAGCGCATGGTGGTGCTCATGCCCGATGCCATGCCGGTTCGCTCGCGGGGCACGCACGCCATGATGTTTTTCTGCGTGTCGCCGTTGAGCAGCCCGGCACCGGCGCCGGTGACCGCCATGGCCAGCGCGAAGGCCGGATAACCGCCGACCCCGGTCGCTAAGGCGCACAGCAGATTGCCGATACCGACCAGGCTCAGGCCCAGCGCCATCATCGCCGCCGGCGACAGACTGCGCGACAGCGTCGGGCCCAGGCGCGGGCACAGCAGCATGGTGATCGCAAACGGCAACATGCCCAGTCCCGAATCGATGGCGCTGAATCCCAGCCCGTTCTGCAGATAAAACGGCAGCAACGTCATCATCACCTGGGCGCAGCCGGCATAGGCAAACATGCCCAGCAAGGCGCCGATGAAACGTGGCGACCGGAACAGCTGCAGATCGACCATCGGCCGGCGCTGCACGCGTTCCACCAGAAAAAACAGCACCAGCAGCAGGCCGCCGCCCGTCAGGCGGGCAAAGGTCAGCGGGTTGTCCCAGCCGATCCGGTTGGCCTCGATCAGGCCCCAGATCAGGCTCAGCAGACTGGCACTGAAAAACAGACTGCCCCAGGGATCGAGGCGCGCCGATTGTTCGTTGCGTGATTCGCCGATGTTGCGCACCACCATGGCCAACAACAGCAGCCCCACGGGCAGGTTGAGGTAGAAGATCCAGCGCCAGCCGATACCTTCGGCAATCAGCCCGCCCACGGTCGGCGCCGCCGTCATCGCCACCCCCATGCACGCACCCCAGAATGCCCAGGCTTTGGCGCGCTCGGCTTCGTCGTGGAAGACGTGGCCGATGGTCGCCAGCGCCGAAGTCAGCAAAAGTGCCGCGCCGACGCCTTTGATGGCACGTGCGATGTCGAGCATCAGGATGTCCGGCGCGGCGCCACAGCCCAACGATGCAGCGATGAACAGCACCAGGCCCGTCAGCAGCATCTTCTTGCGTCCGAAGCGGTCGGCCAGACTGCCGGCGGGCAGCAGCAGCGCTGCAAAAGCGAGCATGTAAGCGCTGACCACCCATTCGATGTCGGCAAAGCCTGCCCCCAGATCCCTGGCGATGCTCGGCAGCGTGACCGCGACGATGTTGGTGTCGAGCACGATCAACGAACACACGCCAGAGGCGGTGAGCAGGGTCATGCGCGGGCTGGGCTGGGACATTCGATGACTCCGGTCAGGTGTTAGGTTGCAGCTAATGAGCAGGTTCAGGTGCGAGATCCGTCGCCAGCGGCTTGGCAGTGGACAGAGGCGATGCGTCGGCTGACGTCGCGCCGCTGCTTCGGCTGCCGGCTGAGCACAGAATATTCCGGGATGGCTTATGCTTCGTTACCTGCGCTCAGCATTCTCATTACCCATCAGGTAACGACTCATGGAAATCCGACATTTTCGCTATTTCCTCGCGGTGGCCCGGCATCGGCATTTCACCCGGGCAGCCGAGCAGTTGGGGATTGCGCCGCCGACGCTGACCCGGCAGATTCAGGACCTCGAGAGTGCCCTCGGCACACGGCTGTTCGTGCGCGAACAGCGCGAAGTCAGGCTGACCGATGCCGGCAAGGCGCTGCAGGTGGAGGCTGAGCTGGCGGTACGGCAATTCGAGACCGCGCAGTACAACGTGCAACGCGCCGGGCGCGGTGAGGCTGGCAAGATCGAACTGGGTTACGTGGCGTCTGCGGTGTTTTCCGGCGTGCTGCAGCAGCAGGTTGGCCAGTTTCGCCAGCGCTATGCGGACGTCGAATTCAGCATCAACGAATACCTGATGCCGACCTTGCCGCGCAGGGTCGAAGAGGGCCGCCTCGATGTCGGGTTCATCCGCTCGCCCATGAACCTGCCCGACTCGGTCATTGCGCTCAAACTGCTGACCGAAGGGTTCGCGTTGGCGCTGCCGGACAGCGCCTGGCTGTGCAAGCTCAAGTCCATCACTGCGGCGCACCTGCAGAACGAAACGTTCATTCTGCCGGAGCAGATTTCCGGGACGCTGGAGGTGGCAGCGCAGGGCGGTTTTGCGCCGACGTTGGGGCCGCAGCCGGGCGGGCTGGTGTCGGTCATTGCGCTGGTCAGTCTCGGGCAGGGCGTGGCGGTGGTGCCGGAGTCGGTCGTCGATCACATTCGCCTGCCCAACGTGGTGTACCGGCGCATCGATGACTGCCAGCCCACGTCTTCGCTGTCGCTGATCCACCGTCGCTACGAGAAGGCCCCGGCGGTCATTCGCTTCATCGACCACGTCAGGGAAACCCGGGCGTCTGGATGAAAAAGAATGCCCCGTCGGGCAATTTTGGATTTTCAGCCTCGCCTTGAGGGCGGACAATTGCCCTCACTTTTCGAACAACAAAGGGCGCGTCATGCAAAAGCCTCTGCAAGGGATTCGGGTCATTGAGCTAGGGCAACTGATTGCCGGGCCGTTTGCGGCCAAGATGCTGGGTGAGTTCGGTGCCGATGTGATCAAGATCGAACCGCCGGGCACCGGAGACCCGTTGCGCAAATGGCGCCTGCTCCACGAAGGCACGTCGGTGTGGTGGGCCGTGTCCTCGCGCAACAAACGCTCGGTGACGCTGGACCTGCGCGAGCCGGATGCTCAGGAGGTGGTGCGCAAGCTGATCGCCGACGCCGATGTGCTGGTGGAAAATTTCCGGCCGGGCACGCTGGAAGGGTGGGGGCTTGGCTGGAAAGACCTGCATGCATTGAATCCACGACTGGTGATGCTGCGCGTCTCCGGGTACGGCCAGACCGGCCCGTACCGCGATCGTCCGGGTTTCGGCGTGGTCGGCGAGGCAATGGGCGGCCTGCGGCATCTGTCTGGCGAGCCCGGTCGCACGCCGGTGCGCGTGGGGGTTTCCATCGGTGACTCGCTCTCGGCCTTGCACGGCGTCATTGGCGTGTTACTGGCGTTGCGTCATCGCGACCAGAACGGTGGCGAAGGCCAGGAAATCGACGTCGCGCTCTACGAGTCGGTGTTCAACATGATGGAGAGCCTGATCCCCGAGCACTCGGTCTTCGGCGCCGTGCGGGCACCGGCCGGCAGCAGCCTGCCTGGCATCGCACCCTCCAATGCCTATCGCTGCCGCGACGGCCGCTACGCGCTGATCGCAGGCAACGGCGACAGTATTTACCAGCGCCTGATGGCCCTGATCGAGCGGCCCGACCTGGCGAACGACCCGGCATTGGCCCACAACGATGGGCGGGTCAGGCAGGTCGAGCTGATCGATGCGGCCATTTCCGCCTGGGCCGCCAGCCTTGACCTCGATGACGTGCTCGCCAGGCTCACCGCTGCGCGGATCCCGGCAGGCAAGATCTATGACGCCGCCGACATCGCCAGCGACCCGCATTACCGGGCCCGCGACATGCTGCTCGACAGCCACCTCGATGACGGTACACCCGTGACCTTGCCCGGCATCGTGCCCAAGCTCGGCACCACGCCGGGCGGCGTTCAGCGTCCCGCACCGACATTGGGCCAGCACACCGACGAAGTCCTTGAACAACTGGGCATCAACGCCGAACAACGCGCCGCCTGGCGCGCCCGGGGACTGATCTGAAACGCAAACGGATCACGCGCGCCAGTTGCTGCTGAAAGGGGCTGGCGAGATTGTGGGTGGATGATTGCCTGTTCTGTGCGAGGAACAGCCACCGTCCTGCGTGCGAAAAGTGGCGGCCCACGGCCTCCTGCGTCCGACACAGAATCGAGAAGGGTCCGACATCTTTCCCGATGACGAAATGTTTCACTCCCCCACCTGGCTCCCGCCGCAGAACAAACCGCATGGACGCACGTTATTCACCTTCGTCTGGCCTGACATTCATCAGGCCACAGGAGAATCATGCCCATGGAACTGGCTGCATTGTGTACCTCGCAACATCGCCGATTGATCAAAATCGTCACGGCCCTGAACAATGAGCAAACGCTGTTGCTCGACGCCTTCTCGGGCAGTGAAGCGCTGTCGGAACTCTTCAGCTTCGAGCTCGGATTGCTTTCCCAGAGCGCAGGTATCGCCCTCAAGTCTTTGATCGGCCAGCCTGCGCAGCTCCAGATTGAGCTGGCTGACGGCAGCACCCGCTTCATTGATGGCTGCATCAGCCGCTTCAGCTTCGAGTCCACCGATGGCGGTCTGGCTCGCTATTCGGCCACGCTTGTCCCGTGGTTATGGCACCTGAGTCGACGTCAGGATTCGCGCATTTTTCAGGATCAGACGGTCGAGGACATCGTGCGCGCGGTGCTGTCCGGGTATGGCGCCGTGCCGCGCTTCGAGTTCCGGCTGTTCAAGCCTCTCAAAACCCACAGCTATATCACCCAGTATTTCGAGACTGACCTGGATTTCGTCCTCCGCCTGCTGGAAGGTGACGGCTTGTTTTTCTACTTCGAGCACAGTGCGCAAGGTCACTGCATGGTCGTGAGCGATCACTCTCCCAGCCTGCTGCCCCTGCCTGGCCAACCGCGCATTCGGTATCACAGCGCCGCTGTCACCGAAACGGCTGACGCAATCACCCAATGGAGCGCCCATCGCCACTTTCAGCCTGGCGCCGTTGCCATTCAGACCTTCGATTACAAGCAACCTGCCAATCCGCTGATCGTCAGCATGACTAACCTGAACGAGCAGGGCGACGCGCCTGCTTATGAGGTGTACGTGCACACCGATGCGTACTCGCATCGCGACTACGACCAAGGCGAGGCGCTGCTGCGTCGCCGCGTGGAAAACATCGAGCTGCAAGGCAAGGTGTTCACCGGCGCCAGTCATTGTCGGAGCATGCTGCCGGGGTACACCTTCGAGCTTACGCAACACTTTGATCACGACCATGGGTCGCTGGAGGATCGCCAGTTTCTGCTGCTGAGGGTCGAGCATCAGGGCTGCAATAACTACCGCTCCGACAAACCCTCCGATTACGCCAATACCTTTACCTGCGTTCGCAGCAAAGTGGTGTTCACGCCTGAGCGAACGATTGCCCGACCGACCATTGCAGGTCCATTGACCGCCATCGTGGTAGGCCCCGAAGGCGAAGAAATCTTCACCGATGAAATGGGCCGCATCCAGGTGCGCTTTCACTGGCAGCGCCGCGATGATGGCCGTTCGGCGAGTCCCCGGACGGATGCGCAGGACACCACTTGGTTGCGTGTGGCGATGCCCAGCGCGGGCGAGGGCTTTGGGCATCAGTTCCTGCCGCGCATCGGTCAGGAAGTCATGGTTCAGCACATGGGTGGCGACGTTGACCGCCCGGTGGTGACCGGCGTCTTGTATAACGCCGTTCAGCCGACGCCAAGCTTCAGCGCGGTGCACGGGTTGCCGGGCAACAAGGCGCTGTCCGGTATCAAGACCCGTGAACACAAAGGCGTCGGTCACAACGAGCTGCTGCTCGATGACACCAGCGGCTCGCCCCGCGCCCGGCTTGCCACCTCGCATCAGGCCAGTGCGTTGAACCTGGGGCGACTTGTCACGCCGCGTGAAAACGGCAAGGCACAGCCGTTGGGCAATGGCGCGGAACTGCGCACCGATGCCGCGATTGCCGTGCGTGCTGCGCAGGGACTGTTGCTCACGGCCAATGCAAAACATCGCGCCAAAGACAACCAGCTCGAGCGCGACGACCTGCTCAAACTGCTCACCGAGTGCGCCGGGCTTTTTGCTTCACTGGGGCAAACCGCGAGCGCGCGGGGCGCCCAGCCCCTTGATCAAAGCGGGCTAGACGGCTTGCGACAGGCGCTTGAGCAATGGCCGGCCCCTGACAGCAACGCAAAGGGTGAACCGATGATTGCCCTGACCGGCGAGGCGGGACTGGTCAGCGCCACACCGGGGTCACAGGCGCATTACGCAGGAGCGAATCACGACACGACCGCGCAGGATCATCTGCACCTCACCAGCGGCGCGGGCATGCACCTGCACGCTGGCAAAGGCATTTCCGCGTTCGCCCAGGATGACGGCATCACCGCCATTGCCAACCGGGGCAAGGTGCTGGTGCAGGCGCAGGAAGACGACATCGCCCTCAACGCCCAGCACAACCTCCACGCCTCAGCCACCGAGGGCGAAATCGTACTTACTGCCCCGACGATTCGCCTGATCGCCAGCGACGGCAGCTACATCAAAATCGGCAACGGCGTCGAGCTCGGTACACCCGGCACGATGAGCATGTACAGCAGTAAGAGAGTCTGGGCGCCTGCCAGCAGCGACAGCATGAACGTTCCGGCTTTCGAGCGGGACCCCGCAAGCCAGCGCCTGCTGCTCCATTACCCGGGCCACTCCGCCCAGGAGCCGGCGCTTGCCGCAGGCAACGCCTACCGCCTGAAACTGGAAGACGGGTCGATGCTCGGCGGTCTGACCGACGCCGAGGGCCTTACCCAGGTTGTCGAAAAACAGACCATGCAAAAAGTTGAAGTGTCGGCCCATCGCGATGTCGCCGAGTGACGCGACATCAACGCGCTGGCATCAGCCGACACACGATTCAAAAGGAAGTGAACTCATGAACAACATGGAACCGGGTGTGATCGCCACTCACCAGACCCGCCTGATCCCCAACCGTCCGGGCAACACTCCGGTCGAAATTCCCCGCGACATGCCGGGTGTGGTGATTTTCCTGCACGGCGTCAACGATCCCGGCGCGGCCTATGAGTCGGTGGAGAAGGGGTTGTGTCAGGGCCTTAACGAGCGATTGAGCCGACCCGATATGGCGGCGGAGCCGTATGGCGTTGATTATGCCAAGGCCAATGAGACGCTAGCCAAAGATCGCAGCGAACAGCAGAGAGACTATTGCGACGATCCTGATACCTACCTCTACAAGCGCAGCACCGGGGGAGAAAAACCACGAAGCGTATTCATCCCTTTCTACTGGGGCTACAGGGCCGCGCCAGAAGAGATCCAGCGCGATAAAAATGGCGAGCCCACCAAACTGCGCACCCAGTATCAGGACGTTTTTGGCAATCGGCTGGACCGGCATTTCGGTAAGGGTGGCGGCTTCTTCGACAACGCCACCAACAGCCTGCCCGAGATGTACGACCCAGGCTTTGACAAGGGCGTACGGCATGCTGCGAACTTGGCATTGCCTAATACGCTGTACATGGGCAAAAGCCCGCACCGTCGTTATTTCGTGCTGGCGGCCCATCGTCTGGCGATGCTCATCAGTGAAATTCGCCGCGTCTCGCCGGATGAAACCGTCACCGTCATGGGCCACAGTCAGGGCACGTTAATCACGCTTCTGGCTCAGGCACTGCTGGTGGATCGCGGCGAGCGCTGTGCCGACTGCGCGATCATGGTCGCGTCGCCGTATTCGCTGCTGCCGGACAAAACACCCAAGCACTCGAAGACCCTCGACACGCTGATCAATATCGTCACCGCCGTCACAGCCCAACCCCATGCCCAGCCGCCGCTCGGCGACATTCAGGCCACGGCTCCCGGTTATGGCGGTCGCACGGGCGCGAAATGGACGGCGGAGCAAGGCCAGCGGCTGGGGCCTGACCAGTCCACCGTGGTATTCCCCGAGCGTGACAACCGCGGCAAGGTCTACCTGTATTTCAGTCACGATGACACCACTGTGGCGCTGCGCGATGTCAGCGGCATCGGCACCTTCGGTGTGCCCGACACCTTGCCCGACGGCACGCCTGCCATGGACCGCCTCAAAACCCTGCGCTTCCATCAGCGCCTGTGGAGCAAACGGCTGCGTGACGACCAGCCGGTCTGGGTCGGCGATGAGCCTGGC
This sequence comes from Pseudomonas sp. efr-133-TYG-103a, assembly GCF_030209235.1. Lineage (NCBI taxonomy): Bacteria > Pseudomonadati > Pseudomonadota > Gammaproteobacteria > Pseudomonadales > Pseudomonadaceae > Pseudomonas > Pseudomonas sp. efr-133-TYG-103a. The sequence goes on from NZ_JARVSK010000008.1 coordinate 21,556, forward strand.
AACGTTGAGCTGCGCACCGCCCAGGAACGCCGCAGTGCCGGTCACAACGCCGCCATTTCGCTCGCCACCGAAGCGGGCATGGACAAAGGTGAGCTGCGCTTGATCAATGCCGAGGCGCTGGCACCGCGCCACGCCCCCGACATGTTCGGCGGCGAAGCGGTCACCGGTACACCCGACACGCCCGGCAAAGACAAACCCGACGCCGTGGCGCAGAACACCGCGCTCGGTAAATCCCGCGCTCGCTTCGAGTGGCGATACGTCGACAAACGCAGCGTGCAGGTCAATCTGCTCGCCGCCCGCGACGCCTGGAACAGCGGCAAGGAGCCGGACGATCAGACCCGCGAGCTGCGCCAACGGGCGGTGAGGGACATTCATGACAATCGCGTGGCGTATTACATGATCGAGCGCGAAGAAACGCCCAACGAAATTCGGGCGCGGATGTCCCGGTGGCAGGACGGCGAAGCCAATCCGGAATGGGATAACAACAGTTACCACTCTGCGATCCTGCGCAGCCCGGAGAACCATCGTTGGGTCACGGCCATGGATGTGGCGATCGGACAGGCCAGGTGTCTGGATGATCGGGATATGCGCGAGGTGCTGATTGCGATTGCGGATTGGCGGATCGAAAAAGAATTCTACAAAGAAACACTGTTAAAGATGCCTGGCTGGCAAAAGCTTAGTCCGGCTGCCCGGGCGCTGGCAGAGGCTACGTACATCTATTACGACAAAGGTCAGTTTCCATGTGAGGAACTGATCCCCATGAAACCTCCGGCGCTGGTCCATTGCCAGCGACAGGAGGACAAGCGCTGATGAGAACGCTCAAAAGTTCGCTTCCTAATATCAAAGCCTACCTCTTGTGCCTGCTCCTGCTTATCGCGCTCTGGCTGGGGTTTGTGTGGCACGTCTATGGACAATCAATCGCCGATGGCATGGAGATAACGGATATGGCACAGGGAATACGCCAAGGGGTAACAGGGATCGTCGCCTTCATAGTGCTGGCTTTCATCGTCCATTGGGCAGGAAAAGCCATCGCTCAAGATCGCGCTGAAAAGCAGGCAGAGCAGGAGTACACAAATGGCTTGCTAGCAGCGCAGCAAAATAAGGCTCATCAAGCCTTCTCATTGGAAATCAAAGCCGCAGGACTGGCGATCGACGAGAATCAACAATCAACGATCTGGAAAATGATCAGAAAGAAAAATAATAACTTTGAGTCCTTTCACTCAAATAATCCCCAAGACTATCCGGCCACCGCTGATAGCAGATATAACGGAGCTAGGATTAATGTACGTGCCGCGGCTCGGCATTCTGCCCGTGACGCTGTCGCTTACTGGCCTCTGCCTACCTTCGCAATAGCGCCCCCGAGGCAACCGGATGACAAGGACGAAGGTGCGGGAGGAGACATTCTTTCGGCGCGAAATGCGGCGACCCTTGGCGTCACGCTTTTTCTCTGGCAAGACTCAGAGAATACGACCCATAGCCAGCACATGATCGAAAAGCTCTTTCAGTTTTTTGACGACAACTCCGAAGTCCCCGAAGCTCTGATGCTCAGCCGCGATGGCGATCAAACACGTACTGGTTATCGTGTCCCAGGCACACGCGGACTCCCCAACGGCTATTACGTACCCACCGTCTTCGAGAGCATGACTGGGTTACTCGTGGCGCGAACTGACCGAGTGGATCGGTACTTGCGCCCTTATGCTGTTAAACAGCGGGAAGACAATCAAAACAGGTCGACCGACCTGAGCAAGCTGTGGTTTTTCTATTGGGATCGCGATCGTAAATTTGATGAAGTCTACGTTCAGGCGAAAAAAGCCGAAGGCGTACCTCACCCCATCAGTCCCGGCACCATGTCCAGCACCTACTGGCACGCCCAGCTCCCCGAACTCTGGAAAACCATCACCAACCGCGGCCCGGGCGATTTCCGTCCGACCAAATGGCTGCCGATACGCTGAGCGCAGCACCAGATCGATGAGTACGACGAGACGCCGACGCTCGGCTATCTGCATCGGCCTGTCAAAGTTTCGATGACCGACGAAAACGACACGCCGATGAAGCCCGCTCTTCGCGCCAAGGCCCTGCAAACGGGCTGGCAAGCGGCGCTGAACACGCTGCCAAATGGTGAGAAACCGGTCCGCGTGTTCTATGACAGCACCGACAATGTCGAAGGCGAAATCACCCTGACCCAGGCACTGCACGCCCTGAATGTCGACGGCACCGGCATTGAGGTGGGCAATGTCGACGAGGGCTACGACATCGGCCGCCGTCTGGGCAACACCGGCGTCAGCAGCGCACTGGTGGAAGTCAACCTCGCAACCATCGCCAGCTACTTTGAGGGCGGCGTCAGTGCCGTGGTTTATTCCGGCACCGATGGCAGCGTCTCGATCCAGATGATCCGCCCACCCAGCGAGGCAACCAAGGCGAAAAACGCCAAGACCCGCTGGGCCGACCCCTTCAAATTCGGCGCGCCCGGAGGTGCCTCATGACACAGCAAGCTCGGCAGGTAGGCACAGCCATTATGGCCCTCGTCCTGATGGTGATGAGCGTTCATTGGGCGGGGAAAGCCATGGCGCAAGATCGCGCTGAAAAGCAGACGCAGGCGCAGCATATAAACGCCCTTCTGTCAGCCGAGCAAGATAAGGCTCATCAGACGTTCTCACTGGAGATCAAGGCTGCAGGGTTAGCAATCGACGAGAATCAACAGTCAACGATCTGGAAGATGATCAGAAAGAAAAACAGCAACTTCGAGTCTATTCATTCCAACAACCCCATAGACTATCCGGCGACTGCTGATAGCAGATTCAACGGTGCAAGTATCAATATACGGGCTGCTGCCAGACATTCTGCCCGTGACGCTGTCGCTTACTGGCCTCTGCCTACCTTCGCGATAGCCCCTCCCAAACAGCCAGATGACACGGATGATCGCGCGGCGGGAAGCATCATCTCCGCGCGCAATGCCGCAACGCTTGGGGTCACGCTCTTTCTTTGGCAGGACGCAGAGAACACAACCCACAGTCAACGCATGATCGAAAAGCTGTTCCAGTTCTTCGATGAGAATTCCGAAGTGCCGGAAGCATTGGTCCTCAGCCGCGACGGCGACCAAACGCGGAGCGGGTATCGCGTCCGTGGTACTCGCGGGTTACCAAACGGCTACTACGTGCCCACCGTTTTCGAAAGCATGACCGGACTGCTCGTGGCCCGAACTGATCGTGTGGATCGCTATTTGCGCCCTTACGCTGTTCGACAGCAGGAAGACAACCAAAATAAATCCACTGACTTGAGCAAGCTTTGGTTCTTCTATTGGAAACATTCCCCCGAGTTTCGGAAAGTCTACGAAGCGACCAAGAGGGCGGAAGGCGCTATCGATCCAGATGCCCCCGGCACCATGTCCAGCACCTACTGGCATGCCCAACTCCCCGAACTCTGGAAAACCATCACTAACCGTGGCCCAGGCGATTTCCGCCCGACCAAATGGCTGCCGATACGCTGGGCGCAGCACCAGATCGACGAGTACGACGAGACGCCGACGCTCGGCTATCTGCACCGGCCTGTCAAAGTTTCGATGACCGACGAAAACGACACGCCGATGAAGCCCGCTCTTCGCGCCAAGGCCCTGCAAACGGGCTGGCAAGCGGCGCTGAACACGCTGCCAAATGGGGAGAAACCGGTCCGCGTGTTCTATGACAGCACCGACAATGTCGAAGGCGAAATCACCCTGACCCAGGCACTGCACGGCCTGAATGTCGATGGCACCGGCATTGAGGTGGGCAATGTCGACGAGGGCTACGACATCGGCCGCCGTTTGGGCAACACCGGCGTCAGCAGCGCGCTGGTGGAAATCAACCTCGCAACCATCGCCAGCTACTTCGAAGGCGGCGTCAGTGCCGTGGTTTATTCCGGCGCCGACGGCAGCGTCTCCATCCAGATGATCCGCCCGCCCAGCGAGGCGACAAAGGCGAAAAACGCCAAGACCCGCTGGGCCGACCCTTTCAAATTCGGCGCGCCTGGAGGTGGCTCATGAATCATCCTATATGCCTGGGAGACGCCACCAGCAGCGGCGGCGAAGTGATCGAGTGTCAACTGAGCGGCCCTTCCGTCGTTGAGGGGCAGACCTTTGCGGTCGTAGGGGACAAGGCCACATGCCCGCTGCACGGGGGTGTCTTTGCTTTCATCGAAGGCGATTCAAAAAACATCATGAACGGGTTACGCGTCGTCATGCAGGGTCATCGTCTGGCATGCGGCTGCCATGCCATCGCTCGCCACGCCCAGTCATTCAGCGTGCTTTGAAAAAGGCAAACGCACGTGTCTGCGGTGTCCATTGCTGCGTCAGGTGTAAGCTGGCGCAGCGAATCCTGTTCATGCCCCCAACCAGCCCGCAGCCTCCCGGAGTCTTTTTTTCATGATCGATCACCTCGACCATCTGGTACTGACCGCTGTCGATGCCGACGCCACGGTGGATTTCTACACCCGCGTACTGGGCATGCAACTGGAGACGTTCGGCGCGGGGCGCAGGGCGTTCAGGTTCGGCGATCAGAAGATCAACCTGCACGTGCGGGGGCATGAGTTCGAGCCCAAGGCGCATGTGCCGGCGCCTGGCGCGCTGGACCTGTGCTTCATCGCGTCGATTCCGCTGGAGCAGGTGATTGCCCGATTGAACGAGGCGCAATGGCCGATCATCGAGGGCCCGGTCGCACGCACTGGCGCGACTGGACCGATTCGTTCGGTGTACGTCCGTGACCCGGACCTCAACCTGATCGAGATTGCCGAACCGGCCTGATCGTCGCGTTCGCCCAGTTCAGCCCAGCTCAGCTCAGTTCAGCTCAGCTCAGCACGATGCTGCGAGAAGGCGCGGTCAATCTCGGGCGCCACGCCACGGTTTGAGCCACAACGCCAGGGCAACCAGCAGCATCGCGCCGTACGCGCAGCTCAGGCCCAGTTGCAGCCAGATGTTGCTCAGCGGGTGCAACACGGTCGCGGCCAACAGCATGATGGCGGCGCCGAGCAGCCATTGCTGACGCCACGGCAACTGGTTCAACAAGTCCTGTCTGCGCATCAACAGCAGGCCGGTGAGGATGGCGCCACACACGGCGGCCATGGCAATGCCGATCAGCCCGAAGAAAAACGGCAGCACAGCCAGCAGCACCGCGTTGAGCAGGCTGCCGGCCAGCTCGCATCGCAATGGCAGGCGCGTGTCGCCGGCGGCGTAGGCAAAGCGGGCGAGCAGGGCATTCCACGCGCCGAACATCAGAGGCACCGCGAACCACGCCAGCAGGCCGGGCAGCGGGCCGTCCGCTGCCTGATTGGGCAGCAGCAGCGCCACCAGCGCGCCGGCTGCGCCGATCAACCCGGCCACCGCCGGTACCGTTAACAGGGTTGCGCTGCTCAGGCCCTTGCGCAGCAGGCTTTTGCGCTGATCGCCCTCGGTCCCGCTCATCAGGCCCAGCAGCACCTGATTCAGACTCATCAGGGCGATCAGTGGCAAGTTGATCAGTTTGCGCGCCAGATTGACCCAGGTGACGGCGCCTTCCCCCAGCAAGGAAGCGACCATGCGCTCCAGCAGCGCCAGGCCCTGGCTGGCCAGATTGCTGCTCAACAGCGGGCCGATGCGTTGCAGCAACTCCCGTCCCGCGCCGGGCTCCCGGCCCAGACGCCAGGGTTTCCAGCCATCGCGCAGCAGACCCGGCAACAGCGCGGCGGGCATCAACACGCTGCCCAGCAGACAGGCGCACGCCAGACCCGTCGGCGTCGCCTGCTGACGCAATAGCGCCAGGTAAAGCACGGGCGGCAGGTTGAACAGCAGTGAACCCAGGCCCGCCAGCACGAATCGCGAACGGGCTTGCAGCGGCACGCACAGCAGGCCGTGCAACAGAAAACCGGGCGCCGACCACGCCAGCCATTGCAGCGAGCCGGCCGCCAGCGCGTAGCCTTGATCGTCCAGCCCCGGCCCGATCAGGCGCACCCAAAGTGGCGCGCCCAGACTCAGCAACAGGCTCAACCCCAGCCCGCACAGCAGCAGGCGCGGCGCCAGTGCACCGAGCCATTGCTGCTGTTGCAGCGCCGAACGTTGTTGATACAGCGGCAATGCCGCGGCGCTGAGCAGGCCCGCCGCCAGCGCCATGCGCAACGCTTCGGGCAGAAACAGCGAGACCAGAAAAGCGTCGCTGCGTCCGCCCGCGCCCCAGGCCGCCACCAGCAGCCACTCTCGGGCGAAACCTGCGGCCAGCCCCGTGAGTGTGGCCAGCGTCAGCCAGAGCGTTGAGCCGAACACGCAGCCGCCTCAGTGGAACAAAGTGAACAGGCCTTTGCCGCCCACTTTGTAGTTGAGGCCGCGAACCCGTTCGCCTTTGATCTCGGCGTTCGGTCCGCCGACGATGGCGTAAGGCGGCACCGGTTTTGAAACCACCGAACCGCCGCCGACCACGGCGCCTTCGCCGATGTCCGCGCCGAAAGAGAGCAGGGCGCGGCTGGCGATCCAGGCGTAGTCGTGAATGTAGATCGGTCCGCCCACGGCCCAGAATTCCGGCGCCCTGAGATCGTGTCCACCGGCAATGATCAGTACATGCGAGGCGATGGTCACGTGATCGCCGATGATCAGCCCGCCGCGTGCGTCCAGCTGGCAATGCCAGCCGACGGTACTGTCGTCGCCGATGGTCAGCCCGTCGACGCCGAGCACTTCCGTGTTTCGCCACACCGAGGAACCCTTGCCGATCTTTGCGCCGCCCATGCGCAGCCAGAACAGCCTCAGGGTATGGCTTGGAATCTTGCAGATGAGGATGTTGTAGGCTTGCTCCCAGGTGCGCAGCATGCGGTCGCGCAGCGTCGGCCAATTGATGCCGTACAGGGGAATCAGCGCGCCGGGCGTCTCGTTGGCCAGCAGCCGGTAGAAGCGCCGGGCCAGCGGCTGCTCGATGCGCGGCTCGATGTTCAGGTAACTGATGAAGCACAGTGTCTTGTCTTTGATCTGGGTTTCGAAGCACACCTCGTTCGCCAGCATCCAGTCGTACGCGCTCTCCAGCTCCTCGGTGCTGACCCCCATCTTGCGTGCATATTCAGGCAGCGCCTGCCGCAGATTGTGCGAGTGCATCATGCGGTGTTTCATGTTCGTTCCCCCGAATCCAAAGTCGTGACCTGCGCCTTCAATCGCAGGCGCCGGGCTTCATGCAGACTGAGTCCCAGCAGCAGCCAGAACAGCGCAATCAGCACGGTGGTAAAACTGAAATAGTGGTCAAAGAAGCCGCTCAGCAGCGCGGCCATCACGCCGGTACGAGCACCCAGCCACAGCGCGGTGTCGCGGTTGAGGATGACGATGTTGCGCGGCAGGCGCGCTTCTTTCCACCAACTGACCGTCACGGCAACGAACAACAGCATGCCCGGCAGGCCCAGTTTGTAGATGTAGTTCAGCCACAGGTTGGAAATGCCCCACAGGCCGGTGCCCGGAACGGGCGGGTCGACCTTGAAGCCGATGCCCAGCGGGAACATTTTCATCGCATCCGGGAAGTGTGAATACTCGTCGAACCGCACCGCAGTACTGGCGTCGTGGCTTGAAAACAGTCCGAGCAGACGGTCCTGCAGCGGCGGATAGAACATCAGCAGCAGGGCACCGACGAACACGCCGGCCATCAACATTCGCCCCACATACGGCACGCGCTTGCGCGCCATCCAGCACATCACCAGCACCAGGCTTACCAGCGCCCCGCGCGAGCCCGTGAACAACAGACCGGCCAGCGCCAGCACCGCCACGGCGATGCCGAGCAAACGCACCAGGCCCTGGCGAGTGACGGCGATGCAGAACGCCAGCGGCAGCAACATGGCCATTGCGCCGCCGGATATGTTCGGGTGCGTCCAGGGCGTCGACATCCGCGTCGAAAAGCCGGCCAGGCCTTCGTTGAGGCTGTCCAGATTGCTGTAACCCAGGCTGCCGATGATCGAGATGATCGCCGTGGAATTGCCGTTCTTCAGGTACACCGGAATCGACAGCAGCAGCAAGGCCAACGTCCCCAGCAACAGCGCCACGGTCATTTGCTCACGGGACTTCTCGTCGGCCAGCAGGCGCGGCACCAGAAACAGCGGCGACAGGTTGAACAGCCAGCGCACCCAGTTGATCGGCCCGTTGCCCTCGGCGTTGACGGTCAATTGACCGACCACGAACGGCAGCGCGCTGAACAGCATCAGCGCAAGCATCCAGCGCTCGGTGCGCAGCAGGATCAGCGGGCGGTTGTACAACGCGAACACCCGATGCGCCATCAGGCTGGCCCAGACCAGCATCAGCAGCGCTTCGGACACCGTGGTGCGGATACCGATCTGCACCGTGGCGTAAGGCAGAAAGGTCGCCAGCACGCCGAACAGCAGCAAGCCGCGCAACGGCCGGCGAATGACCGCCAGCAAGCTCGCGACGCCGATCAGCGCGGCCGTCACTTTCAGCGCCGGCAGCAGCCAGACCAGCAGACCGAACAGCACCGCAATGATCGCGCCTACGGGCATCGCCAGTGGCATCAGCGCAGCTCCTCCAGCAACTCGTTGAAACGCTGGCGGTACGCGTCGACGCCGTACCGCTGCGCCCAGGCTTGCAGCGGCGCGGGCTCCTCGCGCTCGGCCGTCGAGAGCACGCCCATCAGGCGCACCAGCGCTGGCAGATCCTGGGGCGAGAAGCGCGGGCTGTCGGGCGGTGTGACTTCATCCAGCGATGAACCGCTCGCCACGGCCACCGGTGTGCCCACGCCCAATGCCTCGATAACCGGCAGGCCGAAGCCTTCGCCGTACGAGGGGTGCCAGAGTCGTTCGGCTTGCCGATAGACGTGATGCAACTGACCGTCGCTGATGCCGCTGACGATGTGCAGCCCCGGCGTTTCGCGCTGAGCGCTGCTCAGTCCTTCACTGCCGCCCACCAGCACCAGATCGGGGGTTTTCGGGAATTGCCGACGCGCGATCTGCCAGGCCTCGACGAACCACGGAATGTTCTTGCGCGGCTCGCGGGTGCCGACGCACAGCCAGTAACGCTCGGGCAACGGCGAGTCGAGTTCGGCGGGCTCACTGCTGAACCCCTCGACCAGGTTGGGCAGCACGCGCACTTTGTCCCGCGCCTGCGGAAACAGGCGCACGGTTTCGTCGGCGGTGAATTGCGACGGCGTCCAGATCCGGTCGGCCATCCGCACGGAATACCCGATCGAGAGGTTGTCGGTCTGGCGATAAATCATCGCCTTGAGCTTCGAGCCATGGGCGTTGGTCATGGTCAGCTGAAACAGGTCATGAAGCTGCAGGATGTAACGCAGACCCGGCGGCTTGCGACCGATCGGCAGGCCCATGTTGAGATTGGCCAGGTACACCTCGACCTCCGCGTCGCGCAGGGCCTGGGGCAGAAACTGCGCCTCGAACCGCAGCCGTTCGGGCAGCCGATGGATTCCGTTCAGGGGCGTGAGCCGGCGCGGGCAGTGGGCGATGCGGCGCACCGGATGATCCTGCGGCGCCACGCTGAACAGCTGCAATTGCACGTCCGGGGCTGCGCGAAACGCTTCTTCCAGCGCAATGTTCTGACGGCCGATGCCGCTGTTGGGAAAGCCCGTGGCGGGGCGATAGTCCAGTCCTACACGCATGCGTGGGTTTCCTCCTGACGGTGAACCCGGGAATAGATGCCTTCCAGCTGTGCCGCCGACACGGACCAGTCGTGGTGCTCGCGCACGTAGGCGCGGCCCGCCTCGCCGATGGCGGTCAGCAGATGAGGCTGTTCGATGGCCTCGGCGAGCAATTTCGCCAGACCGTCGGCGTCTTCGCAGCCCAGGTAATGCGTGCCGTTGACCACGTTCAGTCCTGAGCTGCCTTGTTCGGTGGTTACCACGGCCAGGCCCGCAGCCATGGCTTCGAGCACCTTGAGTTTGGAGCCTCCGCCTTCACGCAATGGAGCGAAGAAAATCGCCGCTTCTCTCTGCACCGTGCGCAAGTCCGGGACGAACCCCAGCCAGTCGATGCGCGGATCGGCCCAGCGCTCGCGCCAGTGGTCGGGGAGGGCGTAGCCGCCGATGGTCAGGCGCACCATCGGGTCCAGGTGCCAGACCTTGGGCATGATGTGCTCCAGCGCCCATTCCATGGCATCCAGATTCGGCCCGTATTCGTAATTGCCGATGAACAGCAGCCGACGGCTGTAGCGATCCGGAACGACCTGCGCGTAGTAGTCGCAGTCCACGCCGTTGACCACCACGGCGGTGGCCCGCGAGGTCAGGCGCGCCAGGCCCTTGGCGTCTTCTTCGGTGACTGCGATCAGCTCGCGGGTCTGGCCGAACACACGCGCTTCCCATTGCCGATAGCGCCATTGATCGAACCGGGTAAACGGTCGCGCCCATTCCGGGAAGTGGTGATAACTGGCGGCACCCAGCCCCGATTCGACGTTGTGTTCGGTCATGATGAAAGGCTTGCCGGCCCGTTTGAGCGGCGCTTCGAACGGCTGGAAACTGTAGCTGTGTTCGATCTGGATGACGTCCCATTCCTCGCGCAACAGCGCCTCGAACTGCTGCTGCAGTTGCGGCGCGAAACCGTTGACCGTGGCGAGCATCGGCGGTCGTGCGAACGCGACCGCCAGCAAGGTACGCAGGCTGCGCAGCGAACGTCGCGGGATGACGATCAGCCGCTCCAGCCACGGTTCCAGGGCCGCACGAGTGTCGTCGTCCAGTTCGGTTTTGGACTGCACCAGCAAGGTGATCCGGTGCCCGCGCGCGGCGAGGTTGCGCAGCAGGTGAAACTGCCGGGTCTTGCCGCCGCTCGTGGTCGGCCATGGCAGATAGGGCAATGTCCAGAGGATGCGCATGGCTACGGCTTCCACACCAGAATTTGCAGGGTAGGGGTTAACGCCACATCAACGCCTTGCGCGCCGGTCAGCTCGCGCTGGTTGCCGGTGAGCGGGTCATACAGCGTGGCGCTCTTGATACTGGGAAACTTCATCTGCGCACCGCTGGCGCTCCAGGCCATCAGCAAGTGCGAGCCGTCCGGACGATTCCAGGCAATGGCGTACAGGTCATTGGGCACCGAAGAGGCGGGCGGCGGATCGGCGGGTTGCAGGCTCGGGCCGGTTACCTTGAGGAAATTCTGCAGCGCGGTGTACACCGGCTTCGGCTCGCCGTTCAGGTCGACCAGGCCGTAGCCGCGATCTCTGGGGCTGGCGCGTTCGTCCAGGTCGCTGAGGTTGAACAGGAAGATACGCTGATAATCCAGTGCGCTCATCAAGGCCAGACGACGCAGGGTGTAGTCGGCCTGGCCGTTGACGCCGATGATGCGCTGCATCTCCACCGGGCCGCTGTAGCTCGACCAGCCCCACTCGGTGGCCCAGACCTGTTTCACGCCCGCGTCATGCAGGCTCTTGTTCATCGCATTGGCGCGCACCAGAAAGTCCCGGTCGGGAATCGAGTCGCCTTCCGGGTATTCGGAATACGGGTGATAGGCGGCGACGATGTCCTTGCTCGCCAGACCCTGATCGACCATCGATTGCAGCATGTAGCCGGTCGAGCCGCGCATCTGCCCGTAATAAGCCACCCCGGCGGTGACGATCGGCTTGCCCGGCAGCGCGCTGCGGATGGCGTCGGCGGTGGTGGTCAGCAGCTTGTAATAGGCGACCGGATCGGCCTGCGGCAGCCAGATGATGTTGGGCTCGTTCCACACCTGCCAATGGCTGACCTGCGGATAGCGCTGAGCCAGTGCCGTCATGCGCTGAGCGAAGATGCTGTTGTCGCGCGGCGGGTATTGATCGGTGTTGCTGGCGCCTTGCGGCGCGGTGCTGTCGAATGCCGCCGAACCCACCAGGTAGGCGACGGTGTCGTAATGATGAGCGCTGGCGGTCTGCATCGCCGCGTCCAGCGCGGCGAGGTTGTACTGTCCCTGCGCTGGTTCCAGGATGGGCCAGTGCAATGTCCAGCGAATCCAGCCCAGACCCAGCGCATCCAGACGCGTCATCTGCTTCTGGTAGGCCTGCGGCTCGAAGTAATGAAACTGCACGTTGACCCCGAGGAAATCCCGCCATGTCACCGACCTCGGTGCCTTGAGCAGCGTTGCCGACCAGGCGGCACTGCTCAGGCCCATCGCGCTGAGTAAAGTCATGGCCAACAGCGTCTTGCCCTTCATCAGCGCACCTCGCATGCATGCTGGAACAGTGAGTGAAAACGTTCGGCGGTCTGACTCCAGACCCTTTGGCGTCCCAGTATCTGTGCCTGTTCGGCCCATGCTTCGGCCTTCTGCGGTTGCTCGCAGAGCCGCGCCAGGGCGTCGGTCAAGGCCTGAACATTGCCTTGCGGATAGATCTCACCGTTGCCGTGGGAGACTTCCTCGGCGAACGAACGGGCATCGGAAGTGATCACGCCGCGGCCGCAGGCGGTCGCCCAGGACAACGCGCCGCTGGTGCCGCGCAACGTGCCGAGAATCTTCAGTTTGCTCGACTCGCGATACGGCAGAACCATCACGTGATGAGCCTGAATCACGTGGGGAATGTCAGACGCCGGCAGGTCAAGATGCCAGTTGATCAAGTCGTTCAGGCCCAGCTCGCGAATGCGCTGACGCAATTGCTCCAGATAACTGCCGGAGGGGCCGAAGGCCATTTCCGGCTCGCTGCCGCCGGCCAGCGTCAGGCGCACGCGGGTGCGCAGTTCAGGTGCGTCGGCGAGCAGGCGGGCCAGCGCATCGAGCAAATCTTCGATGCCTTTGCCGCGGTAAATGAAACCGAAATAGAGCAGCTTCAGCGGTTGCAGGGCGGGCAGGGGCATCGGCGGGATCGGCAGGTTGCCGTGAGCGATCACGGCCATCTGTTCCTGACGCAAGCCCATGCGCTGTTGCAGGCAACGATTGCCCGCCTCGGTCAGTGTCACCAGACGGGTCATCTGGCGCGCCAGTTGCCGTTCCTCGTGCAGGCACAGCGGGTCGGCGAGCACTGTTGCGATCTCCGGCAGGGGCGAGCGCAACGACGCTGCCATCGACAAGGGCCACGGCAGCTTGTGTCGACGCCAGACCAGACGTTCGGGGTCGTGCACCGTTGCCGTCAGCGGCAGTCGTGGAAACCGCTCACGCAGCGCTCGGAGCGCGTGAAACTCGGCCAGACGCCCGCCGCCGATTTCTGCATGCACCAGATCGATGCCTTGCCAGTCGGCGTGGGCCACACGCTGGCGAGCAGCGATCGGATCGTTGCCGATGCCCTCCAAGGGCGTTCGCACACGTACGCCCAGTTCTTCCAGCGCCCGCTTGAGGTGGCCTGCGTAGTCAGCGATGCCATTCTGCTCCGGCGGCAGTGGCGCGAGGAGAGCAATCTGCATATCAGTGAGGGCTCCGCACGCGCGAGAGCCAATTCAGAACCCGCTCGGGAATTTCGAAGCGACGACGGTTGAGGATGATCCCGTCAACCCGCTTGAAGGCGGTGGTCAGCGTGGCCAGGGCGTTCTGCAGTTTTGGCACGGTGGAGGTTTCGGCCTGCACCACCAGCACGATCAGGTCGGCGTCGCGCAGGTGCACGAACGCCTGCTGATTGACGAAGAACGCGGAGGCGTCGATCAGCTGGATTTCGCCCGGCTCGGCGGGCCTGCCGTCACCGACCCGGACCGTGTGGCCGTGGTCCTCGAGCAGCTTGCGCAGATGCTCGACGACAAACGTCACGCCTTCGCCGGAATGCGCCGAGGTCAGACCGATGCTCAGCCCGCGTTCGGCCACCTGTTTGAGCGGCAGCACGCTGTACAACCGATACAGGCTGGCAGTGAACGCGCTGGTGCGATGAGGCTGAACGGTTTCCAGGTCCTGCAGACTGCTCCACAGCGGCACGCCGAACTGCGCCTCGATCTTGTCGCCGTCGTGGATGCGCTGGTCCAGCAGATAGAACATGTACAGCGCCAGCATGCCGACGCCGAGGCTCAGCGGCACCGCCAGCAGCAACATCAGCAGGCTTTTGGGGAAGACCCGGCTCGGATTGAGCGTGGCCTGTTCGATGATCGCGATGTTGCTGATGCGGCTCTTGTCCAGTTCACGGTCGATGCGCGCTTTTTCCAGGCTGTCGGTATAGAGAACGTAGTTTTTGTCCTCGGCGTCCAGCTCGTTCTGCAAGCGCGAAATCTGCGGTTCCAGGGACAGCGCCTGTTGACGATCCTTTTCCAGCTGGGCCAGCTGAGCGTCCAGTTGCTGCAGTTGAATCAGCAGGCGGGTGTAGCTGGCCTGCTGGTCGTTGAGGATGTTCTGCAGTCGGGTGAACAGCGGGTTGGGCGCGATGTTTTCGGTGCGCTGCACGGTCGGGTTCTGGCTGCTCCAGAGCTGTTTCAGGTTCTTGATTTCGTTGTCCAGGGCCTGCACCGGTGGCGCGCTTTCCTTGAATGAACGCAGCAGTTCCTGACGCTCGACTTCTTTGCTGTTGATGCGGTTTTCCAGATCCTGACGACTCGGGTTGAGGGCCATTTCCTTGCCCGAGCTGATGAGCCGCGTCTGCTGGTTGATTTGCTGCTGGATCTTGTCGATCCCGGCCTTGGTCGAGGCAATCGAGCGCGCCGTGTTGTTGCGCTCGGTGCGCAGGTCGTTCAAGCCTTGCGCGGTGTCGGCCAGTCGCTGGTTGATGCTGGTACTGCCCACCTGGTCGAGCAGCGCCTGAATCTGCTGCTTGTGCGACAGAATGTTGGCCTGCGTGTCCTTGACCTCCTGCTCGTAAAACGCATACAGGCTGACCCGGCCGAGGGTGCGGGTGCGCTCGTTCTCGTATTGCTCGACCCAGTTCTTCAGCACGATCTGCGCGACTTCCGGGTCGTTCCAGGTGAACGTCAGCTCCATGACCGAGGAGCCCGGGTCGTGACTGACCTTGAAATTCTTCTCCAGATCCTCGGCCAGACGCTCTTCAGGCGTGCGCTTTTCCACCAGACCGATCAGCTCCAGCGAGCCGCGGATGAACTCGACCACGCCACTGACCGTGGCGCGAATGACGCCTTTGACCGACGCCATGAAACCGGTCGGCTTCGGCGCGTTGGACAGCGCCTCCATATACTGCTGCGCCACCAGCCGGGTGATGGGCCGGCCGGTCAGCATGCGTTCTTCGTCCAGCAGCGGATCGCGCAAGGCACTGGGCATGACGATGGACGGACGGTCGGCATACTCGATCGGCAGGGTGCTTGTGTCGCGGCCTGGCTTGACCAGCAGCAATGCCGTGGATTCATAGCGGTTGGGCAGCAGGAAAGCCCCCAGCACGATGATCGCGAAGGTCGCCACCACGGTAATCTGCACTTCGCGCCGGAAGATGAAAAACAGGCGCAAGAGATCGCGGAATGAGCGGATGCTTATCATGTCGGTAGTCCCTTCCGATTAATTGTTGTCGCGCAAGTTGTAATTCACGCCGAAGCCCAGCGATTTGGAGAACGGAATCAGCTGGTTGAAGTACAGATTCACGCCGTCGATCTTGTTGCCGACCGTAGATTTGGGAACGAACACGACGTCACCACGCTGTAGCAGCACGGGCGCCCGAGGCCCGCCACTGCCGGCATACAGCAACTTGCTGTAATCGAAGAAATAGGTTTTGTAGAGGCCATCGTCGCCCTGACGCAACAGCGCCACCAGGCGTGCGTCGGCGTCCGGGTTGATGCCGCCGGCACCGACCAGCGCTTGTTCGAGATTGGTGACCACGGCCACCGACAGGTTGCTCGGATTGCGCACCGCGCCGCCGACGAAGACTGTGTTGCTGGGCGCCTGGCTGATGTTGATGGTCAGCGCGGTTTCCCGGTACACCGGCGCCAGCTTGTCTTCCAGCACTTGGGTCAGTTGCGGAACGGTCAGGCCGGCCGCTTTGACCGAGCCAATGTAGGGGTAGGAAAAGGTCCCGTCGTTGAGCACCGGGAAGAGGGTCAATTCGTAGATCGAGTTGGCCGTGAACGCGGAAATCGACGGCGCTTCGCCTGTGTTGCGCACAATCCGCAGCGTGTCGCCTGCATGAATGCGTTCCGGTGGCAGCGGTTTGCCTGCCAGCGCCAGCCCTGCGTCCTGTGCCGCCTTGATTTCAGGCGAGTCGGGCAAGCCGATCCGTGCGGGCGTATTGCACGCGCACAACAGCAAGACGCTGGCCAGCAGCAGCGTGTTTTTCATTGGTCCGGAACTCCTGTCATGCATGAATACGGCTCCCTTGCGGGTAAAACAATCATGTCGGCGATACTGCCAAGTCCAATGTTAACGGTGTAACGGTGCAGAGTCTGGTCTTCGTGGCCCCGCCGTCTGTGAAGGGGCAGGGCGAATCAGCCGCTGCGCGCGGCCGTTTTCAGGGGCCGGTCAGTTGTCAGACCTTGGCAGCGGGTACTCGGCCATAAACATCAGTGAAGCGCACGATGTCGTCTTCGCCAAGGTACTCGCCGCTTTGAACCTCGATCATCACCAGATCGATCACCCCTGGATTGACCAGACGGTGCGTGTGCCCCGGCTTGATGAACGTCGACTCGTTGGTGTCCAGCATGAATTCGCGCTCGCCGTTGGTGACCCGAGCCATGCCACTGACCACGATCCAGTGTTCGCTGCGGTGGTGATGCATTTGCAGCGACAGCGACGCCTGCGGCTTGACCACGATGCGCTTGATCTTGAAGCGCTTGCCTTCTTCCAGAACGGTGTACGTGCCCCAGGGGCGCGTCACCGTGTTGTGCAACAGGTACGCCGGATGACCCTGGCGCTTGAGCTCCTGAGCGATCACTTTGACTTCCTGACTGCGTTCGGCGTCGGCGATCAGCAGCGCGTCCGGCGTGTCGATGATGATCAGGTTGTCCAGCCCGACGGCGCCCACCAGACGCTTCTTGGAATCGATGTAGCAGTTGGTCACGTCGTGCAGCACGACTTGGCCGTTGTACTGGTTGCCGTTGGCATCGGCTGGCGCCAGTTCGCGAATCGCCTGCCACGAGCCAATGTCGCTCCAGCCCAGTTCGCACGGCACCACGGCGACCTTCTGCGAGCGCTCCATCAGGGCGTAGTCGATGGAAATATCCGGCGCCTTGGCGAACGTCTCGCTGTCCAGTTCCAGTTGCAGCTCGTTGCTGCCTTCTTTGCTGCTGCACTGGGCCAGGCAGGTCCGCACTGCGGCGAGCACGTCCGGCGCATGGGTTTCCAGCTCACGCAGCAAAACGTCGACGCGCATGCAGAACATGCCGGCGTTCCACAAATGCAGGCCGCCGTCGATGTATTCCTGCGCAGTCGATGCGTCGGGTTTCTCGACGAAGCGCGCTACCTGATAGGCCTTGTCGCTGAGCGCCTGACCTTTTTCGATGTAACCGAAACCGGTTTCCGCGCGCGTCGGGATCAGACCGAATGTCACCAACCAGCCTTCATCGGCCAGCTTCTGCGCATCTTTAACGGCTTTGCCGAAAGCGGCCACGTCGTTGATCAGATGATCGGCCGGCAGAATCAGCAACTGCGCGTCATCACCCTGGCGAGCCTGGACGTGCAGCGCCGCTGCGGCAATGGCCGGGGCGGTGTTACGGCCGAACGGTTCCAGCAGGAAATCCAGCTGGATCTTGTTCTTGTTCAGCAGCCGGTAATCGTCGACGGTGCGGAAATACACTTCCCGATTGGTCACCGTCAGCAGGTTGTGAACGCCGTCCAGCGTGCTGGCGCGATTGAAAGTCTTCTGCAGCAGACTTTCGCCATCGGGCAGACGCATGAAAGGTTTAGGCATGGCTTCGCGCGATACCGGCCAGAGCCGGGTGCCGGCGCCGCCAGCGATGATGCAGGGAATAAGGGTGCCCATCAGTAAGCCTCGCGGGAGAAAAGCACTGCAGGAACAGTGCGCAAAAGGATGTATAGATCGAACCAGACGGACCAGTTTTCGATGTATTCAAGATCGAACTCGACGCGCTTTTCGATCTTCTCCACAGTGTCTGTCTCACCACGATAGCCGTTGATCTGGGCAAGGCCGGTAATGCCTGGCTTGACCCGATGACGCGAGGTGTACTCCTTGACAGCTTGTTCGAACAAAATGCCGGCGGCCTTGGTGGCCGTGGCATGTGGGCGCGGCCCCACCATGGACATGCTGCCCGCGAACACGTTGAACAGTTGCGGCAACTCATCCAGGCTGGTCTTGCGGATGAATCGCCCGACCCGGGTGACCCTGACATCGTTCTTGACGGTCTGTTTCTCGGCAGTCGCATCGGCCTGGTGGGTGTGCATCGAGCGGAACTTGCAGACCGTGATCAAGCGGTTGTTGTAGCCGTAGCGTTTCTGCCAGAACAGCACCGGCCCGCGTGAATCGAGTTTGATGGCAAGGGCGATCAGCGCCATGAACGGCGACAGCAACACGATCGCAAGCGTCGACAGCACCATGTCTTCAATGCGTTTGAACAGCGGCGACCAGCCCCGCAACGGCACGTCCGATGCGTTGAACATCGGCAGGCTGGCGACTTCGGTGATGCGGTTATGGGCATGCCTGAACGCAACCATGTCGGGCACCAGCAGCACGTTGACCGGCAGGCGTCGCAGCTCGCGGATGATGTAATCCATGCGGTTCTCGGCGGTCCAGGGCAAGGCGACCAGCACCTGAGTGACCTTCTCCTCGCGAATCAGGGTTTCCAGATCGCGGGTGTTGCCCAGCATCGGCAGGTTGGCCACGGTCTTGGGCAGGCGACCGATGCGATCATCGATGAAACCCCACACGCCGGAACGGATGTCCTGATTCTCCAGCAGGTACTCGGCCAGGCGCTGGCCGTTCTCGGTGGCGCCAAGAATCACGGCGTTCTGCAGGAAGAACCCGCGGGCCATCAGGCGTTTGAAAATCAGCAGCAGCAAGAGCCGTTCGGCGCAGAACATCGCCAGACTGACGACGAACCAGACCATCAGTTGTTCCTGGCTGATGTAGTCGAACAGGTCCAGCGCCTTGTGCATGAACAGCAAGACGCAAAAAGCCGACGACCACACGAACAGGATCATCTTGAAGCGTGTACGGTTGCTGAAGATCGATTCGGAATACACCCCGAGTGCCTGAAACATCAGGACGCAGACGATGCCGAAAAAGATCTGCACCATCAAATAGCTTTCGGGGGCGGCGGAGGCGTCAGCCTGCCAATACGCGAGGATCAGGATGCCTGGAAGAATGGACGTCAGACCGTGAACCAGCCGTACAGCGAACAGAAAATATTCAACCAGACTGGTGCGGGTGAGCAACAGACTGTCAACCGGGTGCAGCCGCATAAAACGTCCTCACATCTTCGTTCCATGAATCCATGACGGGCCTACCCGATTGGCAATCGCACTCGGAAAAGTCAATATAATGACTCTTTTGCGGACTGCGGCGAAATAAGCCAATTAATTGTCGATTAAGCACTCTATCCCACTGTATTTCAATCCCACAAACGAGGAAAAATCCTATTTTTTCCCGATCATTGTAGGACTACTCCCAAACGCAGTTAAGAGATTCCCTCAAATGAGTGCCATCATTAGTAAAGCCGATGAAACTGGCGATGTCATCGGGCCGGATTCAAAAAGGCAGATCGAGCCGCTGTAAACAGTCCGCAGGCCACGCGGTCTACCACGGAGGCATCCCGTGGCTGCGGGGTTTTGGTCGGATTCTCGTCATCGGTAAAAAAAAATAATGATCGGGGCTTTTTCTGTACTGCCTGAGGTCAACATCTCACGCAAACGAATCGCACGATGATAAGGAAGGACATATGACGGAGCGCAGGGCTTTATTGATTCTTCACGGCAAACAGGCGCTCAACGAAGACGTGCGCAACGCCGTGGAGCGCAAGCGCAAACATGGCTGGACGCTGGACGTGCGGCTCACCTGGGAAGGGGGCGACGCGCAGCGGCTGGTCAAGGAGGCGCTGGCAGCGGGCCATCGGCAGATCATCGCAGGCGGGGGTGACGGCACTTTGCGTGACGTCGCCGAAGCGCTTGCGCTGGCGGAGTCGGATGCCAGCCTGGTCATCTTGCCGCTGGGAACCGCCAATGATTTCGCGCGTTCGGCCGGTGTCCCGCTGGAGGTCGAGCGCGCGCTCGACCTGCTGGACGTCCCGGCACGTACCGTCGATATGGGCGCGGTCGATGGCAACCTGTTCCTCAACATGGCCACCGGCGGCTTCGGCAGTCAGGTCACGGCGAACACCTCCGAAGACCTCAAGAAAGTGCTGGGCGGTGCGGCGTATCTGTTCACCGGTCTGACGCGTTTCAGCGAGTTGAAAGCCGCATACGGCGAGTTGAGCGGCCCGGACTTCCATTGGCAGGGCGATCTGCTGGCGCTGGGCATCGGCAATGGTCGACAGGCCGGAGGCGGGCATCCGCTGTGCCCGAACGCGCTGGCCGACGACGGGCTGCTGGACATCAGCATCCTGCCGGCGCCGCAGGAAATCGTCGGCACGCTCAAGAGTCTGCTCGAAGGAGGACTGGGCATCGACAATCTGTTCATTCGCGCCCGCCTGCCTTGGGTCGAACTCAAGTCGTCGCAGGGACTGGACATCAATCTGGACGGCGAACCCCTCAGCGGCGAGCAACTGCGTTTCGAAGCCCGACCCGGTGCGCTGCGCATCCATTTACCCGCGCATTCGCCGCTGCTTGGGCAGGCAAAGCGCCTGGGTTGATGCAAGACGCCCCACCGGCTGTGACACAGGTCGGTCCGGGGGCGCCGCAGTCAGTGGCGTGCGTTTCGCTCGCGGCGCGTGATCGGGTTCAATCGTCCAGACTGATGATCTGCTCACGCACGCAGAACAGCACCAGACCCGCCACGTCATAGATCTGCAGGCGTTTCATGATCTGCGAGCGGTGGGTTTCGACGGTCTTCACGCTCAAGGTCAGGCCGTTGGCGATCTCCCGGGTGGACTTGCCTCGCACGATCAGGCGCAAGATTTCCAGCTGGCGAGCTGTGAGGTTGTGGTTCTCGACCGCTTCGACCTTGCTCGATTGCGCGCTGACCAGCGCCTGGTTGATCACCGTGTGCGCGATGGCCGGGCTCAGGTAGCGCTCGTCGTTGCGCAATGCCTCCAGCGCCTGCTCGATCTCCGTCGCGGTCGCGTCCTTGAGCAGGTAGCCGTGTGCGCCGCCTTCCAGCGCCCGCATGATCATCTGCGGCTCGGTGTGCATCGACAGGATCAGCACCTTGCTGTCGGGCAGGGCGTGATGCAACCGCTCGAGTGCATCCAGACCGTTGCTGTCCTTCATGGAAATGTCGAGCAGAATGATGTCCGGCTTCAGCGCCAGGGTCATTTCCAGCAGCTGATTGCCGTCGCAGGCTTCGCCGATGACCTGGTAGCCGGGGATGTCCGAAACCAGCGCACGAATGCCGGCACGGATCAGGGCGTGGTCATCGACAAGAAGAAGATTGCAGATCATGGGTGCTTACTTATGTCAGCGCGTCCGCGGGCTCGCGGGGCCCAGGGGAACAGCGCGTGAATGTGAGTGCCTTTGCCGGGAGCGCTGTCGACGGTCAGCTCGCCGCCCAGCAGGCTGGCGCGCTCGGCCATGCCCGCCATGCCGCGCTGACCTTGCTGAGCAGGATCCTGAGCAGGCGAAAAACCTGCGCCGTCGTCGGAAATGCTCAGGGCCAGGCCTTCCGGCTGGCGCTGCAGGCGAACGAGCAGGTTCTTTGCCTGCGCGTGGCGGAGCATGTTGGTCACCGCTTCCTGAGTGATGCGAAAGGCCGCCACGGCCATTTCCTCGGGGATGCCCGCCAGCCGCTGATGGCATTCCAGGCTCCACAGCACCTGCGTATCGGCGAGCGTGCGCAACAGGTGCGCGCGCAGGCTGGCCTCCAGTCCCAGGCTGGTCAGCTGACGGGGATTGAGGATCGCCGAAACGTCGCGGACCTTCGCCAGGGTTTCGTCCAGGATGCTGTTGAGCATGTCGCAGTGGGGCTGAAGCTCTTGCGGCGCGCGGCGTTGCAGCCAGTCGCTTTGCAATTTGGCGGCAGTCAGCATCTGCCCGATGTCGTCATGCAGTTCGCGACTCAGGCGATGACGCTCGGTCTCCTGCACCTGCAACATGTGGTCGGCCAGTTCCTGGGGCTGGAACTGGATGGTCTGATCCGGTCGTGTCATGGCGTAGCAGATGCTCAGGAATGCGGCGACGTTGAGCACCGTCAATAGCAGGGGCAGGCCGCCATTGAACAGATATACGAGGGTATTACCGACGGTCGTCGCCAGGCATAAAAGTGCGGCCCATCGAAACGCGCTGTTCGAGTTCATGCGCTGGAACTTGAAGAGGTTGCTGCTGCCATGCATAGCGGATGAAGCCATCGGATAGTTATAGCGGATACCTGAACAGTCATTGTCAGGTCACTTAAGGTGGTCGAGCGAGGGACGCGAGTCCGCCCACTTGTTACATGTGTCCAAAATCCCGAGATCGGTTTTCAACCAGATTAATGTTGTCGCAAACTTCCGCGCGTGTATCCGCGGTCGGCAATCTTACCTTAAATAACGCGTCGATTAAGCGTTAAGTGTGAATAAGATCAAGGAGATATTTGTCTGGTCAGTCAGGATTTATAACTGGAACGATAGTGCCACAAGTTTGCCGTCGATCTGTTGCAGACTTGTTATCGCCATACTTGCTCGAGGCGAACTTCAGTTTGCCGTGGGCAAGTTGGCAGGCGTCTGAAAGTCGCGGGAATGCCGCGCGAGCGTGCGGTGGTTTGCTTGCGTTGAACAGGCGCCGTGCCGGCGCATGTGCGCTCTGGCCTGAGGCTTCACACGATGCAGGGCAATGCCGGCCGTTGCGTCAGAGTGTGGTGGAGCGGTCCAGGCGTTCGCTCAGGGCGGGTTCTGTAGGCGTGACGGTCATCGGCGCTGACCACTCGACGGTGATCGAATGCCCGCTGTCGAGTTTGCCGATGCCGCAGTTGCAGCCGAACTGCTCGAGCAGGTCGCGTTGTTCGCCATCGTCCAGCGGCAGGGAGCCGTCAAGTGGATCGATGAGTTCGATTTGCCAGGACATCAGCGAGATGCACTGGCGCAGCGACAGCAGCGCCTTAGGCTGAAGGCGTCCGGCGGCGCTGGCGAAATACAGCAAATAGCGCAGTTGTCGGGCGAAGCCGGCGACCGACTCGACGGCCGCGGTGTCTGCCTTGCCGGCGAGTTGCTGCAGCGTGGTGAGCAGGCATTCGATGGCGTCCCGGTCGTCGCTGATCAGTTCCAGATGACTGAGGCACTCGTCTGCGCGGCACATGAGGATTTGCGTTTCGCTGAGAAAATCACCGTGCAGCTGATGCCATTCATTGCCGTTCAGCATGTGAGATCACTCTTGATGGATTGCGATATCAGATCGCGTGGGGCGAGTGGCCCAAAGTTAATGTTGAAGGCATCGGGAAGTCTGTAGGGCATTTCTGATTGTTGGCGAAAGCGAACAGCCGAGCGAGCGCTCGATAGGAGGAGTGCAGCAGTGCCCCGCGCGATGGTCTGGGCGATCCGGTCCGTCTTCGATGCGGTTACGGGGGATTCGGGAGATTGCGCGAACACGACCACGTACCTGACTCCATTCATTCAATGAGAATGGCGTCACAATAATGGCTAATAGAAACCGGGAATATCAGGTTTGCCCTGATTGTGGTTAGGGATTACCCCTAGGGGAATGGATGAGTCCGGCGCAGCGCATCGGCAAAAAGCCATCACGACGCCGATATTCGGGCTTTCCGGATGCCAGCCAGTAAAGCATGATGTTAATGTGATATCAATGATGCTGAGCGGCATTATATCGACATTAAGGTCTGCACCGTCGCTGCCGATAACAGGTAGGCGGACTTACTTGAACCCTTGCTCCAGGAGCAACAGATGGCTGGCATTCTCGACACGGTAGACCAACGTACACAGCTGGTGGGTGAGAACCGCCTGGAAATCCTCATGTTTCGCCTGGCCGGCCGGCAACTGTTCGCGATCAACGTGTTCAAGGTTCAGGAAGTCCTGCAGCTGCCCAAGCTGACCCTGATGCCGCAACGTCATCCGTTCGTGTGTGGCGTGGTCAACCTGCGTGGCCAGACCCTGCCGGTCATCGATCTGTCTCAGGCCATCGGCATGCGCCCGCTGGTGCCGGGCGCGTCGAGCACGATCATCGTGACCGAATACAACCGCTCCGTTCAGGCGTTTCTGGTCGGCGGCGTTGACCGTATCGTCAACATGAACTGGGAAGCGATCCTGCCACCACCGACCAGCGCCGGCCGCCAGCATTACCTGACCGCCATCAGCAAGGTCGACGATCAATTGGTGGAAATCATCGACGTGGAGAAGGTCCTCGCCGAAATCGTGCCTTACAGCGCCAAGGTTTCCCGCGACAAGCTCGATGATCCGGTGCTGGCGCGTGCCCGTGGCCGTGAAGTGCTGCTGGTGGACGACTCCAACGTGGCGCTTTCGCAGCTGCGTGACACCCTCGGCCAGCTCGGCGTGAAGATGCACGTGGCCAGTGATGGCCTCAAAGCGCTGAACATGCTCAAAGGCTGGGCGGACACCGGCGAGGTCATGACCGACAAATTGCTGATGGTCTTCACGGACGCCGAAATGCCCGAGATGGACGGCTACCGCCTGACCACCGAGATTCGCCACGACCCGCGTTTGCGCGGGCTGTACGTGGTGCTGCACACGTCGCTGTCGGGCAGCTTCAACGAATCGATGGTCAAGAAGGTCGGCTGCGACAACTTCCTCTCCAAATTCCAGCCCGACAAACTGGTCGATGTCGTGCGCGAGCGCCTGATGCTCGACAACTGACGTTCCAGCCCGGTCTGACAGGTTTGAGCCCCTTGCTGTATGGAGGGGCTTTTTTGTATCTGTACCGCGTCGAATCCGGCGCGCTCGTATAAAGTGTGGCGTTTTCACACTGTCATAAAGGACGCGTACATGCTTCATCTCAGCGCGCTGTATCGGTATCCCCTCAAATCCTGCAAGGCGGACTCGCTTCAGCAGGCCAGCTTCGACGAGTTGGGCATGACCGGGGATCGACGCTGGATGCTGGTGGATGAAAGCAGCGGTCGGTTCCTGACCCAGCGCGCCTTGCCGCACATGTCACAACTGTCGGTGCTGTGGCATGCCGACGACGGCGTGACCCTTTCGGCGCCCGGGCATGAGCCTGTGCAAATCGCAGTGCCACTGAACGTTGAAGACAACCTGCGCGGGGTGACGGTCTGGCGCGACACGTTGCGCGTGCCGGACGCTGGCGATGAGGCGGCGCGTTGGGTCAGCGCGTTCATCGGCAAGCCAACCCGGATGGTCCATGTGCCCAAGGAGCGGGCCCGCTTCATGCCATCCGGCTACGGCACGGTGGATGACCGGGTGGGTTTCGCCGACGGTTTTCCACTGCTGCTCATTGGCCAGTCTTCGCTGGACGATCTGTCGCAGAAAATCGGTCGTCCTCAGGAGATGCTGCGTTTCCGGCCCAATCTGGTCGTCGAAGGCGCGCCTGCATTTGCCGAGGACGGCTGGAAACGCATCCGCATCGGCGACCTCGAGTTCCGGCTGCTGAAGGCCTGTTCGCGCTGCATCCTCACCACCATCGATCCGGCGACCGGCCAGCGCAGTGAAGACCGCGAGCCGCTGAGCACGTTGAAAACCTATCGTGAACGGGAAGGCGAGGTGTGGTTCGGCCAGAACATGGTCAACGACGGTCCGGGCGTCATTGAGGTCGGGATGCCGATTGAAGTGCTCGAGTGAAATGAGCGGCGCTGAGCGGAAGGTCGGCGTCGCGGCCGCGCTGAAGAGAGCTCAACAGCGCGGCCGGATGGGTTACAGGTCGTCGAAAAACCGTTCGTGCCAATCCACCAGCGGCTGCGGGGCGTTGAGTTTCTGGCCGTAGATCACCGCATAAGACAGCACGTTCTGGACGTACTGGCGGGTTTCATCGAACGGAATGCTCTCGACCCACACATCGAACGCCAGGTGGTTTGCGCCGCGCAGCCACTGCCGCACGCGGCCTGGACCGGCGTTGTAGGCGGCGGACGCGAGCACGCGGTTGCCATTGAACTGCGCGTGGACCTGACTCAGATACGCCGCACCCAGCTGAATGTTCTTGTCCGGATCCAGCACCTGAGCGGGGGAGGCGAGCGGGATGCTGAACTTGCGTGCGGTCTCCTTCGCGGTCGCCGGCATCAACTGCATCAACCCGCTGGCGCCGACACCGGAGCGTGCGTCGTCCATGAAAGCGCTTTCCTGACGCGTGATCGCGAACACCCAGCTGGAATGCAGCCCGCGGATCTGTGCCTCGCGCACCAGTGTGTCGCGGTGAGCCATCGGGAAGCGGATGTCCAGATCGTCCCAGTACTGCGCCTGGCTGATGGTCCGGATCGCCGGGAAGTACCAGCGCATGTCGTACGCCAGCTTCGCCTGGGCGACCATCTCGTCGCGGGTGAAGCGGCGGGTCACGTGATACCACTCGCGGCGTCCGTTGACCACCTCGCCACGCTCGTAGAACTCCAGCGCACGCTGCACACCCGGTGTGTTGCGCACCTTGTTCATCGTCGCCTGGCTCAGCGGCAGCGGCTTGTTGTTCAGCATGTACGGCGTCTGGATGCGGTCGGCGGCGAGGAAGCCGTAGAAGTCCCGTTCCTTGGAAACGGTCCGGTACAGGTTGGCCAGCAGTGGGCTGTTGGGTTGCGCCAACTCCAGCGAACGCGCCTGCCAGTAACGCCAGCGGTTGGTCGTCGCCAGCGTCTGCGGCAGACGGCGGGTCAGTTCGTAGGCGTCGTTCCAGCGGCCCAGACGCAGCAGCAGGCGCAGGCGCCACTCGGTCACGGTGTCGTCGCGCAGGTCCGGATCGTAACGGGTCATCACTTCCAGCGCACGGCCGTCATAGCTGCGAGCCAGCGTCAGGCCGATTTCCTTGGCGATCTGGACTTGCTCCTCGTGGGAGAAATGCAGCATCGGCGAATAACTGTCCAGAAGCTCCATCGCCCGTTGCGGGTCCTGTTTGGCGAGGCGCCGCAAGCCCAGTCCGACGACATCGGACATGGCCTCGTCCGCGGGCATGAACTGCCCTTGGTTGCTGACCATTTCCGGCTTCTGCGCAACGGCGATGAGCAGACGACCTTGCGCCGCGAGGGTGGTCATGCTGTTGACCAGCTGATTGGCCAGCGCATAGTTGCGCGCCTGAGCCGCCAGCTTGGCGCGCTGCCAGCGTTTCTGTTCGGTCAACTGGCCTTCGACCGCCCACTGCGTGAAAAACGCATCGCAGGCCGGAGGCAAGGTCTTGCCGGTCATCCAGGTTTTTTCGGCGTTCGCGTAGCCTTCCGAGCGCAGGTTATGGCTCAGCTGATACTGGCCATACAGGCAGTCGAGCTCGACGAAATTGAGCTTGGGGTCGTAATACTGGACGAACGGCTGCCAGTCGCCTCGTGATGCCAGCAGGCGCAACCAGCGCAGCTTCATGAAATTGGCTTGAGGCAGATCGCCATGTTCGGCGAGGAATTTCTCGACTTCCTGATCGCTCGCGCTGTTCAGGCGAGCGGTGAGTTCGTCGTACGCCAGGTAAGGTTCGAGCGGGTAATCGGCCAGCGCACTGGCGTAGGTGCGATACGGCCCGGCGTCGCCCTTGGCCAGCGCGCGTTTGGCCTGATCGTAATATTGACGTTGGGTGGTGATATCGACCGCTTGGACGGACTGGGCAGCGGTGGCCGACAGAAGCAGGCAGGACAAAAGGCTGAACAAACGACTGCGCATGAGACTTCCGTGCAGATGAACCGTGAAAAGTGTCGCTAGCTTAGCCTGTTGCCAGCGCTGGTTGAAGCGCTGGCGCGTGGGCGGTTACATATGTTTACTCCTGCGCCTCGACCACGCCTTGATCTTCACCCAGAAAGCCGCCGCTCTGGTGTTGCCACAGCCGTGCGTAGGTGCCGTTCCTGCCGAGCAATTGAGCATGGGTGCCTTGCTCGATGATGCGCCCGTTCTCCATGACGATGAGCCGGTCCATCGCCGCGATGGTCGACAGCCGATGGGCGATGGCGATGACCGTCTTGCCCTGCATCATTTCGTCGAGGCTTTCCTGAATGGCGACTTCGACTTCCGAATCCAGCGCGCTGGTGGCTTCGTCCAGCAACAGGATCGGCGCGTTCTTGAGCATCACCCGGGCGATCGCGACACGTTGACGCTGGCCGCCGGAAAGTTTGATTCCACGCTCGCCCACCAGCGTGTCGTAGCCGGAATGCCCCTGGCGGTCGCTGAGCTGACTGATGAAGCCATCGGCCTGCGCGTTGGCCGCGGCGCGGCGGATCTGTGCATCGGTGGCGTCGGGGCGACCGTAGGCAATGTTGTCGCGGATCGAGCGGTGCAGCAGGGACGTGTCCTGTGTGACCATGCCGATGGCGCTGCGCAGGCTGTCCTGCGTCACCTTGGCAATGTCCTGGCCGTCGATGCTGATCCTGCCACCGTCCACATCGTAGAAGCGCAGCAGCAGATTGATCAGCGTGGACTTGCCGGCGCCCGAGCGACCCACCAGCCCGATTTTTTCACCCGGCCGGATCGACAGGCTCAGCCCGTCGAGCACCTGGCGCTCGCCGTTGTAGTTGAAACTCACGTTGTCGAAGGTCACCGCGCCGCCTGCGGGCACCAGCACGCGGGCATCGGCGGCATCCTGCACCTTGGGGCCTTTGGTCAGCGTTGCCATGCCGTCCTGAACGGTGCCGATGTTCTCGAACAGCGAGGTCATCTGCCACATGATCCAGTGCGACATCCCATTGATACGCAGCGCCATGGCCGTGGTCGCCGCCACCGCACCGGTTCCCACTTCGTCCTGATGCCACAACCACAGTGCATAGCCGCCCGCCGCCATGATCAGCCCGACCACCAGCGCCTGATTGACGATTTCGAACTGGCTGACCAGACGCATCTGGCGAAAACCGGTCTGTTTGAAATCCTCCATCGCGGCCCGCGCAAAATGCGCTTCCCGTCTGGAGTGGGAGAACAGTTTCACCGTGGTGATGTTGGTGTAAGCATCGGAGATGCGACCGGTCATCGACGATCGTGCGTGGGCTTGCTCCTGTCCGACCTTTCCCAGGCGCGGCACGAAGTACCCCATGGCTAATCCGAACAGCACGATCCAGGCAATGAACGGCAGCATGAGCTTCAGCGCGAAGCCACCCGCCAGCGCAATGATCGCGATGAAGTACACGCCGATCCCCGGCGCGATTTCGATAATGGTGAACAGCACCTCGCGCACCGCCAGCGCGGTCTGCATCACTTTGGTGGTCACCCGGCCGGAGAATTCATCGGAAAAGAACGACAGGCTTTGTCGCAACATCAGCCGATGAAAATCCCAGCGCAAACGAAGGGGCAGATTGATAGCCAGCACTTGGTGCTGCACCATCGTGCGCAGCGCCACCAGGCCGATGCTGGTGATCAGCACGATGCCGATGCCCCACAACACGCGGCTTTCCTGTCCGGCTGCTTCGCCGCCTGCCTTCCAGACCGAGAGCAGATCGACCACCTGGCCGAGGAAGGAAAACAGCCACGCTTCGTAGATCGACACTGCAGCGCTAAGCAGCGCAAGGGCGAGAATGTAGCGCCGCGCCCCTCGTGTGCAGGCCCAGAGAAACCGTGCCAGCCCGTCCGGGGGCGGCGGAACCTCATCAGGCGGGAAAGGGTCGAGCCATCGTTCAAAGATGCGAAGCATGGGGATTTCCGTAGTCCGTAGACAGTCAGTGGAGGCAATTCTGCCATTGATCGGACAGTCTGAGTGGGGCAGCGCCCCGGCGAACCCGCCATTTCTCCCGCCGCGCCTGGGTGATCAGCGCGTTCAGGCATCCGTGGAGGGAATAAATCGCAGCACGCCAGAGAGCGGATTACCCGCTGTTCCTTTTCTGTCTGAAGGGTGATTGACGCCATCGTTCACTGGAACTTCGGCAAAGTCGAAAGGGCTGACTCCGGCCAGGCACGCTGCATTGACGCCGAGCTGATCGGGATTGGAGCGCCGCCGGTGATGCGTGTAAATCCCGCACGTGCCGCAGAAATAGTGCTTGGCGGTGTGGGTATTGAATTGATAGAGCGTGAGGGCGTGCTCACCCGCGACGAGGCGAAAATCATCTTGAGTCGCCGTGACGACGACCGCTCCTCGCATACGGCAATAAGAGCAATCGCAACGGCGCGCAGTCGCCAGACCACCGCTGAGCGTGACCCGGAACTGCACGGCGCCGCAGTGACAGGAGCCTTCGAATTCAGTCTGGTTTTTGTCCATGATGATGCCTCGAGATAAGCCGGGACTGGATCGTATCAGCCCGTGATGAAGCAGTTGAAGAGGCAAGCCGCGGCACAGAAAACGTTTCGGCGTCACGGCGCCCGGCAGATTGCTGTACCGCCTCGCCAGTCTTCGGCAATGACCGGTTGTGACATGGTCACCCATGCCGGGCGACGCCGTTGCTCGGTGACACTTCGCCTCGTCCTCGTGGCCGGGTATGCTCGGCGTTTGTCTGCCAAGCGGTTGCTGAGGGTGTAAATGGATCAGGGTAACAATGAACGACCTGCCCAACAGGTGGTTTCCTCCTTGCAGCCCCAGGCTCACGAATTTCCGACCGACACCTCGGAGCGTCTGCAGCTTGCGCTGGACGCCGGTGCGATCATTGGCACCTGGGTGTGGGACATCACCCGTGATTGCGTGACCGCCGACGAACGATTTTCCCGGTCCTTCGGCTTGTCCGCCGAAAGCTGCAAGGCCGGCATTCCCATCGCCGAGGCCTTTTCCTCGATCCACCCTGACGACGTGACGCGCGTGGCGGCCGACATCCAGGAAGCGATGGGGCGCGGCGGGGCGTACCGTTGTGAGTATCGCGTGCGCCAGGAAGACGGCCGTTATCGCTGGGTCGAAGCCAATGGCCGGGCGGAACTGAACGCCCAGGGACAACCCGTGCGCTTCCCGGGCGTGCTGATGGACATCGAGTCGCGTCGCGCCGCGGAAGCCGAGCGAGACCGAATGTCGGCGTTGCTGCGCACCTTTACCGCCGCGGTGCCGGGCGTGGTCTACGCCAAGGATCTTGAGGGGCGCATGCTGGTTGCCAACCATGGCACGACCGAGCTGATCGGCAAACCGCCTGAATTTTATCTCGGCAAGACCGACCTGGAATTCCTCGAAGATAAAGATCAGGCGCGTCAGGTCATGGAGACAGACCAACGCATCATGCGCAGCGGCAAAGCCGAGCAGATCGAGGAGCGCGTCGACATGCCCGATGGCTCAGCCACGATATGGCTGTCGGCCAAGGCTCCGTTGCTCGACGCGGCAGGCGAGGTCATCGGTCTGATCGGGTCGTCGATCGACGTGACCGCACGAAAATCCGCCGAAACGGCGCTGCGTGATCTCAATCGCACGCTGGAGGCACGCATTGCCCAGGCCGTGGCCGAGCGCGAAGCGGCAGAAGCCGCATTGCGTCAGTCACAGAAAATGGAAGCCATCGGCCAGCTCACCGGCGGCATCGCCCACGACTTCAACAACCTGTTGGCGGGCATCACCGGCAGCCTGGATTTGATCAAGTTGCGCCTGCATCAGGGCCGCAGCGCAGATGTCGAGCGTTATGTGTCGGTGGCGTACGGCGCCGCCCAGCGTGCTGCGGCGCTGACCCATCGGCTGCTGGCGTTCTCCCGTCGACAGACCCTGCTTCCGGTGCACACCGATGTGCATGTCCTGATTGCGGAAATGGAGGAGTTGATCCGGCGTACCGTCGGGCCGACCATTGAGCTGGATGTCGAACTCATGGCGCAATCGAGCACATGCCTGGTGGACCCGGCGCAGGTGGAAAACTCCTTACTCAACTTGTGCATCAATTCCCGCGATGCGCTGCCTGCAGGCGGCAAAATCTCCATCCGCACCTGCAATCATGAATTGGAGGCGGGGCTTGGGCTCGACCCGGAACTGCCGCCGGGCACCTACCTGACGATCTCGGTCGCGGATAATGGCGCGGGCATGAGCCCTGACACGCTGGCCAAGGCGTTCGAACCGTTCTTCACCACCAAACCGGTGGGGGCGGGAACCGGGCTGGGGCTGTCCATGGTGTACGGCTTCGTCCGCCAGTCGGGTGGGCAGGTCAGCATTCAGTCGGACGAAGGCCGTGGCACGACCGTCTGCCTGCAACTGCCGTATCACCCGGCCGAGGTCGCGGCAGGCGCCGAGGTCGACGCTGAGTCTCTGCCCCTGACGGTTGCGTCGGGCGAGACCGTGCTGGTGGTGGATGACGAGCCGACGGTGCGGATGTTCGTCAGCGAGGCGCTGGGCAATCTGGGCTACGTGGTCGTTGAAGCCGCCGACAGTCAGGCCGGCTTGCAACTGTTGCAATCGGATGCGCCCATCGATCTGCTCGTCACCGACATCGGCCTGCCGGGTGGGATGGATGGCAGACAGATGGCTGAAGCAGGACGGGGCAACAGGCCGGGTCTGCCGGTGCTGTTCATGACCGGCTACGCGCAGCCGCTGGTGCCGGATCAGCAACCGCTGGACCGATCGACGACGGTGCTGACCAAGCCTTTCGCGCTGGAAGAGTTGATTGCCCGCGTCGGCACGTTGCTGGGCCGGTCGTGACGGGCACATGAGGGTGAGCAGCACGGCGCTTATCCCGGACTGAACGGAGCGCCCGCATTTCCAGCCGGATCACGTCTGTCATCGACACGCCTGTCATCGAATAGCCCCCATCGGCCGGGTATCTCAGGTAGAATGCGCGCCCGGTTTTTGGAGAAGCTCATGACCCTGCTCAAATTCAGCGATGTGTCCCTTGCGTTCGGCGCCATGCCGTTGTTGGACAAGGTGTCCTGGCAGATCGCCCGTGGTGAGCGGGTCTGCATCATCGGCCGCAACGGCACAGGCAAATCCAGCATGTTGAAGCTGGTCAAAGGCGTGCAGTTGCCTGACGACGGCAGCGTCTGGCGCGCCCCCGGTCTGAAGATCGGCGAGTTGCCGCAGGAGCTGCCGGTGGCCGATGGCCGTACCGTGTTCGACGTGGTCGCCGAAGGCCTCGACGGTGTCGGCGCGCTGCTCGCCGAATACCATCACCTGAGCCAGAACATCGTCACCGCGGAGGACCTCGACAAGCTGATGCACGTGCAGTCGGACCTTGAAGCCCGTGACGGCTGGCGCCTGCAGCAACTGGTCGACAGCACCCTGAGCCGGCTTCAGTTGCCGGCCGACAAGACCCTGGCCGAGCTTTCCGGTGGCTGGCGCCGTCGCGTGCTGCTGGCCCAGGCGCTGGTCTCCGAGCCTGATCTGCTGCTGCTCGACGAACCGACCAACCACCTGGACATCGGCGCCATCGCCTGGCTCGAAGAAGCGTTGAAGGAATTTCAGGGCGCCGTGCTGTTCATCACCCACGACCGTTCTTTCCTGCAAAACCTCGCTACGCGCATTCTGGAACTGGACCGTGGCGGCCTGATCGACTGGAACGGCGACTACGCCAGCTTCCTGGTGCACAAGGAAGCGATGCTGGCGGCGGAAGAAACCGCCAACGCGCTGTTCGACAAGCGTCTGGCGCAGGAAGAAGTGTGGATTCGCCAGGGTATCAAGGCGCGGCGGACCCGTAACGAAGGCCGCGTGCGTGCGCTCAAGGCGCTGCGCGTCGAGCGCAGCGAACGTCGCGAGCGCACCGGCAAGGCAAACATTCAGCTCGACACCGCCGATAAATCCGGCAAGCAGGTGATGGTGCTGGAGAACGTCAGCTTCGCCCACCCGGGTGGCCCGACGCTGATCAAGGACTTTTCGATGGTGCTGCAGCGTGAAGACCGCATCGGTCTGCTCGGCGCCAACGGCACGGGCAAGACCACCTTGCTCAAGCTGATGCTCGATAACCTCAAGCCCACCAGCGGCACGGTTGAAGTGGGTACGCGTCTGGACGTTGCCTATTTCGACCAGTTGCGTCACCAGCTCGATCTGGAAAAAACCGTGATCGACAACGTCGCCGAAGGTCGCGATTTCATCGACATCGACGGGCAGAGTCGCCACGTTCTCAGCTATCTGGGGGATTTCCTGTTCAGCCCGCAGCGTGCTCGCACGCCGGTCAAGGCGCTTTCTGGCGGTGAGCGCGCGCGTCTGCTGCTGGCCAAACTGTTCAGCAAACCGGCCAACCTGCTGGTGCTGGACGAACCGACCAACGACCTGGACGTCGAGACCCTCGAGTTGCTTGAAGAGGTCTTGCTGACTTTCAAGGGCACCGTGCTGATGGTCAGCCACGACCGGGCATTCCTCGACAACGTCGTCACCAGCACGCTGGTGTTCGAAGGCGAGGGCAAGGTGCGCGAATTCGTGGGTGGCTATCAGGACTGGCTGCGTCAAGGTGGCTCGCCGCGGCTGTTGGGCGTGACCGAGAGCAAGTCCGGCAAGACCGAACTGAATTCGGCGATCGTCGAGCCTGTGGCAGCGCCTGCCCCCGTACAGGAACCGGCGCCCGCCACCAAGAAGAAGCTGAGCTACAAGCTGCAGCGCGAGCTGGAAGCGCTTCCGGGCGAGATCGATGCCAAGGAGCAGCGGATCGCGGCTGTCGAGGCAGAAATAGCCGACCCTGGCTTTTACCAGCGTCCGGCTACCGAAACCGCCAAGGTGCTGGCGTCCCTGGAGCAGCTGACCAAGGAACTCGACGCACTGGTCGAGCGCTGGGCCGAGCTGGACGAATAACTCAGTAACGTCGTGCAACAAAAAAAGCCCGGACCCCCATCAAGGGTTCGGGCTTTTTGATGCGTCAGGAATTACTCGGCGCGTTTGACCAGACGCACGGCCAGTACATCGCACGGCGCGCCGTGCAGCACGTCATTGGCAGTGGAGCCCAGCAGCAGTGACAAGCCGTGACGGCCATGGCTGCCCACGACGATCAGATCGACGTGATGCTCTTTGGCCAGGTTGTGGATTTCCTGACGAGGCTGGCCATAGGTCAGATGGCTGTCGCCGGTGTGTACATCCGGGTACTTCAGCTTGAGTGCTGCAAGCTTTTCCTTGGCCTGATCGAATTGCTGCTGCTGCAATTGCGACAGGTCCATGGGTACATCGCCGCCAAAGGCCATGGCCATGGGTTCGACAATGTGTACCAGCGACAGCTTGGCGTTGGTCCCCACGGCCAGCTTGATGGCCTTTTTGATAACCGGATCGCACTCTTCAGTGAGGTCCACGGCTACCAGGATATGTTCATAGGACATGGGATGTTCCTTCTGAGGTTTGCGATGGTTTTGATTATGGCTCTTTTCACGCGCCCCTGGCACGCCGTTATGCTTTGTTTGCCACATATCGCGGCAGGGGCATAGACATATGACGGTGTGGATAGTGCTGTCAATCATTGCCGTGGTGTTGAGCCCCCTGGTTTGGCTGCGCCCGTCGCGTTCGCAGAGCGGAAGAATGGCCATGCGCATGGAGGCGCGGCGCATGGGGCTGGCGATGCAGTTGATTCCGCAGGAATGGCCCCATTGGCTGCCGACCGAGCCACCGAGCCCGTGCGCCCAATACCATAGGCCGCGCGCGGGACGTGATCCGGACGTCTGGGTGTACTGGCAGATGGCGCCCGGAACATGGGTCAATCAGTGGCGTGAGCCTTGCGCCGATGCGCGTTTGCAGGCGCAATTCGAAACGTTGCCGGCGGACGTCTATAAGGTCGAAGCGGGCAAGCAGTTGATCGCGCTGTACTGGGCCGAGAAGGGCGAAACCCAGGTGCTGGAGAGAATCGCTGCGGTGCTCAAGGCGCTGGCGTGAGGTCGCGCAGGAGCTCGGCAAATCGCGGGCATTAAAAAGCCCGATAGCAACATCGGGCCGGGGTTGGCCAGGCAGGCCGATAATTCGTGACGCTTTGCGGTGCAACGCCGCAAAAGACGTGCAAATTCGTTTCACGGCATTTCCGAAAACGACCCGTCTTGATGCGCAGTGCGCTGAATGTAGACCTTATTGGTGCATTTGTCTGCTGCGGATCCAATTATTTTTGACGTTTATACCTTCAGCCGTAACTTCCACTGTTTTAGTCAGGCGTGCCGAGTCCCTGTGCTGATCACTGCGCTGAATGGCGCCTGATCACAGGTGTCTTTTACCTGCGATTTGCCGGTTTTGCCCGCTGTCTGCCGAATTGACAATTGTTGGAATATGGCTGAAGGTAGGCGCACCCAAATCAAACGGGCGTATGAATTGAGCGTTTGCCGTAGGAATGCTCTGACAGACGCTCGAATCGTGTCGACGGGGTGCCTGGCGTTTGGTGTCGCATGGCCGGAAAGGTCAGGTGATTCGCCGGATTTCAGCGTCTGACGCGTATTGTTCAGCTTCCATATCGTGGAGATCAGTTGATGATTTACGAAGGTAAAGCCATCACGGTTAAGGCTCTTGAAAGTGGCATCGTCGAATTGAATTTCGACCTCAAGGGTGAGTCCGTCAACAAGTTCAACCGCCTCACCCTCAACGACCTGCGTCAGGCTGTCGAAGCCATCAAGGCTGACGGCTCGGTCAAAGGAGTTATCGTCACCAGCGGCAAAGACGTGTTCATCGTCGGCGCCGACATCACCGAATTCGTCGACAATTTCAAGCTGCCGGACGCCGAACTGGTGGCCGGTAACCTCGAAGCCAACAAGATCTTCAGTGATTTCGAAGACCTGAATGTCCCGACGCTCGCTGCCATCAACGGTATCGCCCTGGGTGGCGGTCTGGAAATGTGCCTGGCGGCCGACTTTCGGGTGATGTCCGCCACCGCCAAGATCGGCCTGCCCGAAGTCAAGCTGGGTATCTACCCGGGCTTCGGCGGCACCGTTCGCCTGCCGCGCCTGATCGGCGTCGACAACGCCGTCGAGTGGATTGCCTCCGGCAAGGACAATCGCGCCGAGGATGCCCTGAAAGTGGGCGCCGTCGATGCGGTGGTCGCGCCGGAAAAGCTTCAGGAAGCGGCACTGGACCTGATCAAGCGCGCCATTTCCGGCGAGTTCGATTTCAAGGCCAAGCGTCAGCCCAAGCTGGACAAACTCAAGCTCAACGCCATTGAGCAGATGATGGCGTTCGAAACCGCCAAAGGTTTCGTCGCAGGCCAGGCCGGTCCGAACTACCCGGCACCTGTCGAAGCGATCAAGACCATTCAGAAAGCCGCCAACTTCGGCCGTGACAAGGCGCTGGAAGTCGAAGCGGCCGGTTTCGTGAAGATGGCCAAGACCTCGGCGGCCGAGAGTCTGATCGGCCTGTTCCTGAACGATCAGGAACTGAAAAAGAAAGCGAAGATTTACGACGAAGTCGCCAAGGACGTGAAGCAGGCGGCTGTGTTGGGCGCAGGCATCATGGGCGGCGGCATCGCCTATCAGTCGGCCGTCAAAGGCACGCCGATCCTGATGAAAGACATCCGCGAGGAGGCCATCGAACTGGGTCTGGGCGAAGCGTCGAAACTGCTGGGCAAACGCGTCGAAAAAGGGCGTCTGACCCCGGCGAAGATGGCCGAAGCGCTCAACGCGATTCGTCCTACGCTGTCTTACGGCGATTTCGGCAACGTCGACCTGGTCGTTGAAGCCGTCGTCGAAAACCCGAAGGTCAAACAGGCCGTGTTGTCCGAAGTGGAAGGGCAGGTTGCCGAAGGCACCATTCTGGCCTCCAACACCTCGACCATCTCCATCAGCCTGCTGGCCAAGGCGCTCAAGCGTCCTGAGAACTTCGTCGGCATGCACTTCTTCAACCCGGTGCACATGATGCCGCTGGTCGAAGTGATCCGTGGCGAGAAGTCCAGCGAAGTCGCCGTGGCGACGACCGTGGCCTACGCCAAGAAGATGGGCAAGAACCCGATCGTGGTCAACGACTGCCCGGGCTTCCTGGTCAACCGTATCCTCTTCCCGTACTTCGGCGGTTTCGCCAAGTTGGTCAGCGCCGGCGTCGACTTCGTGCGCATCGACAAGGTCATGGAAAAGTTCGGCTGGCCAATGGGCCCGGCTTACCTGATGGACGTGGTCGGCATCGACACCGGTCATCATGGCCGCGACGTCATGGCCGAGGGCTTCCCTGACCGCATGAAAGACGATCGCCGCTCCGCTGTGGACGCGCTGTACGACGCCAATCGCCTGGGCCAGAAGAACGGCAAGGGCTTCTACGTCTACGAGACCGACAAGAAGGGCAAGCCGAAGAAAGTTGTCGACGCTTCCGTGCTCGAAGTGCTCAAGCCGATCGTCTACGAACAGCGCGACGTCACCGACGAAGACATCATCAACTGGATGATGATCCCGCTGTGTCTGGAGACCGTGCGCTGCCTGGAAGACGGCATCGTCGACACCGCGGCCGAGGCTGACATGGGCCTGATCTACGGCATCGGCTTCCCTCCGTTCCGCGGCGGTGCGCTGCGCTATATCGACTCGATCGGTGTGGCTGAATTCGTTGCCCTGGCTGACCAGTACGCTGATCTGGGCGCTCTGTACCACCCCACTGCGAAGCTGCGCGAAATGGCCCGTACTGGCCAGCGCTTCTTCGGCTAAGTGCCCAACGAACAGGTGAGAATATGAGCTTGAATCCGAGAGACGTCGTGATTGTCGACTTCGGTCGTACTCCGATGGGCCGCTCCAAGGGCGGCATGCACCGCAACACCCGCGCCGAAGACATGTCGGCGCACCTGATCAGCAAATTGCTGGAACGCAACAGCAAGGTCGACCCGGCCGAAGTCGAGGACGTGATCTGGGGGTGCGTCAACCAGACCCTGGAACAGGGCTGGAACATCGCGCGCATGGCCTCGCTGATGACCCAGATCCCGCACACGTCCGCTGCGCAGACCGTCAGCCGCCTGTGCGGTTCGTCCATGAGCGCGCTGCACACCGCCGCCCAGGCGATCATGAGCAACAACGGCGATGTGTTCGTCATCGGTGGCGTCGAGCACATGGGGCACGTCGGCATGATGCACGGTGTCGATCCGAACCCGCACATGTCGCTGTATGCCGCCAAGGCATCGGGCATGATGGGCCTGACCGCGGAAATGCTCGGCAAAATGCATGGCATCACCCGTGAAGCCCAGGATGCGTTCGGCGTGCGTTCGCACAAGCTGGCGCATCAGGCGACCGTGGAAGGCAATTTCAAGGATGAAATCATCCCGATGCAAGGGTATGACGAGAACGGCTTCCTGAAGATGTACGACTTCGACGAAACCATTCGTCCGGAAACCACGCTCGAAAGTCTGGCGGCGTTGAAGCCAGCCTTTAACCCGAAAGGTGGTACCGTGACCGCCGGCACCTCGTCGCAGATCACCGACGGCGCGTCCTGCATGATCGTCATGTCGGGTCAGCGGGCGATGGATCTGGGGATCGAGCCAATGGCCATCATCCGTTCGATGGCGGTGGCGGGCGTGGACCCGGCGATCATGGGTTACGGTCCGGTTCCGGCGACGCAGAAAGCGCTCAAGCGCGCGGGTCTGAGCATCGGCGATATCGACTACTTCGAGCTCAACGAAGCGTTCGCTGCGCAGGCCTTGCCAGTGCTGAAAGATCTGAAAGTGCTCGACAAGATGGACCAGAAGGTTAACCTGCACGGCGGCGCCATCGCCCTGGGTCACCCGTTTGGTTGCTCCGGAGCCCGTATTTCCGGCACCTTGCTCAATGTCATGAAGCAGAAGGGCGGCACTTTGGGTGTTGCAACGATGTGTATCGGCCTTGGACAAGGCATCTCCACCGTGTTCGAACGCGTTTAACCGGTGTGAGTGTGCAAGCCGGGGCCATGTGCCCCGGCTTTTGTTTTTCTCCGGAAATGTTTTTTTGAAAGTTTTTTCGCGTCAATCCTCGAGGTCCGCACCATGCCGTTACAGCCAGGTCTCTATCGTCACTACAAAGGTCCCGAGTACCGTGTTTTCGGTGTCGCGCGCCATTCCGAGACGGAAGAGGAAGTGGTGTTCTATCAGGCGCTGTATGGCGAATATGGCTTGTGGGTACGCCCTTTGAGCATGTTTCTGGAGTCGGTCGAGGTTGACGGGGAGCAAGTGCCGCGCTTTGCTTTGGTCCAGGCCGAACCTGATCTTTTTTCAAGGGGATAAGGCGAGACCTTGCAGTAGCCTCTGCTTGACCTCACCTTACAGCCACTATATATAGCGGGGCCTCGACGGCTCCAACGTCTTTTTTCTCGCATTAGGAATTTTCCGATCCATGGGCAAATCGCTGGTCATTGTGGAATCCCCGGCTAAGGCCAAGACCATCAACAAGTATCTGGGCAGCCAGTACGTGGTGAAGTCGAGTATCGGCCATATCCGAGACCTGCCCACCAGCGGTTCGGCTAGCGCCGCCAAAGAGCCTGCTGCCAAACGTGGCAAGACTGCGTCCGAAGCACCTGCGCTGTCGCCCAAGGAAAAGGCCAAGCGCCAGTTGGTGGCACGCATGGGCGTCGATCCCGAACATGGCTGGAAAGCCAAGTACGAGATCCTTCCCGGCAAGGAAAAGGTGATCGACGAACTGCGCCGGCTGGCCAAGGATGCTGACACCATCTATCTCGCGACGGACTTGGACCGCGAAGGGGAGGCCATTGCATGGCACCTGCGCGAAGCCATCGGTGGCGACGATGATCGCTACAAGCGTGTCGTGTTCAACGAAATCACCAAGAAAGCCATTCAGGAAGCCTTTTCCCGCCCTGGCGAGCTGGACATCGATCGCGTCAATGCTCAGCAGGCGCGCCGTTTCCTCGACCGCGTCGTGGGTTACATGGTCTCGCCGCTGTTGTGGCAGAAGATCGCCCGCGGCCTGTCCGCCGGTCGCGTGCAATCGGTCGCCGTGAAGCTGGTGGTGGAGCGCGAGCGCGAGATCCGTGCGTTCATCCCGGAAGAGTACTGGGAAGTTCACGCTGACCTGGGCACCGCCAAAGGCGCCAACGTGCGATTTGAAGTGGCTCGCGAAAACGGCGAGGCCTTCAAGCCGCTGAACGAAGCGCAGGCCATGGCCGCACTGGAGAAGCTCAAGTCTTCTTCCTACAGCATCGCCAAGCGTGAAGACAAACCGACCAGCAGCAAACCGTCGGCGCCGTTCATCACGTCCACGCTCCAGCAGGCTGCCAGCAACCGCCTGGGCTTCGGCGTGAAGAAAACCATGATGATGGCCCAGCGTCTGTACGAAGCCGGTTACATCACCTATATGCGTACCGACTCGACCAACCTGTCGGCCGATGCCGTTGCGATGGCGCGCACATACATCGAAAGCGAATTCGGCAAGAAATACCTGCCGGAATCGCCGAACGTCTACAGCAGCAAAGAAGGCGCACAAGAGGCTCACGAAGCGATTCGTCCTTCCGACGTCAACACTCACCCGAGCAAGCTGTCGGGCATGGAGCGTGACGCCGAGCGTCTGTACGACCTGATCTGGCGCCAGTTCGTGGCCTGCCAGATGCCGCCGGCGCAGTACCTGTCCACCACGGTCAGCGTGACTGCCGGCAGTTTCGAGCTGCGCGCCAAGGGTCGAATCCTCAAGTTCGACGGCTACACCCGCGTGCTGCCGCAGATGAGCAAGCCCGGCGATGACGACGTGCTGCCGGACATGGCCCAGGGCGACACCCTGAAACTGATCAAGCTCGATCCAAGCCAGCATTTCACCAAGCCGCCTGCCCGTTATTCGGAAGCGAGCCTGGTCAAGGAAATGGAAAAGCGCGGGATCGGTCGTCCTTCGACCTACGCGGCGATCATCTCGACCATCCAGGATCGGGGTTATGTCGCGCTGCACAACCGCCGTTTCTACTCAGAAAAAATGGGTGACATCGTCACCGAACGTCTGTCGGAAAGCTTCTCCAACCTGATGGACTACGGCTTTACTGCCGGCATGGAAGAGAATCTCGACGACGTGGCGCAAGGCGAGCGCGACTGGAAAAACGTGCTCGACGAGTTCTACGGTGACTTCAAGAAAAAACTGGAAGTCGCCGAGGCCAGCGACAGCGGCATGCGCGCCAACCAGCCGGTCATGACAGACATTCCGTGCAAGGTTTGCGGTCGTCCGATGCAGATTCGCACGGCGTCCACTGGCGTGTTCCTGGGCTGCTCGGGTTACAGCCTGCCGCCAAAAGAGCGCTGCAAGGCGACGGTCAACCTGACGCCGGGCGATGAGATCGCCGAAGACGACGAGGGCGAATCCGAATCACGCGTGTTGCGTGGCAAGCACCGCTGCCCGGTCTGCAGCACGGCGATGGATGCCTACCTGCTCGACGAGAAGCACAAGCTGCACATCTGCGGTAACAACCCGGATTGCGTGGGCTACGAGATCGAAGAAGGTAACTACCGCATCAAGGGCTACGAAGGCCCTAGCGTGGAGTGCGACAAGTGTGGCGGCGAGATGCAACTGAAGACCGGCCGCTTCGGCAAGTTCTTCGGCTGCACCAACTGCAAGAACACTCGCAAACTGCTGAAAAACGGAGAAGCGGCGCCGCCGAAGATGGATCCGGTCAAAATGCCGGAGCTCAAGTGCGAGAAGGTCGACGACACCTACATCCTGCGCGACGGTGCCTCGGGGTTGTTCCTGGCCGCCAGCCAGTTCCCGAAAAACCGCGAGACGCGTGCGCCGCTGGTGCTGGAAATCGTGCCGCACAAGGATGAGATCGATCCCAAGTACCACTTCCTGTGCGAAGCGCCGAAGAAAGACCCTGATGGTCGTCCCGCGGTGATTCGCTACAGCCGCAAGTCCAAGGAGCAATACGTGCAGACCGAAGTGGACGGCAAGCCGACGGGCTGGCGTGCGTTCTACGACGGTGGCAGCTGGAAGGTCGAAGACAAGCGTTGATCGTCTGAGGTCGATCACACTGGCGAGCCCTGGCGCTTTGCGTTAAAAGAATCCCTCGGTGTGCGTAAGCGCCCCGAGGGATTTTTTTGCCAGGCTTGCTCGTTCGCATTCATTGAAGTGGAGGCCACTGACATGGCTCACGAACTCTATACCCGCACCAATCAGAAGATTTTCTTCGCAGGCCTCGCCCTGGAGGCAATGGCCAAGGCCCGGGACAGCCATGCCATGAATGCCCAGGGGCTGGAGCAGGCCGAACGCGAATCGGCAGTGTTTCACCTCTATGGTGCATTGCTGGGCTTGTGTCACGAGATCGCCGGGTTTTATCGCTTGCCCCAGGCGGGCACCTCTCGCGCAGAAGATTTGCTGACACCTCAGGTTCTGGAAGCCATTGCCATCCCGGAAATGGCCGAGCTCGTTGAACTGGCGCAGCAGCGGGAAACATGGCTGGCACAATTGCTGGCTTCGTACAACGCACTGTTTATGCCACCCAGAGCGCCGAAGAAACCCAAAGGTGACGTGACCCAGCCACTGATCATTGCCGTCGCCGTGGAGGAAGACGCTGAACCGGAGCTGAGTCGCGAGGAGATGGAAAGCTGGCGTCAGCAACTGAAAGGGCTGGCAATTCGGTTCAGGGAAGGGCTGAGCGAGTGTTGAGGCAGCAGAGTGATCGATGGGCTAGGGCCTGAGTCATCAGGCTGTTACAATGCCCGCCTTTCGTGGAGAACTGTCCTGATGCCAACCTCTTTTCTGGAAATTGTCGAACTGCCTGACGGTCGCATCGAGCTGCGCCGAGCCGAGGATGAAGGGTCTCTCGTGACCTTGAACTTCTCCGAAGATGCCAAAGCGTTTCTG
Source organism: Pseudomonas sp. efr-133-TYG-103a (assembly GCF_030209235.1). NCBI lineage: Bacteria > Pseudomonadati > Pseudomonadota > Gammaproteobacteria > Pseudomonadales > Pseudomonadaceae > Pseudomonas > Pseudomonas sp. efr-133-TYG-103a. The sequence goes on from NZ_JARVSK010000008.1 coordinate 64,932, forward strand.
CAAGGCCAACACGTCGAAGTCGCCAAAGCGATGCTCAGTGTGGGTGTGCAGATGGCCGGTCGTCTGGCCGAGGGTGAGTTGACCAAAGAAGAAGAGGGACCTCGCGTCCTGCATTGATCCGCCAGGATTATCCTCTTGCTTTCATGTCTGTCGGCTTCTCGTCCCAGAGAAGCCCGGAAACATCCCCGAATCCTTCCTCACGCGGTTTGCCGGTTCAGCCCAGGCGGATGTTGAGACTCTGTGCGTCGCCGGTGCGTGCCGCGCTGATCAGTTGCTGACGAGCGCTGCCCGATATCGGATTGATCCAGCTCACCACGGTGTGGCTGCGGCCCAGGCGCAGCGCCTCGCGAGTCAGCTCCAGTGCGCTTTGCGTTCCACGAGGATGCATCAGGATAATGCGTTCCCGGTTCAGGCCGGCATCGCGCAGCCATGCCTGTGTCACGCTCGATGGCGGCGCGATCAGCGTCAGCCAGCGGTCATGTTTGTCCTGGCTGAGTTCTCGCAGAATCGGTGCGAGCAGGTTCAGGCAGTTCCCGGCAGCGCCGCGCAATGACAATTCACTAAAGGCTTCCGGCTCACTGTTCCACGGCGTATCGACGACTTCGTCGAGCACCGGGATGTGAAGCCGTGGGACATCGAGCATCGTCGCGACAGGCGCCATGAATGCTTCGAACAAAGGCAGTTGTGCATGTTGTTGCGGTGTCTGTGGGAACTGCATAAACGTTCTCCTTAGCGGCGAATCACGCCAACGCTCAACCCTTCGATGACCAGATCCTGATCTTTCAGGTTGACTTCGATAGGGGCGAATTCGGGGTTTTCGGCGATCAGCCAGACCTTGCTGCCTTCACGCTTGAAGCGCTTGACCGTGACTTCGTCACCAATCCGCGCCACGACGATCTGGCCGTTGCGGGCTTCACGGGTGGTGTGGACGGCAAGCAGGTCTCCGTCGAGAATCCCGACGTCCTTCATGCTCATGCCGTGTACGCGCAGCAGGTAGTCTGCGCTCGGATGAAAGAAGGCCGGGTTGATGGCCAGGGATTCTTCGATGTGTTGCTGGGCCAGAATCGGCGCGCCGGCGGCGACGCGGCCAATGATGGGCAGGCCGCTTTCTTCGGTCTTGGCTTCGAAGCCGGGAATGCGGATGCCGCGGGAAGCGCCCGGGGTCATCTCGATGGCGCCTTTGCGCGCCAGGGCCTTGAGGTGTTCTTCAGCGGCGTTGGGGGATTTGAATCCCAGTTCCTGAGCGATTTCCGCACGGGTGGGCGGGTAGCCGTTATCTTCGAGACAGCGCTTGATGAAGTCCAGAATTTCGGCTTGGCGTGACGTCAGTTTGATCATGTGCATCGCTCTGTCTTTTTATACAGTGACTGGGATTATATACAGTGATCGCGTCTTGGCAATCCTCCTTTTTATCGAGCGCGCCGGATGGTCTCGCAGGGGCTGGCTACAGGCCACGGTTTGTATGGTTAAATGGCGTGACTCATTGGACAGAAAACGAACCGTCAGGGTTGACAGGCGATCGACTGAAACGTATGTTTCAAACAAGTGTTTGTCAGGCGAATAACCATGGCCCAGTCGGAAACAGTTGAACGAATTCTCGATGCTGCTGAGCAGCTGTTCGCGGAAAAAGGTTTTGCCGAAACGTCGTTGCGCCTCATCACCAGCAAGGCGTCAGTCAATCTGGCAGCGGTGAACTACCACTTCGGCTCGAAAAAAGCCTTGATTCAAGCTGTGTTCTCGCGATTCCTGGGCCCTTTCTGCATCAGCCTGGATCGCGAACTGGAGCGTCGGCAGGCCAAGCCCGATCACAAACCCACGCTGGAAGAGTTGCTCGAGATCCTCGTCGAGCAGGCGCTGGTCGTGCAGCCCCGAAGCGGCAACGATTTGTCGATTTTCATGCGCTTGCTGGGCCTTGCTTTCAGCCAGAGCCAGGGCCACCTGCGGCGTTATCTCGAGGACATGTACGGCAAGGTGTTCCGCCGTTACATGTTGTTGGTCAACGAAGCCGCGCCGCGTATTCCGCCTATCGAACTGTTCTGGCGCGTGCATTTCATGCTGGGTGCGGCGGCATTCAGCATGTCCGGGATCAAGGCATTGCGCGCCATCGCCGAAACCGATTTCGGCGTCAACACGTCCATCGAGCAGGTCATGCGCTTGATGGTGCCGTTTCTGGCGGCCGGCATGCGCGCGGAAACCGGCGTGACCGACACCGCGATGATCAACGCCCAACTCAAGCCGCGCAGCAAAAGTTCTGCGCCAGTCGCCGCCAAGGCCTGAGGCGCAGCCGACGCCGGGTGCGCCGGCATTTGCATCGCACCCGTCGATCCCTCACCATGCCGGCCTGGGCAATGGTTGTTGAAGGATCTTCATATGAGTTCTGGCCTGCAAGGCTCCCTGATGGTGGATATCGCCGGTACCTGGCTGACATCCGAAGACCGTCAGTTTCTGCGTCAGCCCGAAGTGGGCGGCCTGATTATTTTTGCGCGCAATATCGAGAGTCCACGGCAGGTTCGTGAGCTGAGCGCATCCATTCGCGCCATCCGTCCCGATCTGCTGCTGGCGGTGGACCAGGAGGGTGGTCGGGTTCAGCGTCTGCGCCAGGGCTTCGTGCGTCTGCCGGCCATGCGCGCCATCGCTGCTGCGCCCAATGCCGAACACCTTGCTGAACAATGCGGCTGGTTGATGGCCACTGAAGTGCTTTCTGTCGGCCTTGACCTGAGTTTTGCGCCGGTGCTGGATCTGGATTACCAGCGAAGTGCGGTCGTCGGTACGCGGTCGTTCGAAGGCGATCCGGAGCGCGCCGCGCTGCTGGCCGGCGCGTTCATTCGTGGCATGAATCAGGCGGGGATGGCGGCGACCGGCAAACATTTTCCGGGACACGGCTGGGCCGAGGCCGATTCCCACGTGGCGATACCGGTTGACGAACGCAGCCTGGAAACCCTGCGCGCCAATGATCTGATTCCGTTTGCCCGTTTGAGCAAACAGTTGGCTGCGGTCATGCCGGCCCACGTCATCTATCCCCATGTCGATCCTCAGCCAGCTGGGTTTTCCCGTCGCTGGTTACAGGAAATTCTGCGCGGTGAGCTGGGTTTTGACGGCGTGATCTTCAGCGATGACTTGTCCATGGCAGGCGCGCATGTGGTCGGTGATGCGGCCAGTCGCATTGAGGCCGCGCTGACGGCTGGCTGCGACATGGGGCTGGTCTGCAATGATCGCGCGGCGGCAGAGCTTGCGTTGAGTGCCGCCCAGCGCCTGAAGATTTCACCCGCTGCCCGCGTCGCCAGAATGCGAGGCCAGGGCCTTGCGACCACGGAATACCGTCAGCATCCGCGCTGGCTGTCGGCGTTGAGCGACCTGCGCGCCGCACACTTGATCGATTAAGGAATTGCCATGACTGTTTACGCAATTATCGGCGGCACCGGCCTGACGCAGCTCGAAGGCCTGACAATTCGTCAGTCGCTGCCGATGAACACGCCTTATGGCGCGCCGTCCGGTGAGATCCAGGTGGGCGACTATGCCGGGCGCGAGGTCATGTTCCTGGCCCGTCACGGCCACCCGCATCGCTTCCCGCCACACAAGGTCAACTATCGGGCCAATATCTGGGCATTGAAGCAGGCAGGGGCCGAAGCGATTCTCGCGGTCAATGCTGTGGGCGGTATTCACCCTGACATGGGCACCGGACATTTCTGTGTGCCTCATGACCTCGTGGACTACACCAGCGGCCGCGATCACACGTTTTTTGCCGATGACCTCGAGCATGTCACCCACATTGACTTCAGTTACCCCTACAGTGAGCCTTTGCGGGCGCGGCTGATCGCTGCGTTGTCTGCCGAAGGCTATCCGTTCAGCGATTCTGGCGTGTACGCATGCACGCAAGGCCCGCGTCTGGAGACCGTGGCGGAGATCGTCCGGCTCGAGCGTGATGGCTGTGACATCGTCGGCATGACCGGCATGCCTGAAGCCGCACTGGCACGCGAACTGGAACTGGATTACGCCTGTCTGGCGCTGGTCGTGAACCCGGCCGCCGGCAAGTCCTCCGCAGTCATTACCATGGCGGAGATCGAACAGGCGTTGCATGACGGCATCGGCAAGGTCAAGGCAACACTGGCTCGCGTCCTCGGCGCTGAATAGCAGCTGCTTTGAAGCGACCTCAAGAGGCCGGTCGCAGGGGCTGAGACCGGCCCCTGCCCAGTTGGCTCAGCGTGCGCGCAGTTGCAATCGCCCTTCATCGTTGAATTCGATCGAGTAGGCGTCATAGCTTTTCAGGGTGGGATGCGCGGTGTCCATTGCGTGGGAATGGGCCGCAGTGATCACCATCACTTTCGCACCCGCCGCCTCTGCGGCAGTGATGCCGGCGACCGCGTCTTCGAATACCAGACACTCTTCAGCGTTTACACCCAGACGTCGGGCCGCCAGTAAAAAGCAGTCTGGCGCGGGCTTGCCGTGGGCGACGTCTTCAGCGGCCACCATGACTTTGGGCAGTGGCAGACCAGCCGCCAGGATTCTGCGCTCGGCCAGCTTTCGCGGCGCCGAGGTCACCACCGCCCAGCGTTCAGCAGGCAGACTTGCGAGAAATGCCGCAGCACCCTCGATCGAGATCACGCCTTCGACATCATCGGTTTCCGCCTGAGCGAGCAGTTCGGCTTCGCGCTCGGGATCGACGCCGGGCAGGTTCAGGCGGCGCAGCGTGTCGATGCAGCGTACGCCGTGAATGGTGGGCAGAAGCTCGTCGACGTTCACGCCCTTATCGAGCGCCCATCGGGTCCAGACCCGCTCTGCGGCAGCGATCGAATTGGTCAGCGTGCCGTCCATGTCGAACAGAAAGGCGGCGAAGGTGGACTGCTCCAGCATGGGTGCTCCTCGGTGACTGTTGCGCATGGCAGCGATGCTAACACGTGCCGCGAGCGCTGCCTTTGCCGGAGGCGTCGTGCCGAAGAGGGGCGGATTATGGGGAAGGGAACGCTTGCCTGCGAGAGCTTTTTGTCGTCGCGAGCAAGCCGGATTTCGTAACGGTTGTGCCTGCCGCTTGAGCCGATGATGACTGCTGCGGCTACGCTGGACAGACGCTGAAAGTCAACGCCATATCGTTCAAAAAGTTGTCCACGGAAAACGTGAATATCTCTGTGGATAAGTTGCTGTGAGGCAGTAAATCCAAGGCCTTACTCATAATGATCGTTTAATGATCAGTTCCGCCAATGGTGCCCATGCAGCCAGTCAATGGTCACAAATATGTTCTGTGCCAGCAGGAAGATGCCTGTGTTTGCGCCATCGATTCTGCGGCGTGACGTGTGGTGCATATTCCCGGCTAAAGCCGGTCCTACGGAAGAAGCGCATACGTCAGTAGGACCGGCTTTAGCCGGTAATAGGCCCGAGTGGGCGCTATCGTTGGTGAGCCGCGACGTTTGGTGTCTTCCCGGTCGAAGCCGATCCTGCGGAAGAAACGCCTACCGTCAGTAGGACCGGCTTCAGCCGGTAATAGGCCCGAGTGGGCGCTATCGTTGGTGAGCCGCGACGTCTGGCGCCTTCCCGGTTGAAGCCGGGCCTACAGAAGAAACGCCTACCGTCAGTAGGACCGGCTTCAGCCGGGAATAGGCCAGGCGGCAGGGTCGGCTAAGGCTGACCGCGGGGGGCAAACTGTGGATTGGCTGTTTGGCGGAGAGCCTGGAATCAACGCAGCCAAACGAAGCAGAAAGAGGGCAATCATTAAAGGAATGACAAAATCCAGGGCCCCGCCGACACGCATTTCCAGCGCTGCCGACGGGGCCGGCTTGAACACTTCACAAGCCCGATCAGCGACTCACGACTCTGCCCACTCAACGTCCGTCAGCCCCAGCTGTTCGGCTTTGGGCTTACTGACTTTCGGGACTTTGTCCGAGCGATATTTCGGTATCTGCCCAAATCCTGCGTCTACAGAAGCCCAATGCCATGCGGATGCGTTATCCATGGTTTCGGCGCTGATGTAGAAGCTTTTGTATTTGCCATGAAGCAGATAATCGATTCTGAAATGCTTGTACTGTGCCACTCTTGCTAACCTCCCTATCAGTCGCTCACATTCCACTGAGTCGCTGCCGTCAGGAAAATTCAGTCAAATAATCCTTTCAATGCCAAACGGTTACGTTTGGTACAGAAGAATGTGTGGCAACTTGAGGATGTGGACGAATGAGTGGGCGGTCGCTGGCTCATCAGAGGAGCCGATGAGCCAGCGCAGCCTGGGTCACTTGGTCAGGAATTTGAAGACGGTGGTCTGGTTGTACGACTTGCCCGGATCCAGTCGAGTGGACGGGAAAGCAGGCTGATTGGGCGCATCGGGGTAGTGCTGGGTTTCCAGCGTAAAGGCGCCCCAGTGCGGATAAATCTTGCCGCCTTTGCCTTTCACCGTGCCGTCCAGGAAGTTGCCGGTATACAGCTGTACGCCCGGTTCGCTGGTGAACAGCTGCAGTCGGCGTCCGGATTTTGGATCGACCACATCGGCCGCCAGGTTGCCGACCTTGCCTTTGGTGTCCAGGACCCAGTTGAAGTCATAGCCGCCCTCGGTCGGCTCGGCGAACTTGAGCTGCGGGTGGTCTTCACGGATGCGCTTGCCGAACGCGACGGGTTTGAGGAAGTCCATCGGCGTGCCCGCCACGGGTGCCAGCTCGCCGGTCGGAATCAGCTTTTCATTGACCGGCGTGTAGCGCGCAGCGTGCACGACGGCGACCTGATCGAGAATGTCGCCATTGCCGGCACCGGCCAGGTTGAAATAGCTGTGGTTGGTCAGGTTCAGCACCGTTGGCTTGTCGGTGGTGGCGTGGTACTGGATGCGCAGCTCGTTTTTCTCGTTGAGGCTGTAGGTCACTTCCGTTTTCAGCGTACCGGGAAAGCCCATTTCGCCGTCCACCGAAACGTAGGTCAGCTTCACACCCACCCAGCCTTTGTCCTTGACCTGCTCAGCTTTCCACACCTGCTTGTCGAAACCTTTAGTGCCGCCGTGGAGGGCGTTGGTCTTGTCGTTCTGCGGCACCTGGAAGCTCTTGCCGTCCAGGCTGAACTTGCCGTCGGCGAGCCGGTTGCCGAAGCGCCCGATGGTGGCGCCGAAGAACGAGGTGCCTTTGAGGTAGCCGTCCAGGTCATCGAAACCCAGCACGACGTCCTCGGCCTTGCCGTTCTTGTCGGGCACGAGCAGCGACTGGAGCGTGCCTCCGTAGGTGATAACCGTCGCCTGCATGCCGAGGCTGTTGCGCAGGGTGTATTTCTCGACTGTCGTGCCATCCGGCATTTTGCCGAAGGTGCTATGTTCGGCGGACAGGCCGGCGGCGGCATTGGCCTGCAGGGCCGCAGCCAGCAGGGTCAGCCCGATGGCAGGGATAAGCGTCTTCCTCATTGCGTCCTTCCTTTTGTTGTTTTAGGAGCGTTGCGCATGCCAATGGGGCGACCGCACGCAGAGCAGCGTGTCTGCGAACGACGTTTACGCCAATTGGTCATACTATTCGACGATCAGCGAACCGAACGGATGAATATATAGAACAAAAAACTCGATTTAAAAATAAATTGTAATACTATTTGGAGAAGCTTCTGCTTGAGCGATTCGGTGAACAGGTTTAGTCCAGCTTTTCGGGCTTGTACAGCCGTTTGACACCTAATCATATGATCATTAGCCTCCAGTTCGCGGAAAGGCCGCGAGAAGGGGCGGATCAATGAGCAGCAGTTTTCACGCGTCGACAGTAGACCGCCTGGGGGCCTGGATTGCTCGGGGCAGCGTTGCACCGGGGCAGTCGCTGAAGGTGGAGGCGGCGTTGGGTGAGGAGTTCGGCGTCAGTCGGACAGTGATCCGCGAAGCCATCAAGACGCTGGTGGCCAAGGGGATGCTGGAGGTCGGCCCGAAGGTCGGGACCCGCGTGTTACCGGCGCGCAGCTGGAACCTGTTCGACCCGCAGGTGGTCGGTTGGCTGGCGGCGACGGGATTGTCGAAAAGCCTGGTGATGGACCTGCTCGACCTGCGCCGTGCGATAGAGCCGATGGCCGTGCGTTGGGCCTGTGAGCGCGCGACACCGCAGCAGATTGCCGAGATTCAGGCGGCGTACGTGCAACTGGCGGCCAGTGTCGCCGACATGGGTGATTACAACCACGCCGATCAGCGTTTCCATGAGGCGGTGCTGGCGGCGAGTCATAACCAGTTTATCGAGCAGATGTTGCCGGCCCTGGGCGCGCTGCTGGCGATTTCGTTTGAAGTGTCCTCGGCGGTGCCGGGGGAGTTGGGCAGGACCCTGCCGCTGCACAAAGAGCTGGCGGATGCGATTGCCAGTCGTGATTCGGCGCGCGGTGTCTGGGCGTGCATGAGTCTGATCGAAAACGCTTGCGAGGTGATCTCTCGCTCGATGGCGCAGCAGTGAACGAATGAGTTGCAAGCGGGCCGTAAGGCCTGGAACAACAATAATAAAACAGGAACATTCCTATGAAGTGGCAGCCGGTCTGTGACCAGCGTTTCACATTGGCCGAAGGGCCTTTCTGGGACGACGCGCAAGCGGCGTTGTACTGGGTCGATATTGCCGGGTTCCGCGCCTTGCAACTGCATCGGCAAGAGGTGCGTCACTGGCAATTCAACGAGCCGGTGTCGGCGTTCATTCCCGCCTCTGCAGGCGATGCACTGGTAACGCTGGCCAGCGGCGTCTATCGCCTGAATCTGAATTCCCCTGCCGACCAGCCCGAACTCACGCTGTTGTGCGTCGCCGATCCGGTCGAAGGCAATCGCGCCAACGAAGCCCGTTGCGACAGTCAGGGCCGGCTGTGGCTGGGCACCATGCAAAACAACCTTGATGCGCAGGGTGGTGATCTTCCGCTCGAGCGCCGCTCGGGCGGCATCTTTCGCATCGATGGCGATGCACGCGTCACTGCGCTGCTGAGCGATCAGGGCATCGTCAATACGATGCTCTGGCCAGCCGGCGGCGGGGCACTGCTGTCCGCCGACAGTCTGGACGGTCTGATCTATCGTTACCCGATTCGCCCCGATGGCTCGCTCGGCGAGCGCGATATCTGGGCCCATGAACATCCGCGGGGAACTCCGGATGGCTCAGCGATGGACGCCGAAGGGTACGTCTGGAACGCGCGCTGGGGCGGTGGCTGCATCATCCGCTTCGCGCCCGATGGCCGCGTCGATCGCATCGTCGAACTTCCCGTCAGCCACCCCACCAGTTGTGTCTTCGGTGGGCCGGACATGACCACGCTGTTCGTCACCAGCGCAAGGCCTGCCAGCGGCGCCCTTGAGCTGGACGGCTGTGTGTTGAGTGCCGAAACCGGTATCAAGGGAACGCCATCGCACCGGTTCTCTGGATGAACGCGGGGGCGCGTTGAAGGGGTGTGACACTCGGTTACATAGACGTCATTGATAATATGATATGACTGTTTTCAGTCGATCGGCCCCCTCACTCGGGTCGTCACGACAACCACTGCTGAACGCTGTAGCTATTCAATAAAAATAAGGAGTTAGCTATGTTGAGTCGCCACGGGATTCGTTCCCTGTGCTGTGCCGCTGTTGCCACCGCCATTGTCGGAATGACGGGCGGCGCGTTTGCCGCTGACAAGGTCAAGATCGGTTTTCTGGTCAAACAGGCTGAAGAGCCCTGGTTCCAGACTGAATGGCAATTCGCCGAAAAAGCTGGCAAGGATCACGGTTTCGAAGTGATCAAGATTGCCGTGCCGGACGGCGAGAAAACCCTCTCTGCCATCGACAGCCTGGCCGCCAACGGCGCCAAGGGTTTCGTCATTTGCCCGCCTGATGTCTCCCTCGGTCCGTCGATCGTTGCCAAAGCCAAGGCCAACGACATGAAGGTCATGGCGGTGGATGATCGCTTCGTCGATGCAAAAGGCAAGTTCATGGAAGACGTTCCTTATCTGGGCATGGCCGCTTTCGAGGTCGGTCAGAAACAGGGCGCGGCCATGGCCGCCGAAGCGCAGAATCGCAAGTGGGACTGGAAGGAAACCTACGCGATCATCAACACCTACAACGAGCTGGACACAGGCAAGAAGCGCACCGACGGTTCGGTCGAAGCACTGAAAAAAGCCGGTCTGCCGGAAGACCATATCCTCTTCACCCCGCAGAAAACCCTCGACGTACCTGGCAGCATGGACGCCACTAACGCGGCCTTGCCTAAACTGCCCAAAGGCGCGAAAAAGCTCATCGTCGGCGGCATGAATGACAACACCGTGCTCGGTGGCGTGCGCGCAACCGCAGGCGCGGGGTTTATCCCGGCCGACGTCATCGGCATCGGCATCAACGGCACCGATGCCATCGACGAACTGAAGAAACCCGAAAGCGGCTTCTTCGGCTCGATGCTGCCAAGCCCTGACAAAGAGGGCTACAACACCGCCCTGCAAATGTACGAGTGGGTCACCACCGGCAGGGAACCGGCGAAGTACACCGCCATGGATGACGTGACCCTGATCACCCGTGCGAACTTCAAGGACGAGCTGACCAAGATTGGTCTGTACAAGTAATCGCGGCGCACATTGGCCGGCCTGATAACACAGGCTGACATCTGCAAGGCCTCGCTTCATGCCCATGGCGTGGAGCGAGGAGGAGGGTGGTTCATGCAACAGGCATCAGCTCAACAACAACAATCGGGCGGCAGTCTGCGCTTCAACGGGATCGGCAAGACCTTCCCGGGCGTGAAGGCGCTGTCAGACATCAATTTCGAGGCTCGGCCAGGCAGCGTTCATGCGTTGATGGGCGAGAACGGCGCGGGTAAATCCACGCTGCTGAAAATCCTTGGCGGCTCGTACCAGCCCAACAGCGGCGACCTGCAGATCGGCGATCAGCACCTGGCATTCAAGTCCACCGCGGACAGCATCGCTGCTGGGGTTGCAGTGATTCACCAAGAACTGCATCTGGTGCCGGAAATGTCGGTGGCGGAGAACCTGCTGCTGGGGCACATGCCCAATCGCTGGGGCATGGTCAACCGCCGTGCGATGACGCGCCGCGCCCGCGAGCTGCTCAAAGGCCTGGCCGACGAGATCGATCCGGGCATGCGCCTGGGCGACCTGTCTTTGGGCCAGCGGCAACTGGTGGAAATCGCCAAGGCCATGTCGCGCAACGCTCACGTCATCGCCTTCGATGAGCCGACCAGCAGCCTCTCGGCGCGGGAAATCGATCGCTTGATGGACATCATCGTCAAGCTGCGCGACGAAGGACGAGTGATTCTGTATGTGTCGCACCGCATGGAAGAGATTTTCCGGGTGTGTGACGCGGTGACTGTGTTCAAGGACGGGCGCTTCGTGCGCACCTTCGAAGACATGGCTGAGCTGGACCATGATCGTCTGGTGACGTGCATGGTCGGGCGCGACATTCAGGACATCTACAATTATCGCCCGCGCCAGCACCAGGGTCCGAGTCTGCGCGTCACCGGCCTGATGGGGCCTGGGCTGCAGGAGCCGGTCAGTTTCGCGGTCGAGAAGGGCGAAGTGCTGGGCTTCTTCGGGCTGGTCGGCGCCGGTCGTACCGAGCTGTTCCGCCTGCTTTCCGGGCTGACGCGCAGTCATGCCGGCGCCCTGCAACTGGATGGCAAGCCCCTTGAACTGCGATCCCCGCGCGATGCGATTTCTGCCGGCATCCTGCTGTGCCCGGAAGACCGCAAGAAGGAAGGCATCGTGCCGCTGTCCAGCGTCGCCGAAAACATCAATATCGGCGCGCGGCCTCGACATGTGCACCTGGGTTGTCTGATTCAGGGCAAGTGGGAGCGGGAAAACGCCAAGGCCCAGATCCGCTCGATGAACGTCAAGACGCCTTCGCCGGAGCAGCAGATGCTGTTCCTGTCCGGCGGCAACCAGCAGAAGGCCATTCTCGGCCGCTGGCTGTCGATGCCGATGAAGGTATTGCTGCTCGACGAGCCGACCCGAGGCATCGACATCGGTGCCAAGTCCGAGATTTATCAGATCATCCACAACCTGGCGGCGGACGGCATTGCGGTCATCGTCGTGTCCAGCGATCTGATGGAAGTGATGGGTATTTCCGACCGCATTCTGGTCATGAGCGAAGGCGCGATCACCGGCGAGCTTTCTCGCGATGGAGCCAACGAGCAACGGTTATTGCAGCTGGCATTGCCGCGCACGCGCGGCTGACAGCGGGTGTTGACAGTGAAAAATAAAAACGAGGTGCGTATGTCTACCGAAACCAGCCTGACGGCTCCCCGCCAGGGCATGAACATGCGTCGATTCTTCGACGATTGGGCGATGCTCCTGGCCGCACTGGGCATATTTGTGCTCTGTGCCTTGCTCATCGATAACTTCATGTCGCCGCTCAATATGCGTGGCCTGGGGCTGGCGATTTCAACTGTGGGCATCGCAGCCTGCACCATGCTGTTCTGCCTGGCATCCGGGCATTTCGACCTGTCGGTCGGTTCGGTGCTGGCCTGTTCGGGCGTCATCGCCGGGATCGTCATTCGTGACACCGAGAGCGTGTTCCTCGGCGTGTCGGCCGCGCTGGCCATGGGGCTGCTGGTCGGTCTGATCAACGGCATCGTCATTGCCAAGTTGCGCATCAACGCGTTGATCACCACGCTGGCGACCATGCAGATCGTGCGCGGTCTGGCGTATATTTTTTCCAACGGTAAAGCGGTAGGCGTGGGCGAAGAAGGCTTCTTCGTGTTCGGCAACGGGCAGTTGTTCGGCGTGCCGGTGCCGATCCTGATCACCATCGTCTGCTTCGTGTTTTTCGGCTGGCTGCTGAACTACACCACCTACGGGCGCAACTCGCTGGCCATCGGCGGCAATCAGGAAGCCGCATTACTGGCAGGCGTTCATGTCGACCGCACCAAGATCATCATTTTCGCCGTGCACGGGCTGATCGGCGCGCTAGCGGGTGTGGTGCTGGCCTCGCGCATGACCTCCGGCCAGCCGATGATCGGTCAGGGTTTCGAGCTCACGGTGATTTCTGCCTGCGTGTTGGGCGGGGTTTCGCTCAGCGGCGGCATCGGCATGATCCGTCACGTGATTGCCGGCGTGCTGATCCTGGCGATCATCGAGAACGCGATGAACCTGAAGAACATCGACACCTTCTACCAGTATGTGATTCGCGGCACGATCCTGTTGCTGGCGGTGATCATCGACCGGCTCAAACGCCGCTGACCCGCTCCGGGTGAGGGCGTACGGCCGTTCACGCGTGCCGTACGCCTGACGATTTCCTCAGTCGGCCCTTTCTCCTCGGAACCCGCGCATCGCTCAGCCGTGCAGGCGTTGTTCGATCCAGTGCGCGAACCCCAACGTCGCCGTATCGCTCATCGAAGGTCCGATCAGTTGAATGCCCAGTGGCAGACCTTGCGGTCCGAATCCGGTCGGCAGTGCCACACTCGGCAAACCCAGCAGACTCCAGATACGTGAGAACAGCGGATCGCCAGTGGCGGTAAGGCCTGCATCGGCCTCGCCACACGCGCTGGGCGTCATCAACAGATCGTATGCGGCAAAGCCACGTCCCAGTTGATGACGGGCCGACGCCACGTGTGCGCGATGGCTGACGGTCTGCTCGTAGGTCACGGCGGCGCCGCGCTCGAGCATTGCCCTGAGCCGTTCACTCAGCCATTCAGGATGATGCAAACGCTCATCGGCCAGCGCCTTGAAGGCCTCGGCGCACATCACTTCATCGTGCACCTCGGTCAGCGCGGCAACGGCGTCGGGCAGGCTGACATCGACCACAAACGCGCCAGCCCGGGCCAGACGCTGGACAGTGCCTTCGAACGCCTGCTGCGCCGCTGCGCTCGCGCTGTCCCAATGCGGCGTACGACAGACGCCGATTCGAGGTTTGCTGTCCTCGGGCAGATCACGCCAGGCCGCAGCATTGGCCATCACCGAGGTCAGCAGCGCCACGTCCGCCACGCTGCGGCCAAAACCGCCTACCGTGTCCAGCGACTCACTGAGGCTTTTCACGCCTGCACGGGAAATCAGGCCGAAGCCGGGTTTGAAACCCACGATCCCGCAGTAGGCCGCCGGGCGAACGATCGACGCAGCGGTCTGCGTTCCCAGCGCCAGCGGCACCATGTTCGCCGCCACGGCAGCTGCCGAGCCACTGGAGGATCCGCCCGGTGTGTGCCCCGGATTGTGCGGGTTGCGAGTCGGCCCGGGGGTGAAGGTGGCGAATTCGGTGGTGACGGTCTTGCCTAACACGATAGCCCCCGCTGCTCTGCACAGGGCAACGGCGGCTGCATCGGTCACCGGCCGATGGTGTTGATAGATCGGCGAACCATACCTGGTCGGAAAGTCACGGGTATCAAACAGGTCTTTCACCCCCAGCGGCAGACCATGCAAGGGCCCGCGTATCGGACCCGCATCCAGTGCGCGGGCGTGTTCGAGGGCGCGCTCGGCGTCGATATGGCGCCAGGCCAGGACCTGTGGTTCTTGATCGCGGATACGTTCCAGGCAGGCGCCGAGCAGTTGCTGCGCGGTCAGTTCCCGGCGCTGGAGCTGTTTGAAGGCCGCGCTGGCGGTCAGCAGACTGGGGTCAGAAGGGGCAAGAGACACGGCGCGTTCCACATTGTTTGGAGAAAGCGAATCATGCCGCAGGGATCGCCGGGCTGTACATCACCCGGCGCAGGTCATCAGCTCAGTTTCGAGGTAATGAAGATCAGCCGCACCGACGCCTGAGCCAGCGACTGGGCCTCGGCTTTCATGTTGTCGAGTTCGGCTTTTGCCTGTTCATCCAAGGTGTCGTTCGCGCGGGTTTCGATCAATTGCGCCATCTGATACAGCGCGTCGATCAGGCCATACAGATTGCGATGCAACTGATCGGTCACCTTGTGCAAATGGTGATCCACAACCGGCTTCAGCCCGGCGCCGTCACCCTCATTCGCGGCGTTCGTTTTGTCCGTGCGCACGCCGGTGAGCACATAGTTGAGATCGACACCGGCCTCGGCAATGCGCAGCAGGTAGCTGGTCTTGGGCGAGCGCGCCCCGCTTTCATAATTGCCTTGTGCGTTCGTTTCCACCCCTCCGATCGCGCCGAGGGCGCTCTGGGAGAGTTTAAGCCGGTTGCGTTCCTGCCTGAGCCGCACACCGATCCCTGACATGATGAAACTCCTTGATCACTGGCCGAGGCCTGATGATGCGTCTTGCAGCGTGGAGCTCGTAGCATCCCTTTTGCAGGGAGAATTCCAACGAGTGGTTGATGTAAACCAAATGAATAACGGCGTAAGGCGTTCGGACGATAACTCACATTCATTCGAATGTGGATCCATTTTGGTGCTATTTGTCAGACTTTTCTCAAATGGTTGTATGAAAGTGTTACGACTGAATGGATATTCATAAACGGCGCGTATAGCCGATGGGCAGGAGGCAAGGCGGGCCGCCACATTGCATGGCGGCCCGTCAGTTCAATCTTCAGGATCAGGAAGGGCAGCGCGAGGAGGGCTGGCGAGCCCAGTCAGTCGCGGTTCGAGCAATGATATCGGCCAGATTCGACACGGCTTTCTGATGGGCCAGCACCAGGTTTTCCATGCCGGTTCCCGCAGGCTCGCGGATGACGCTGCTGCAGGTCAGCGTCTGGCGTTTGGCCCCGGCGCCGCGCACGCTCAGGTTCCACACCACGTCGATCAGCGCGTATTGATTGAGCACCGACTCGAACCGCCGCACATCGGTGCGCACCGACAGCACCGGCTCGTCGCTCTGTTTGGGCAACCCGGCCAGATCCCGCGAGCCAAGGCGACGCTCCAGTTGTCCGGTCAGCGCGTCGTGAAACTCATCCCCGAGCGGGGCGCCCCAGCGTTCGTTTTCCAGAATCGCCAGGCTGCCGTCGCCCTGACGCACCACCAGCGGCGGCTGATCCACTTGCACGGCCATCAGTACCGGCTGCATCTCGAATTGAAACGGCGCCTGCGCAATATTGGCTGCAGGCTGGGTCGCAGGCGCGATGAGGGTGTAGTAGTGCGTCGGCGTCGAGGAACAGGCGCCCAGGCTCAACGCGCAGGCCAACGTCAGAAAGTGGTTACGCAGGGTCATTGCACAGGCTCCGGAGCGATTTCACGGGATGAGGAAGAACCTTTATACGAGCCGGGCGCCGCGTCGCCGCTGCGTCCCCGAATCAGCGATTCCGGGTGTCGGCTGAGGAAGTCGGTCAATACGCGCACGGAACGCGCGGTGCGCTGGACTTCCTCCATGGCCTGGCCCAGTTGCTGGCGCGCCGGGGAGTCGTCGGCGAATGTGTCGTTCGCGCTGCCAAGGGTTTTCTGCGCTTGCTGCAAGGTGCCACGCATCTGCGGCAACACTTCGCCATTGACCTGTTTCATGGTTTTCTGCAATTCGATCAGACTGCCGTTGAGGTTCTTCGCCAGATCGTCGAGCGGAATCTTGCCCAGCTTGTCGACGAAGGCCTGCAACTGCTCCTGAAGTTTGTCGAAACTGCCGCCGACGGTAGGCACCTCAAGCGGCCGGGCCTTGGCGTTGTAGGCAATTTTCGGCGCTTTCGGATCGAAATCCATGGCCACGTACAGCTGGCCGGTGAGCAGGTTGCCGGTGCGAACCTGTGCCCGCAGACCGCGTTCGACGAAGCGACCGATGATTCTCGACGTCTGCTCTTCTTCGTCGCCACCGCCAGCCTGTTGCCGAAGCTTGTCGTTGGCCGCGCCCAGTCGTTGCGGGTAAATCACAGCGCCGACCACGCCAGGGAAACTGCCGGTCGCCGGGTCGTAGTCCAGGTCCACCGACACCACGCGGCCGACGTTCACACCCAGGAAATCGACCGGCGCGTTGACCACCAGCCCGCGCAGGGACTGATTGAAGCGCATGCGGATGTATTTGGGTTCGCCGTCAGGTGGAGCGAGGGCGCTGGCCTGGTCATCGAACAGTTTGAACTCGGCGTTGCCCTCGGCAGGCTTGGCGTCAGGGCTATAGTTGGGCTCGCGAAACGCAATGCCGCCCGAGATGATCGAGGTCAGCGACTGGGTGGAGACTTTCAATCCGGCGGCGCCCAGCGAGACATCGACGCCACTGGCGTTCCAGAAACGCGAGTCAGTGAGCACGAACTCATCGTTGGGCGAGCTGATGAAGATTTCGATGTCCACGCCCTTGCCGTCCTTGGCCAGTTCGTAGGCCACCACCTGACCCACCTGAATACGGCGGAAATACACCGGGGAGCCGATGTCCAGCGAGCCGAGGTCATCGGTGTGCAGGATGAAGCGCTTGCCGCGTTCGCCGAAGGTCACTGGTGGTGGGGTTTCCAGACCGGTGAAATTCTTTTCGGTCTTGTCCGAACTGCCCGCGTCGGCGCTGATGAATGCACCCGACAGCAAGGTGTCGACGCCTGACACGCCGTGGGCGCCGATCCGCGGGCGAACCACCCAGTACTGCGTGTCGGCGCGAGTGAATGGGGTGGCCGACTGATTCAGTTCGATGGTCGCCAGAATGTGCGTGCGGTCGTCGCTGAGCGCGATGTCGGTCACGGTCCCGATCACTACGTTCTTGTATTTGACCTGGGTTTTCTTCGCCTCCAGCCCTTCGGCCGTGAGGAACGACACCACCACCTTCGGGCCAACGTTGAGGAAGTCGTGGATCACCATCGACAGGCCGATGATGCCGGCCACGATCGGCACCAGCCAGACCAGTGATATACGCGCCTTGCGGGCCTTGACATGCGGGCGCGCGGGGGCTGACGGGGGGAGTGTGTTATCGGACATCTTCAACCTCTGCGTCCCAGATTAGCCGGGGATCGAAACTCATGGCGGCGAACATCGTCATCACGACCACCAGACCAAAAAACAGAATGCCAAGCCGGGGCTCGATGGTGCTCAAGCCGCGGAATTGAACGAGCGCGGCGACCAGCGCCACGACCAGCACGTCGAGCATCGACCAATAGCCGATCAGTTCGATGAAGCGATACAGGCGCGAGCGCTCGCGCATGGCCCACTGGCTGCGGCGCTGGCACGTCACCAGCAACATGCCCAGCACCAGAAACTTGATGCAGGGCACCAGCACGCTGGCGATGAAGATCAGGATGGCGATGTCCCACGAGCCGCCTTCGGCGAACTCGATGACCCCGCTCATGATGGTGTTCTCGCTGCTGCTGCCCAGCAATGTCGTGAACATCACCGGAAGAGTATTGGCCGGGATGTAGAAAATCAGCCCGGCGAGCAGGAACGCCCAGGTGCGCCTGAGGCTGTCGGGCTTGCGCGGATGCACTGCCGATTCGCAGCGCGGGCAGGCCTCATCGTCCTCGGCGCAGACATAGCTGCACACATGGCACAGGGTGACCTTGTGTTCCCGCGCGAAGGGGATGCCGTTCATTCCGGTTCGACTCCCAGTTCGTCCCACAGTCGGCGAATGTCCTTGCCGGCGATCAGCACGATCAGCACCATCAACATGGCCATGGCCCACAGACCCACGCCCGGGTGGACATCCAGCATGCCCGCCAGCTTGATGATCGCCACCAGAATCCCCAGCAGACAGACCTCGAGCATGCTCCAGGGCCGCAAGTGTTCCAGGGTGCGCATGCAGGTTCTGAAGCCGGGTGCGATTTCTCCGCGATGGGCATGGGCCAGCACCCAGAACAGCAGGGCGATCTGCAACGCGGGGGCGAAGATGATTGCCAGCCCCGCTACCAGTGCGATCAGGGTGATCTGCCCTTGCGCCAGCGCGTGCACCGAACCCCACAACGTCACCGCGTTATGCAGGCCTTGCATGCTGATGCTGATGACCGGAAACACGTTGGCGAAAATGAACAGGATCCCGGCTGCGACGCTCAACGCCAGCAGTTGCTCGATGCTCATGCGATGACCGCGGTCGAGCACGGCGGCGCAGCGCAGGCAATACGCGGTCTCGCCCTTGTTCAGGGCTTGCGATTCGTACAGCGAGTCACAGTGCTCGCAGATGATCCAGCGCTGTGCTGAATCGGCGTGCGGGGGTGGGCTTTCGGTCATCGGCGCCGTTGTCGTTGAGGGAATGGACGTGTTCACGATAGATCGGCTTTGAGCATACGCATGCACACAGGCGATGCAGGCGACGATACGCCGTCGCGGCAGTGCCTGCCGGGTTTGCTTGGGACTGAGTTCATGAACAGCACGCTGTCTGGGTTGGCTTGAGAGATTGACCACAATGCCAGCATCGGGTTCGACGGCGGTTCGCCTGCTCGGCATCTCGGTGGCATGAGCACCGTCCGTAGCGCGCTGGCGTGACGTCCCTGCGGCATGTGTCGCTGCAAACGCGACAAGTGTAGCGCGACAGCGCGATCAGCAGGAGGGCATCGTGCGGTTAATTATCTGAAACAAAAGGCTTTCTTCAGCGTGGCACAGCGCTTGCTCTCTCGCTCGACAGCCGGGGCAGCCAAGCGCCCGGTTCTAATAAGAACGGAGAGCCACATGAACCGATTTGGCCAGCATCCGCGCCTGCCCGGCGCCCCCACCCGACTCTTTTTCGCCGCCATCGCACTGGGCGTTGCTTTCAGCCCGCAGACGTTCGCTGCACAGCCTGCGCAGGTTGACGGCGCGCGAATCAGCGCCGCCGATCAGGAACCGGGAAACTGGATGAGTCACGGACGCACGTACGACGAGCAACGCTTCAGCCCGCTGAAAAAGATCAACGACGGCAACGTCTCGGGACTGGGACTGGCCTGGACCTACAAGCTGGACATCGACCGGGGTGTCGAAGCCACGCCCATCGTGGTCGATGGCGTGATGTACACCACGGGGCCGTTTTCGGTGGTGTACGCACTGGATGCCCGCGATGGCAAACTGCTCTGGAAATACGACCCGCACTCCGATCGCAGCCGCGCGGGCGAGGCATGCTGCGATGCCGTCAACCGCGGCGTGGCCGTCTGGGGCGGCAAAGTATTCGTCGGCGTACTCGACGGCCGCCTGGAGGCCATCGACGCGAAAAGCGGGCAGAAGGTCTGGTCGGTGGACACCCGCACGGATCCCGATCGCAGCATCACCATCACCGGTGCGCCGAGGGTGGTGAAAGGCAAGGTCATCATCGGTAACGGCGGTGCCGAATATGGCGTGCGCGGCTACATCACTGCCTATGACGCCGAGACCGGCAAGCAGGACTGGCGATTCTTCACCGTCCCTGGCGATCCGAAACTGCCGCCGGAAAACAAGGCCATGGAGATTGCCAGCAAAACCTGGTTTGGCGACAAGTTCGTCGAACAGGGTGGCGGCGGGACCGTCTGGGATTCGATGTCCTACGACCCGAAACTGAACCTGCTGTACATCGGCGTCGGCAACGCCTCGTCCTGGAACCCGCGTCTGCGTTCTGAAGGCAAGGGTGACAACCTGTTTCTGTCGTCCATCATCGCCATCAATCCCGACAACGGCGAATACGTCTGGCATTACCAGACCACGCCCGGCGATGCGTGGGATTTCACCGCCACCGCGCACATCATGCTGGCGGACCTGAAGATCGATGGCAAAGAGCGGCAAGTGCTCATGCAGTCGCCCAAGAACGG
Source organism: Pseudomonas sp. efr-133-TYG-103a (assembly GCF_030209235.1). NCBI lineage: Bacteria > Pseudomonadati > Pseudomonadota > Gammaproteobacteria > Pseudomonadales > Pseudomonadaceae > Pseudomonas > Pseudomonas sp. efr-133-TYG-103a. The sequence continues at coordinate 85,321 of NZ_JARVSK010000008.1, forward strand.
TTTTTTCTACGTGATCGACCGCAAGACCGGCGAGCTGCTGTCGGCGAAAAACATCGTGCCGATCAACTGGGCGAGCGGCGTCGACATGAAGACCGGCAGGCCGATCGTCGATGAAAAGGCCGCGGTCTACTGGCGCGACCCGGAAAAGAAAGCGCTGTTGGTGCAGCCTGCATTCTGGGGCGCCCATGACTGGCAGCCGATGTCCTACAACCCGCAGACGGGCCTCGTCTACATTCCCGCGCACATCATGTCGGCGCTGTATCAGGACGTCGACGGCCAGCCGCCGCGCAAGAAATTCAAGAGCATGTACCAGTTGCAGGTCAACACCGGAATGATGCCGGAGGACCCGGACGGCCTGCGCAAACTGGCCGACACCTGGACCGGTAAGCTCATCGCCTGGGATCCGCTCAAGCAGGAGGCGCGCTGGGAAGTGCCGTATTCGACGATCTTCAACGGTGGCACGCTGAGCACCGCGGGCAACCTGTTGTTCGAGGGCACTGCGGACGGGCGGGTGGTCGCCTATTCGGCCGACAAGGGCAAGGTGTTGTGGGAGCAACCGGCCAACACCGGTGTGATGGCCGGCCCTGTGACGTATGAGGTGGATGGCGAGCAGTACGTGACGTTCATGGCGGGATGGGGCGGCGCGTTTTCGACCTTCGCCGGCGCGTTGTCGTTGCGCGCCGGGGTCAAGCCCAACGCCCAGGTGCTGACCTACAAACTGGGCGGAACGGCGAAGCTGCCTGACCTGAAATACAAATACGCCGATCGCAAGGTCGATCCACCGGCCTTCACCGGCACCACCGAGCAAGTGGACAAAGGCCGCGCGCTGTTCAACGGCCATTGCGACACCTGCCATGGCATCAACGCGATCAGCGGCGGCGTGCTGCCGGATCTGCGCATGCTCAGCAAGGAAAATCATCAGATGTTCCTCGGCATCGTCTATGGCGGCCGGGTCAATGACGGCATGCCGTCGTTCGCCGAGGAGCTCAAGCCCGATGAAGTCGAGCTGGTGCACCAATACATCATCAAACGCGCCAACGACCTGAAGAAAGAAATGGCGTCGGCCAAGACCGCAGCGGCGCAGTAAACGCCCTACCTGTAGGAGCGTGACTTGTCCCGCGATTGCAATGTGTCGGCACCCCATTGCTGTCTGACACATCGCCATCGCGGGCAAGGTGGAGCGCCACCCCGGTCGCCCCTGCAGGGATCACATATCCAATCGATAAAAAGAGGCAACCCCCATGAGCAACCCGCTACCGATCTACCAAAGCTATATCGATGGCGCCTTCAGCGCCGGCGACAACCACATTCAGGTGTTCAATCCGGCCAACGGCGATCTGCTGGGCTCGGTGCCGGAAACCAGCCTGAGCGAGGTCGAGCGGGCCATCGCCGCCGCCCGCTCGGCGCAAAAAGGCTGGGCTCGCAAGCCGGCCAACGAGCGCGCCGGTTACCTGCGCCAGATCGCGACCAAGGTGCGCGAGAACGCCGACCGGCTGGCGCGAATCATTACCGCCGAGCAGGGCAAGGTGCTGGGGTTGGCGCTGGTGGAAGTGAACTTCACAGCCGATTACCTGGATTACATGGCCGAGTGGGGGCGCCGTCTCGAAGGCGAAATCCTCACCAGTGACCGGCCTGGTGAAAACATCTTCGTATTCCGCAAGCCTCTGGGCGTGGTCGCGGGCATTCTGCCGTGGAATTTTCCGTTCTTCCTGATTGCCCGCAAGCTCGCCCCGGCGCTGATCACAGGCAACACCATCGTGATCAAACCCAGCGAAGAAACGCCGATCAACTGCTTCGAATTCGCCAAATTGCTCGCCCAGACCGATCTGCCCAAAGGCGTGGTCAACATCGTCTCCGGCAGGGGCGCTACGGTGGGTAACGCGCTCAGCGCCAGCGCCGGGGTGGACATGGTCAACTTCACCGGCAGTGTTGCCACCGGCCAGCGAATCATGGCTGCCGCCGCGCACAACATCACCAAACTCAACCTGGAGCTGGGCGGCAAGGCACCGGCCATCGTGCTGGCGGACGCTGATCTGGATCTGGCGGTCAAGGCGATCACTGCATCGCGGGTGATCAACACCGGGCAGGTGTGCAACTGCGCCGAGCGCGTCTACGTCGAGCGCAAGGTTGCCGATCAGTTCATCGAGAAAGTCAGCGCCTCAATGGCTGCGACTCGATACGGTGACCCGCTGGCAGAGGAAGGGCTGGACATGGGGCCGCTGGTGAACAAGGCCGGTCTGGACAAAGTCGCGCAGATGGTTGAAACCGCGGTGGGCGATGGCGCGCAGGTGATCACTGGCGGCGCGGTGGCCGACCGTGACGGCAAGGGCTTCCACTACCAGCCGACCGTGCTCGCCAATTGCCGTCAGGACATGGAAATCATGCGCCAGGAGATCTTCGGGCCGGTGCTGCCGATCCAGATCATCGATGATCTGGATCAGGCGATCGATTTGGCGAACGACTGTGAATACGGTCTGACGTCCTCGATCTACACCCGCGACCTCAGCGCGGCCATGCGCGCCTGCAACGAAATCGACTTCGGCGAAACCTACATCAACCGGGAAAATTTCGAGGCCATGCAGGGCTTCCACGCCGGCATCCGCAAGTCCGGGATCGGCGGCGCGGACGGCAAGCACGGCGTCTACGAATTCACCCATACCCACGTGGTGTACATCCAGATCTGAGGCGCTTTCATCCGCCCCGGTTGGGCTGCACGATCCGGTATTTTTTCATCTTGCGGTAAAGCGTTGACCGGGCGACGGCGAACTCGTCGGCGACCCCGGTCACGTTCCACTGGTGCCGGCGCAGGGCTTCCTTCAGACGCTGTTCTTCGTCGTCTGCGGTGAGCCGTGCCAGCGGCAAGCGGTCGGGCAGGGCACTGGGTACGGCGTGGTCGAGTGCCGCCTGATCGACAATGTCCGCCGGCAGACACGTCGTGTCGATCAGCCCTTCGTCGGCGACTGCCACTGCGTAACGCAGCACATTGATCAACTGGCGAATGTTGCCTGGCCAGGCGTACCGGCTTAACAACTTCAGGCTGACCGGGTCGATGCGGCAGGCTTGCCCGCCAGGCTGATCACGCAGCACCGAATCGATCAGCATCCGGATGTCGCTGCGCTCGCGCAACGCCGGCAGGTGCAGGGTCATGCCGTTCAACCGGTAGAACAGGTCCTCGCGAAAGGTCTTGCTGGCCATCATGCTGGCCAGGTTCTGATGGGTCGCGGAGATGACCTGGATGTCCAGCGGCATGGGCGTGTCAGCGCCCAAGGGCGAAATTTCCCGCTCCGCCAGTACGCGCAGCAAGCGGGTCTGCAAATGCGCGGGCATGTCACCGATTTCGTCCAGGAACAGGGTGCCGCCATTGGCGATTTCCAGCTTGCCTTTCATGCCTTTCTTGCTGGCACCGGTAAAGCTGCCGCTGCGATAGCCGAACAGTTCGCTCTCGATCAGGGTTTCCGGAATGGCTGCGCAGTTGAGCGCCACGAACGGCCCGGCCCGCCGTTGGCTCGCGAGGTGAATCGCGCGAGCGAAGGCTTCTTTGCCGGTGCCGGTCTCGCCGTTGATGAGGATCGGCAGGTCCTTGTTCAGCACCTTGCGCAAGCGCGCCACACTCTGCTGCAGGCGCAGGTCGCCACCGCTCAGCCGCTCCAGCGTTGGCGCGCAATGATGCATCTGCGCAGGCCGCGGCTCCGGCGACCGGGCAGGCTGAACCTTGACCGGCATGCGCAAGCCGACCTCCAGCAAGCGCTGGCCGCTGCGCAGACGCGTGGCATTGGCGCCACCGTTGCACAGTCGCAGCAGTTGCTCGACGTCTACCGGCAGCAGCGCGCTCAATGCTTGCCCCAGCAGCGGGCCGTCGCCATGGTTCTGATGCTCGACGAACGCCGCACGGTTCGCGCCGATCACCCGGCCCTGGTCGTCCAGCGCCAGCAATTGCTCGTTGGCCAGGTCGCTGATGTCCTCGCAGGGCTTGATCATCAGCGTCAGGGTGTTGCGGTGGCTGTGGCGGAAGTAGGCGTTCTCGATCATCCGCGCGTACATGATCACCAGTTGCAGTGTCAGGTATTGTGCCTCTTTTGGACCGTTGCTGTTCAGGCAGGACGCGTTGAGGCAGCCACGCACCTGGCCCAGCGAATCGAAGATCGGCGAGACCGAACAGCTCAGGCGATCGTTTTCCCGCAGAAAGTGCTCATCGCGATGAATGATCAACGCGCTGCCCGAGGCCAGGCCGGTGCCGATGCCGTTGGTGCCGACCAGCGATTCATCCCAGCGCGAACCTACGATCAGGCCCGAATCGGCGTAGGCGCTGCCGGTGGTTGGCACCCGCGAGTCCAGCGCGATGCCGTGTTCGTCGCTCAGCAGCACGGCGAATCCGGCCTGACCCACGCGCTTGGCCAGGCCGCTGACGCCTTGGCCGGCGATGGTCATGTAATCGTGGTGGAATTCCTGATGGCGATGAATCTCCGCGGCGCTGAGGATCACCTTGTTGGCCCGGCCTGCCGGCTTCAGACCGTGCTCGACCACGCTGCGATACCAGGACTGCACAATCAGGCCATCGGACGGCAGGCTGCGGTCGGCAAAGTAATCGCCGACGAACGCTTTGAGATCAGCAGGTCCGGTGGCTGAGGTCTGCAACGGCATAGATGACTCTCCTGATGCGGCTGCGACCATGAGGCCTCAACGCATGATTATTGTTCTGTGTCCTCTGAGGACGGCCGCCGAGGCATTCGGGGCGGCAGGGATAACGCTCAGACTAGCGGCTGTGACGAAATATGCCTGTTACAAAAAATAATTCACGGCGCGCTCCGGGTACAGCAAATGCTGTACCCGATCGCCTGCGGCACAGCGCAGCCCGGGCCAGAGCGGCGGAGCGCGACACCCGGATCAGCGCGCTGCACGGCACCTGTTGCAAGGTCGCGACAGCTGTAGCGCAAGTGTCTCGCCGCCGCGCCGGGGCCGAGGCTGCGCGGGTCTTGCGGTGTCCGGACAACGGCGTATAACCGGAGCTGCCGGGCTGTTCCGGTCAATCGAGGAGGCATCGTCCATGTGGACCCGACCTGCGTACACCGACCTGCGTATCGGCTTCGAAGTCACTATGTACTTCGCCAGCCGCTGAGCATCGAGCCCCGCCCGTGCGCGGGGCTTTTCTTGCCATTTTCGGGCGTCAGAGCTTGGCCCAGAAATCCTCTGCGAAATCGCTCAGTGCGGTGTTGGGACGGAACAGGCGGATCTCGACGGGAATGTCCCAATGCTCGTCCAGCGCCCGAACCAGCTTGCCGTTGGCCACTTCCGCCTCCGACAAGGTTGCGGGCAGCCAGGCGAAGCCTTTTCCTTCCTGAGCCATGGACAACAGCACCGCCGCCAGGTGGGAGCTGAAAACAGTGTTCAGCGTCGGCGGCCGGTCTTCCTTGCGCAGCCGCGCGGCGATGATCCGCCCCAGGCCCGACTCGGCCGTGTACGCCAGGTGTGGCGGCGCGATGCCTGGCGCCGCAGGTTCGCTGTTACGGGCGCGCAATGGCACTAACAGATCGTGGCCGACGACCTTGGACTGAAACTGATCGGCGGCAAAACGCGGCGGCACGTCGGGATGCTGATGGCACAACAGAAACTGCACTTCGCCGCCCAGCAGCATGTGCTCGCACACGCTCATGTTGTCCGACAGCAGGCGGATCGCCTCCAGCGGCCCTGAGCGTTCGGCGGCGCGCACCCAGCCCGGAAAAAAGGTGAACGACAGCGAGTGAGTGGCGGCGAAATGCAACGTACGCGCCTGCTTGCCTGCGACCTCGCGCGCTTCCTGACGCATCTGGTACAGGCGCCGGGTCATCTCCTGGGCATTGTCGAGCATGTGCCGTCCGGCATCGGTCAGCGTCGCGCCTTGGGTGGTGCGCTCGAACAGGTCGACGCCAACCCAGGTTTCGAGCGCGCGGATCCTGCGACTGAACGCCGGCTGGGTGACATGCCGAAGCTCGGCCGCCCGGGAAAAATTCCCGCTTTGCGCCAGTACATTGAAATCTTCCAGCCAGACCAATTCCATCGTGATGCCGTCCGCGCATTGAGTGCCGCGTTTTTAGCATTGGCCGCAACAAAAGGTCCAGCCCTAGAGTGGGCTCATCCAAGCGCTGCACCTCTTCACCTAAAACAACAGGAGTCACCCATGCGTATCGTCGATATTCGCGAGAAGACCGTTTCCATTGCCTCGCCGATTGCCAACGCCTACATCGATTTTTCCAAAATGACCTGCTCGGTGGTCGCCGTGATCACCGACGTGATTCGCGACGGCAAGCCGGTGATCGGCTACGGCTTCAACTCCAACGGTCGGTACGGGCAGGGGGCGCTCATGCGTGACCGCTTCCTGGCGCGCGTTCTGGAAGCAGACCCTGAAACGCTGATCGACCAGGCACACGACAATCTCGACCCGTTCGCCATCTGGAAAACCCTGATGACCAACGAGAAACCGGGCGGGCATGGCGAGCGTTCGGTGGCGGTGGGGACGATCGACATGGCGGTCTGGGACGCGGTGGCCAAGATCGAGGGCAAGCCGCTGTATCGCCTGCTGGCCGACCGTTACCGCAACGGCGTGGCCGACGACAAGGTGTGGGTGTACGCGGCCGGCGGCTATTACTACCCCGGCAAAGACCAGAGCAAGCTCAAGGCCGAGATGCAGAGCTACCTGGATCGCGGGTATGACGTGGTGAAGATGAAGATCGGCGCCGTGCCGCTGGCCGAAGACCTGCGCCGGATCGAAGCAGTGCTGGAAGTGGTGGGTGACGGCCAGCGCCTGGCGGTCGACGCCAACGGTCGTTTCGACCTCAAGACCGGCATCGCCTATGCCGAAGCGATCAAGCCGTACAACCTGTTCTGGTATGAAGAAGTGGGCGATCCGCTGGATTACGCGTTGCAAGCGGAACTGGCCAATCACTACGAGCTGCCGATGGCCACGGGCGAAAACCTGTTCTCCCATCAGGACGCGCGTAACCTGCTGCGCCACGGCGGCATGCGCCCTGACCGCGATTTCCTGCAGTTCGACTGTGCGCTGTCCTACGGTCTGGTGGAATACCTTCGCACACTCGACGTGATGAAGGACCTGGGCTGGTCGTCCCGTCGGGTCGTGCCTCACGGTGGGCACCAGATGTCCCTGAACATCGCTGCAGGCCTGCACCTGGGCGGCAACGAGTCCTACCCGGACGTGTTCCAGCCATTCGGCGGCTTCGCCGATGGTATCCGGGTAGAGAACAGCTACGTTGGACTGCCGGATATTCCGGGGGTGGGCTTCGAAGCCAAGTCCGCGCTGTATGCGGTGATGCGTGAACTGGGTGAGGGGGCGTAAACACGCCGCTTCGCCCCTGCAGGAGCGCGCTTGCCCGCGATGCGGTGTGTCAGTCACCGGCGATGTGTCTGACACATCGCAATCGCGAGCAAGCTCACTCCCACAAGGGTATTGCGGCGGGCGTGGTCTGGCGCCAAGCACCGAACCGGTGGGAGCGGGCACGCTCACTCCCACAAGGGTATTGCGGCACGGGGTGGTCTGGCGCCAAGCACCGAACCGGTGGGAGCGAGCTTGCTCACTCCCACAAGGGTATTACGGCGGGCGTGGTCTGGCGCCAAGCACCGATCCGGTGGGAGCGAGCTTGCTCGCGAAGACTGATCTCCAGACGCCGCATGCTCCACAGCTTGCACCGGCCTTTTCCCGGCTCAAGCCGCTCCTGTAGACGCTGCAAGCTTTTCGTAGGACCGGCTTTAGCCGGGAACGCGTCGGTTGTTACGTCGCTGATCGAAAGGGCGTTAAAGACAGATGGCTCACTCCCACCCGTCCTGCATCGCTCAAGCAGTCCTTTCCCCTCATACAAAAACAACAGTAAGGCAATCCATGGAACAGGCTTCGACACGCTGGTATTCCCAGCTCTACGTTCAGGTGTTGATCGGTATCGTCATAGGCGGTGCCATCGGCTTCTTTCTCCCCGACATCGGCGCCAAGCTGCAACCGTTCGCCGACGGCTTCATCAAGCTGATCAAGATGCTGCTCGCACCGATCATTTTCGGCACGGTGGTGGTGGGCATCGCCAAGATGGGCAGCGTCAAAGAGGTGGGACGCATTGGCGCCAAGGCGCTGATCTACTTCGAGATCCTCTCGACCCTGGCGCTGGTGATCGGTCTGGTGGTGGTCAATATTCTCAAGCCCGGCGTGGGCATGAACATCGACATCAACACCATCAACGGCAGTGCCATCAGCGGCTACACCCAGGCCGCCGCGGCGCAGGGCGGGGTGGTCGAATTCTTCATGAACATCATCCCGACCACGCTGTTCGACGCGTTTGCAAAAGGCGCGATGCTGCAGGTGATTCTGGTCTCGGTGCTGATGGGCGTTGCACTGGTGCAGATCGGCGAACCGGTCAAGCCGCTGGTCAATGTCATCGACATGCTGCTGCAGAGCCTGTTCCGTGTGGTGGCGATGGTCATGCGCCTGGCGCCGCTGGGGGCCGGGGCGGGGATGGCGTTCACCATCGGCAAATACGGCATCGGCACGCTGCTGTCGCTCGGCCAGTTGCTGGTCGCGCTGTACGTCACCACCCTGCTGTTCATCGTGGTGATTCTGGGCTCGGTGGCACGCTGGTCGGGGCTGCCGTTGATGCAGTTCCTGCGGTATTTCAAGGACGAAATTCTCGTCACCCTCGGGACCTGCTCCACAGAAGCGGTGCTGCCGCGAATGATGGTCAAGCTGGAAAAACTCGGCTGCGAGAAATCGGTGGTCGGGATGGTCCTGCCGACCGGTTACACGTTCAATTCCGACGGCACTTGCATCTACCTGACCATGGCGGCGATCTTCGTCGCGCAGGCGACCAACACGCCGCTGACCTTGTGGGATCAACTGACGGTGCTGGGCGTTCTGCTGCTGACCTCCAAAGGCTCGGCCGGGGTGGCCGGGGCGGGCTTCGTCACGCTGGCCGCGACGCTGTCGGTGTTCCACGGCATTCCCATGATCGGTCTGGTGCTGTTGCTGGGCGTCGACCGTTTCCTCAATGAAGCACGCGCGGTCACCAACCTGATCGGTAACGGCATCGGCACCATTGCCATTGCCAAATGGGACGGTTCTTTCGACAAAGCCAAGGCGGCGCGCGAGATCGCTGCGATGAACGACCGTTCCGCGAAACCCGGCCAGCCCACACCCTCGGTTGCCGATCCGCTGAGTGCGGCCCGCGTCGGAAAGTCGCAGGTTTGAAGCGCAAGGCTGGCCGCCGGCGCAGGGGAGCCGCCGGGCAGCCGTTCGCCGGCCAACCCGCGTGCGTCTGCAGTGATAGACTCTCGCCACTTCAGACGAGGAGCGACAGACGTGCGCAAGATGGCAATGATGGTGGCGGTGTTGATGCTGGCAGGTTGTGATGGCGGTAAGCCGGCTACGCCCGCCAAGGTTCCGGCGACCGATTCGGTCACAGAAGCCGCCACCCCGGCTTCGCCGCAATGGACCATTCGCGTCCATTTGAAGGAAGCCCTGAGCGACATGACCTACTGGCTGGTCGAGCACCATTACCCTTCGTATGTGGTCAAGGTCGATGGCAGGGAAGTGGTCATGATCGGGCCGTTCGAGTCGCAGGACGCCGCCGAGAAAGCCAAGACCGACATCGACGCAGCGCTGGTCAAAGGTCATCGGCTGTCACAGCTGGAAGTCATCCCTCCCAAGCCGTGATGCAGCGACTGCACGATGTAGCGCGACACCTTGCCATGGCTGTGACACCCTCGGTCAACGCGTTCGAATACTCGGGCGCGTAAACCGGGAATCGCCGTTATGGACGAGATTCAACGCCTGAGTGATTTGCTCAATGCCAATCAGCGTTACGAAGAGCAGAAGCAACAGCGTTTTCACGATGACCTCGTGCAGTGGAACGCCAGCATCGACGCGCTTTATCAGCAGGTCGAAGGCTGGCTCAAGCCCTTGGTCGAAGAGGGTCAGACCCGCTTCGAATACGATCCGCATCAGGCCCAGAGCAAGGGCTATCCTGACGATAACTCGCCGTTCAGAAGCCGCCGACTGACCTTTTCACTGGCCGCGCATCGGGTCACGTTCGTCCCGGACGCCATGGGACCGGCAGGGCAGGTGAGTGTGTCGGTCAACGGGCTGAGCCTGCACGGACAGGAGAAATATTCGTTACACCTGGAAGCCGAACGGCAGGTGTGGATGCTTAAGAAGACTGTCGGGGTCAAGGATTCGGAACCCCAGACGTTTACCGCTGATTACTTCGCCCGCCTGCTGCAAGGCGTGGTGCCGCAGCGGCGTTGAGCGGATCGGTAATGCAGCAGGGGAAGGCGGCAAATGCCGAAGGCCGTTGCCACGGCCTTGGGCAAATGCGATATCGGCGTGCCGACTCAGCGACGGCCCAGCAGCAGGCCGACAATCAGGCCGAAGCCAGCGGACACGGCGACGGTCTGCCACGGGTGGCCGCCGATGTAAGTTTCGGTCGCTTCGACCGCAGGTTTGGTGCGCTCACGCACATTGCCTACCGAGTCCAGTGCCTGTTTCAGCTTCAGGCTCAGTTGCGCGCGCACGGTCTCTCCCTCTTCGCCAACCAGCGCTGCGCTGTCCTTGAGCAGTTTGTCGGACTCTTCGATGAGGGCCGCCAATTCGCTGAATGCCTGATCCTTGATCTGTTCGGCGGCGTTCTGGGCAGCAGTTTTACGAGCCATGGCAATTTCCTTTCAGTTGATAATGGCAGTGAGCAATGGAGTCGCCGGGGCGAGAAAAAGTTGCAGGACATTTCGGACGGAGCCGAAAAAGTGCGACGAATGTCGTCGGGCAACGCCCTCGTCGGGTGTAAGATGCTGACGCTTTTGAGCCCGTACGCGGCTCGGTCATAGCGTTTCGTTTTTGCACACGAGGTAACCGTCATGAGTTTCAACCTGGCCAACAAGTCCCTTGCCGAACGCGCCGCCATCGAGGACGAAAAATCCCGTCTGTTCGAGCTGTGGCAGAGCAATCTGGGCAAGGCCAAGGGCGACGCGGCCCGCTTGATGGGCGAGCGCGCCAAGCGTAAGGGCAAATGGTCGGAGTGGGTGCGCGCCGAGCTCGACGCCATGTCGCCGCCTGAATACGCCAACATGGTCCGCGCAGAAGTCAATCGTCAGGTCGCCGCCGCGCGAGGCTGATGCCCACGGGTGCCCGCGGCTGAATGTGCCGTTGGCGGCCCTGTCAGCCGCGCCCGGCAGGCATCACCAGCTTCCGCTTGCCGGTTGCGGCAGGCTCAGCGTGCCGCTGTCATAAAACCGCATCGTTCCGAACAAACCGCCCGCCAGCTTGCCGTGCAATTCATACGGCAAATTGTCGAGGCGCTGCTGCTCGGTCAGCCCGACGGCCTGGCGCAGCGCGGCGAACGCTGACACCGTGACCGGCACCGTCAGCACGCCTTCAGAGAAACGGCCGATGGTGCCTTTCTGATCGCTGACGCCCGACGCCAGCAGTTTGCCGTTCACATCCAGATTCAGCGCCACGCCGTCGTACTCGATGTCGGTGTCGTTCGGATTCTGCAAGCGCAATTTGACGGCGAAGCGGATCTCAAGATCCTGGCCCTGCAAGGGCTCGATACCCACCACGTTGATGTTCAGCGGGTCACGATTGGGGAACAGCGCGCAGGCGCTCAGCGCCAGGATCAGCAGGCCGGCGAGCAGGGTTCGGATCGGGCGTAAGGGCATCGGACACTCCAGTGAAGCGGGCTGACGGGGGCGCGGCGCACCCCACTCAACAGCTTAGCGGTTCAACTGTGCGACCTCGCGGGCGCTGAGAGGTTCTGCTGGCGCAGGGAGCGCCGGGTCCTGCAAAACCTTGACCGTAGAGGCCTCCGGGTCGAACTCGGTGAGCTCCTCTTCCTGATGTTCTTCGGGCAGAAAAATGTTCAGCACGATGGCGCAGAACGCCCCGACCGTAATGGGCGATTCGAAGATGTTGTGCAGCGCTTTCGGCAACTCGCGCAGCACCTCCGGCACGGCGGCGACGCCCAGCCCCATGCCAAGTGAGATGGCCACGATCAGCATGTTGCGCCGATGCAGGCCAGCCTCCGAGAGAATCTTGATGCCGGCAACGGCCACGGTGCCGAACATGATCAGGGTGGCGCCCCCCAGAACCGGCTTGGGCATCAGTTGCAGCACGGCGCCGATGACCGGGAACAGGCCGAGCAGCACGAGAATGCCGGCGATGAAAAACGCCACATAGCGACTGGCGACGCCGGTCAGCTGGATGACGCCGTTGTTCTGCGCGAATGTCACCATCGGCAGGCTGTTGAACATGGCCGCCATCGCCGAGTTGAGGCCATCGGCAAGCAGCCCGGATTTGATCCGGCGGATGTACACCGGGCCACTGACAGGCTGTTGCGAGATCATCGAGTTGGCGGTGAGGTCGCCAGCCGCTTCCAGTGGCGATACCAGAAAGATCACGGCAATCGGTATGAACGCCAGCAAATCAAAGGAAAAACCGTACTTGAACGGCACCGGCAGACTCATCAACGGCACCTGCGGCATGTGCGCGAAGTCGATGCGCCCCATGTACCAGGCCACAGCGAAGCCAAGGGTCAGGCCGATGATAATCGCGCTCAGCCGCAGCAGCGGGATATTGAAGCGATTGAGCACCACGATCGTGACCAGCACCAAGCCTGCCAGCCCCAGATTCGCCGCCGAGCCCATGTCGCTGGCGCCGAACCCGCCGGCCATGTCGGTCATGGCGACCTTCAGCAGCGAGAGGCCCATGAGGGTAATGATCGTGCCGGTCACCACCGGAGTGATCAGCTTGCGCAGCTTGCCGATGAACTGACTGAGCGCCACTTCGATGAAGGCTGCGCAGAAGCACACGCCGAAAATGGTCGAAAGCACTTCTTCAGTGCCGCCGCCACGGCTCTTCACCAGGAAGCCGGCGCTGAGGATGACGCTGAGAAAGGAAAAACTGGTGCCTTGCAGGCAGAGCAGACCAGAACCGATCGGCCCGAAGCGCCTGGCTTGCACGAAGGTGCCCAGCCCCGAGACGAACAGCGCCATGCTGATCAGATAGGGCACCTCGCTGTCCAGGCCCAGCACGCTGCCAACGATCAGCGTGGGCGTGATGATGCCGACGAAGCTGGCAAGCACGTGCTGCAGCGCCGCGAAGATCGCGGCGGTGAAATGCGGTCGGTCGTTGAGGCCGTAGATCAGATCGGTCGGGCGTGAGGCGCGAGTTGACGCGGAGCTGCTTTGCGGTGTGGTCATGGTTAGCCTGCCAATTGTTTTTATTCGGTCGTGGGCTTTGCAGGTGACGCTGGACTGACCGGAAGACAGAACTTAACTGTCAGGTCAGGTTTTGCGACTCTACAACATGTCCACAGCATGAAAAACAATTTATTGAAAAATTGTGTACAAAATAACGGCATGAGTCAGCCAGAACGCCCGTTGTAAAAAGGGCGCGAAGGATGCCAGAAAATGTTTCGCGGGTCTGCGTCGGGCGCTTATTCTGTTGCCTTTGAACCTGACGTCGGCGATCGGCGTCCAACTCGGCGGGTTGTATTGGGCAATACCAGGTCCTGACGGGTCCATCTCTCGACAAGGAGGTTTCAACTGGGGCGTAAAGATCTTCATGAGCACTGCACAGCAATTTCCGTTGACTGATCTGCAAGTCACGTTGATTTCCCGAGCGCTTGCTGACCGCAGGCGATATCAGATTCTCGTTCAGATCGGCGCCAGCGATGAGCCGGTGCCGTGCGCCGCGCTGCTCAAGGTGCATCCGGTGAGCGCGGCGACGGTTTCCCATCATACGAAGGAGCTCGAGCGCGCCGGCCTGATCGCCACGCTGCGCGAAGGCAAGTACGCCAGTTTTCTGATCCAGCGCGAGGTGCTGCACGCGTACGCCCGGCAACTGATGCACATTTGAGCGTGCGCCAGGCGCACACTTGCACTGCCGCACACCGAGGTTGACCGATAGCGGCATATGCCCGTAAATTGGACGGCCTTTTTCCCTTCTCCTGCCTCACGCCAGGCGCATCCGGAGCTTGTTTATGTACCCAGACGTTCAGCTGTTCATCGATGGTCAATGGCGCACCAGTGAAGACGGTCGCACCCTGGCCGTCATCAACCCGGCCACGGGCGAAACCCTGGGCAGCGTCGCCCATGCCGGGATCGCCGATCTGGAAAAGGCGCTGCTCGCCGCCGAGCGTGGTTTCGAAACCTGGCGCAGCACGCCGGCGTACGACCGCTACAAGATCATGCAGAAGGCCGCCAATCTGCTGCGCGAGCGCGCTGACAGCATCGCCAGCATCATGACCCAGGAGCAGGGCAAGCCATTGGCCGAAGCGCGCATGGAAACCCTCGCCGCCGCCGATATCATCGACTGGCTGGCCGAAGAGGGCCGCCGCGCCTATGGCCGACTGGTGCCATCGCGCAACGTCTCGGTCGAGCAGAAAGTCATCAAGGAACCGGTCGGCCCGGTCGCCGCCTTCACGCCGTGGAACTTCCCGATCAACCAGGTGGTGCGCAAGTTGTCCTCTGCGCTGGCAGCCGGTTGCTCGATCATCGTCAAGGCGCCGGAAGAAACCCCGGCCTCGCCTGCCGAACTGATCCGTGCGTTTGTCGATGCCGGCGTGCCGGCCGGTGTCATCGGCCTTGTGTACGGCGACCCGGCGCAGATTTCCAGCTACCTGATCGCCCATCCGACCATCAAGAAAGTCACCTTCACCGGCTCCACTCCGGTGGGCAAGCAACTCGCCGCACTGGCGGGTCAGCACATGAAGCGCGCGACCATGGAACTGGGCGGCCATGCCCCTGCGCTGGTCTTCGACGACGCCGACATCGACCTCGCCGCCCGTGTGCTGGCAGGCGCCAAGTTCCGCAACGCCGGTCAGGTCTGCGTGTCGCCGACGCGCATTCTGGTGCAGCGCGGAGTGTTTGACGCGTTCGCCGAGAAATTCGTTGGCCTGACCCATGAGGTCAAGGTCGGCAATGGTTTGGAGCAGGGCGTGACCATGGGCCCGGTGGCCAATGAGCGGCGCATTCCGGCGCTGTCGGCCTTGATCAAGGATGCCAGCGACAACGGCGCCACGGTTCACACCGGCGGCAAGGCGGTCGAGGGGCCTGGCTACTTCTTCGAGCCCACCGTGCTCAGCGGCCTGACCACCGAAATGCGCATCATGAACGAAGAACCGTTCGGCCCGGTCGCGCTGCTGGTGCCATTCGACACCGTCGAAGACGCCGTCAAGGAGTCCAACCGCGTGCCGTTCGGTCTGGCGTCGTACGCCTTCACCACCTCCATGAAAACCGCGCACATCCTCAGCACCCGCATCGAGGCCGGTATGCTCTCCATCAACCACCAAGGCATTGGCCTGGTGGAAGTGCCATTCGGCGGCATCAAGGATTCCGGCTACGGCTCCGAAGGCGGCACCGAAGCTATCGAAGCGTACCTGAACACCAAACTGGTCACCGTGTTCAACCTGTAACACCCGGACCTTGCTGAAACAAAAGCCCACCTTCCGGTGGGCTTTTGCTTGGTGGGCATTTAGTGGTGGCTGGAAACGGCCTCTTCGTGAGCAAGCACGGGCCTCTTCCCGGCTAAAGCCGATCCTACAGACGCTGTAGACTTTCGTAGGACCGGCTTTAGCCGGGAAGGCGTCGGTTCTTGAACCGTTGATCGAAGGGGCGTTAGAAACAGTTGGCTCACTCCCACCTGTTTCGCGGTGTGACGCAGCTCGCCAAAACACCACATAACCCCTGTAGGAGCGAGCTTGCTCGCGATGGCTGCAGTTCAGCCACCCATCTCCTCCAGCAGAAACGCCCTCATCGCGAGCAAGCTCACTCCTACCTAGTTAGCGGCGTGACGCAGCTCGCCAGAACACCCCAAAACCCCTGTAGGAGCGCGCTTGCCCGCGAAGCCCTCATTTCAGCTCCCAAATTTCTACCAGCAGAAACACCCTCATCGCATGTAAGCTCATTCCCACTCATACAGCGTATCTTCCAGCGACGTGGCGGTTTTGCGTTACTGCGCCCTGCGCAGCGATCCGCTGAACTCCCGGCGCCTGGCCTGACTCTGAACCAAACATCACTCCGATCATCGGCGCAAGGATCAGGCATGGCTATCACCGGCGTTCAATCCGAAACGGAGCAGGCCAAGGGCAGGCTGTTCGAGACCGATCTGCCGGCGCGGCTGGACCGGCTGCCGTGGGGTCGGTTTCATACGTTGCTGGTGTTTGCCCTGGGCATCACCTGGCTGCTCGATGGTCTTGAAGTCACGCTCGCGGGTTCCGTCTCCGGAGCGCTGAAGGAGAGCCCGGTGCTGCGCCTCACGAATGCGGACATTGGCCTGGCGGGCGGTGCTTATATCTGTGGCGCGGTGCTGGGTGCGCTGTTTTTCGGCTGGCTGACGGACCGGCTGGGGCGCCGCAAGCTGTTCTTCATCACGCTGGCGCTGTACATCAGCGCGACTGCGGCCACGGCGTTTTCTTTCAGCCTGTGGAGCTTCATGCTGTTCCGCTTTCTGACCGGAATGGGCATCGGTGGCGAGTACACGGCCATCAACTCGACGATTCAGGAGTTCACCCCCGCGCGCTTTCGCGGCTGGGTGGACCTCACCATCAATGGCACGTTCTGGATCGGTGCGGCGCTGGGGGCGGGCGGGTCGATCCTGTTGCTGGACCCCGGCTGGATCGGCGCGGACCTGGGCTGGCGTCTGTGTTTCGGGATCGGCGCGGTGCTGGGACTGGTGATTCTGCTGATGCGACTGTGGCTGCCCGAAAGCCCGCGCTGGCTATTGATTCATGGCCAGAGCGAAGAAGCACGGAGCATCGTCGAGAACATCGAGCGGCGTTTTCGCGAGCAGGGTCACGCGCTGCCGACGCCCAGCGGCCCGCCTTTGCGCCTGCATGCCCGAGATCACACGCCGCTGCGGGAGATCTTCGACACGTTGTTCAATACCTACCGGCAACGGGCGCTGGTCGGCATGACGCTGTTGACCGCTCAGGCATTTTTCTACAACGCCATTTTCTTCACCTACGCGCTGGTGCTGACCGAGTTCTATCAAGTGCCGTCGGCGTCGATCGGCTGGTACGTGCTGCCGCTTGCGCTGGGCAACTTCTGTGGGCCGCTGTTGCTGGGGCGGCTGTTCGACGTGATCGGCCGCCGCGTGATGATCAGCCTGACGTACGCCGTCTCGGCGATTCTGCTGTGCATCAGCGGGTACTTGTTCGAGCAGGGCGTGTTGAACGTGACCCAGCAGGCGATTGCCTGGATGATCATTTTCTTCTTCGCCTCCGCGGCGGCCAGTTCGGCGTATCTGACCGTCGCCGAGACCTTTCCGCTGGAGATCCGCGCGCTGGCCATCGCGGTTTTCTACGCGTTCGGCACGGCTCTGGGCGGTATCGTCGGCCCGACGCTGTTCGGCAGGCTGATCGACAGCCATGAGCGCGGCCCGGTGTTCATCGGCTATCTGATCGGCGCGGCGTTGATGTTGCTGGCTGCGGCGGTGCAGGCGATCTGGGGCGTCTCTTCGGAGCGCAAATCCCTGGAGCAGGTCGCACGGCCGCTGTCTCAGGCGAGTGATTGACAGCGCGCTCTACCCAACGCCATCGCACAGCGGGCTCCAGCGCAGCCGATGCGCCAATCTCGCTGGCTTTGGCGCAGGTGCTTTTCCATGGATGGGCAGTCAGGTGTGTGCCGCACACCGGACTGGTCAGTTTTCTTCAATACCCCTGCAACGCTCGCCGATTAAGGTTCTCGCTCATCCAATGAGCAGCGAGTTGCAGCAATGAACCTGATGATTTCCATGGCGGCCTTCGCCCTCGCGGCGTCTATTTCTCCGGGGCCGGTGAATGTGGTGGCGCTCAGTTGCGGGGCGCAGTTCGGTCTCGCGGCGAGCTTGCGCCATGTGACGGGTGCCACGGTGGGCTTCGTCTTGCTGCTGGTGTTCACTGGTTTCGGGCTGCACGAAGTGCTCGTCCGATACCCGATGCTCACCGACATGATTCGCTGGGCGGGCATGGCGTTTCTGATCTATCTGGCGTGGAAACTGGCGGTGGACGACGGCCAGTTGCAGGTCGACAAGCCCACGCGTCGGCCTTCGTTGCTCAGGGGAGCGGCCATGCAATGGCTCAACCCCAAGGCCTGGCTGGCAGCAGTGGCGGGGATGGGTGCATTCGTGGCCGATGGCGAAGCGCGGCTGATCGGCCTGTTTGCGCTGATCTACCTCATCGTCTGCTATTTGTCGGTGGCGTGCTGGGCGTACGCCGGGGCGTTTCTGGGCCCTTACTTGCGCAGTTCCCGGCGCATCCGCGTGTTCAACCGCAGCATGGCGACCTTGCTGGCTGGCTGCGCCGTATCACTGCTCTACGTGTGATCACTGGCGATATTGTCCGGGCGTTGCCGCCAGATGCTTTTTGAACACCCGCTGAAAATGCGCCTGATCGGCAAATCCGCTGCGCTGAGCGACGGCGGCAATCGGCTCGCCCTCGAGCAGTCGCGTCTGGGCGTGCTGGATACGTCGGTTGAGCAGGTACGCATGGGGCGTCATGTGGAAGTGCTGCTCGAAGGCGCGAATCAGATAGGCCTCCGACAGATTGGCGGCCTGACAGATGTCTTCCAGCCGGATCGGCTGCAAGAAATGGGCGTTGATGTAATGCGCGGCGCGTTCGATCCTGGCGCCGGCCTTTCTCACCGGCGGCCGACCCCCACCCAGACGCTCTTGCATCTGCGTGAAGAAGGCGATGGCTTGTTCGTGGCGCGCCATGGTCTGGGCGTGCGGATCGATGAGCACGCGGTGCAGGCGCAGCAGCGCATTGAACAGCTGCGGATCGTCGCAATGAGTGGCGGCTATCGGCTGAAAGCTCTGGTCTTCGCTGACGCCGCACGCGTGCTGGATCCGGCCCAGCCAGGCGGCATCGACGTACAGCATGATGTAAGACCACGGCTGGTCGTCGATAGGGTTGCAGGCGTGGACATCGCCGGGATTCATCAGCACGACCGTGCCGGTGGCGATGGTCTGACAGGTCTTTTCGCGCAGATAGGTGCTCTGTCCGGCAGTGATCGCACCGATGGAGAACACCTCGTGCGAGTGACGCGCGTAACAGACCTTGCGGCCGTCGGCGATCGATCGGGCCTGAATGAAAGGTAACTGCGGGTCCCGCCAGAACACCGGTGTCTCAGCGTTGATCACCGGGTTCTGAAGGGCCATGTCAGATCATCCTCTGGCGTGTTTGCAGCTGCGGAAAATGTCCAGCGCGGGCTGGTATTCAGTGGTGTCGACACCGAGCAAGCCTAGCACCGAATGAAACATGTAGTCATGGCTCAGGTCCGGCTGATTCTGCTTGGCCGCCAGGCAATTGCGATCGATGCTGGCATCTTCCAGCGTCTGCTTGCCGAACCACATCACCATCGGCACGTGGGTCTGTGCTTCAGGGGCGATGGCGTAGGGCGCGGCGTGCAGATAAATGCCGTTTTCGCCCAGTGATTCGCCATGGTCGGACACGTAGATCATCGAAGTGTCGACCTTGTCCTGATTGCGCTTGAGCAGTTCGATGGTCTGCGAGAGGAAGTGATCGGTGTACAGAATCGTGTTGTCGTAGACGTTCTTCAGCTCATCCGAGGTGCAGCTGCCCAACTGATTGGTATGGCAGACCGGCGTGAACCGCTCCATCGCCTTGGGGTAACGGTCGTAGTACTCCGGGCCGTGGCTGCCGTCGGAATGCAGGACAATGATCGCGTTGTCCTTGAGTGAGTCGATGTAGTCCTGCAAGCCGACCAGCAGCGATTCATCCAGGCAATTCTGGCCGTCGCAGAACGCGCTCGGCTGGTTTTTCGGAATGTCGCTGTGCGGCACGCGCAGGCAGGTGCCCTTGCAATCGCTGTTGTTATCCAGCCACACCACCTCAAGGCCTGCGCGCTGCAGCATGTCCAGCAGGCCTTCATAAGTCTTGCCCTTCTTGTCGCTGTAATCGGTGCGCGGGAATCGCGAGAACATGCACGGCACCGACACGGCGGTGGACGTGCCGCAGGAAGCCACATGGGTGAAATTGAGGATGTCCTGTTGCTTGAGCTCCGGGTTGGTTTCCCGCCCGTAGCCATTGAGCGAGAAATGATCGGCGCGCGCCGTTTCACCGACCACGAAAATCATCAGGCTCTTTTTCGGTCGCTGTTGCGCTTCGGGGCTGAGCACCGAGTCGGCGCCAACGGTCTGGATCTGCTCCGTTTCCTTGATCGCCACCGTCTGCTTGGTCAGTTTGCCGAGGGCGTAGAGGTAGTTGGTCGGGTTGATGAAGTGAGTCAGCTTGTCTTCGTCGCGAAAGATCGGCGCGTAGGTCGAATAGAACGGACCCACGGCGGCAGCGATCAGCAGAATGCAGCCGATGCACACCAGCACCTTGTTGACCAGCCCCGGCAAGACCCGGCGATAGGTCACCGGCAGCCACCAGATCAGCGCGATCGGCAGTGCGCCGAGCAGACCCAGATAAACAAACAATTGGCCACTGAGCAGCGCTTTGACTTCACCGGGGTTGGTCTCGAGCACGTTCTGCATCATCACCGTGTCGATGCTGATGCCGTAATCGTTCATGAAGTACGCCGCTGCGGCGGAGCCCAGGGCGACCAGACTCAGCACGGGTTTGAGCGTGGGGCGGAACGAGAACGGCATCAGCAGCAAGGTGATCGCCGCCCAGAGGAACAACCCGAACGACACGTAGAATGCGACGGCCTTGAGGCCTTGCAGCTGAGTCAGCCCCAGCAGTGCGTGCCAGGTGGCGAGGTTATAGAAGGCGACCAGACAGAGCGAAAACAGCATGACGAGGCGGGTGGAGGTGACGGGTCTGACCACTGAACGCATTTCCATATTAGCGACTACTCGACGCAGGCCTGGCGCGCGTTCCGCTGGTCGTGTCCTTACGGCCGCACGTATGGAACGCCCGTTACAGGCAGGCAGATTGATAGGAGAGCGGAATATCGGGCGGAGTTTTTCAAAGCGATTGTGAAGAGTTCGTGAACGAAGTGTGGACAGCCTGTCAGACCTCCCACTATTTTTTCCGCGCGGGGCATTGCGCGTCGAAACAGGTTTGCTAGCCTGCGAAAATCCACAACCGGCTAGTACGCCACAAGGTATTCACGAGGCAGATGGAGAAGGTTTGATGAAGCTCATCGGTATGCTGGATTCGCCGTATGTGAGACGGGTCGCAGTCAGCCTCAAACGTCTGGGGATCGCGTTCGAGCACGAATCGGTCTCGGTCTTTCGCGGGATGGAACGGTTCAGGGAAATCAACCCGGTGATCAAGGCGCCGACCCTGGTCACCGACGACGGCGTGGTGCTCATGGAATCCAGCCTGATCCTCGATTACGTCGAATTTCTGCAAGGGCCGGGCGAGGGCCTGATGCCTGCCCAGCCCGCTCAACGCGTGCGCACACTGCGCCTGACCGGGCTTGCCTTGGTGGCCTATGAAAAAGCGGTGCAGATCTATTACGAGCGCAACCTGCGGCCTGCCGACATTCAGCATGCGCCTTGGGTCGAGCGGGTGAGTGCGCAGTTGAAGACGGCCTGCGCCGAGCTCGAGCGGGAGCTTGAACGCCAGCCACTGCCCGCGGACGCCGACATCGGGCAGGACGGCATCAGCATCGCAGTGGGCTGGTCGTTCATCCAGCTGGTGGTGCCGGATCAGGTCAGCCCCGCCGATTACCCGCTGCTGGCGCAGTTCAGCGCCCGCGCGGAAACGCTGGAGATATTCAAGTCGCTGCCGATGGTTTGATCTCACTGGGCGAGCAGCTTCGCCACGGTGCCGTCGTCTTTCAACTGGGCAAACGCTGCCGCGATCCGTTTGACGGTGTCTTCCGGGGTCGCGGCGCTGAGTGCGACGTAAAGGCCTTTGGACAGCTCGTCGAGGGTGTAAACGGCTTCCAGCTCCTCGAAGGCAATGTTCAGGTCCTTGCATTGCTCCCGCGCTTCCCGTTCAGGCAGCGGCACCAGCGCCACCTGGCCGCTGAGCAGCTTGCGCAAGTTGTCCAGATTGGTCGCCGAGACCACCATCTTGTTGAAACCCTTGCTCTCCAGATACTCCTGGCGCGAGTCGTCCCGCACCACGCCGACGCTGTAGTGTCTGGCGTCTTCCAGGGTTGCGACCGCGATGTCCCTGCGAGCGCGCAGCTTGTAGAACATCGGCATGACCTGATCCAGTTCGCCCACCCATTTGAACAACGGCTCGCGTTCGCTGCTGCGGATGATGGGGTAAATCAGCACGTTGGGTTCCAGACGCGCCATGTCGTAGGCGCGGGCCCACGGGTACAGGGCCATGTGGTAATCGGTGATGCCGGCCCTGGCGAGGGTCTTTTCGACGATCTCGCTCGCCACGCCGCTGACCTTGCCATTCTCCAGCGAACTGTAGGAGGAGTCTTCGGTGACCACCTGCAGCGTCGCCGCGCTGGCCTGAAGGCAGATCCAGGCCAGCAGGCTGACGGTCAGAACCGTGCAGTGGCGTTGAATATTTCCCATGTCACTTCCTCTCCCTGATCAGATCTCGCAACGATTACGGCCCTGGCTCTTGGCCCGATACAGTGCGCGGTCGGCACTTTGCAACAACTGGTCGAAGCGCTCCATGGCCGCCGTGTCGAGTTCGGCGACGCCGACACTCAACGTGACGAAGGGCGAGACAGGCGACGCGCCGTGTGGCAATTGCCGGTCGACGAGCAGCCCACGCAAGCGCTCGGCCGACGCCAGCGCCTGCGCCGCGTCCTGACCGGGCAGCAGCACGGCAAACTCTTCGCCGCCCAGCCGGGCGACCAGCTCGCCCGAGCGGGAAAACAGCGCGCTCATGGTCAAAGCCACTTCGCGCAGGCACTGATCGCCCATCGCGTGGCCATGGGTATCGTTGTACAACTTGAAAAAATCGACGTCGCACATCAGCACCGAAAACGGCAGTCCGTGGCGCAGCGCGCGGTTGAATTCCAGTTCCTTGAGTTCGTCGAAGTGCCGGCGGTTGGCAAGGCCGGTCAAGGGGTCGAAGCGGGTCAGCGCTTCCAGGCGGATGTTCGCCGCTTTCAACTGCGCCGTGCGCTGCTCCACAAGCTCGGCCAACTGGTCGCGGCTGGCCGCCAGCGCGATCTCATCGCGGGCCTGGCGCTCGAGGTGGTTGGCCAGTTTGTCTTGCAGGTCGTTGACCCCGGCTTCCAGCAGGTCCAGTTCGTCACCGGCCTTGCCGCGGCGTTCCAGCGACAGGTGCGTCTTGAGGTTCTGCGGCGTCAGTTGTTCCAGGTGCCGGGCGATGCGCCGCACGTGCAGCGTCACCGAGCGGTTGAACATGCCCATGATCAACCCCGCCAGGGCGAGCGACTGGATGATCTGCGTCAGCATGATGATGCCGACCTCTTTCCACAGGCGTTTCCAGAGCAGGCTCTCGTCGCCCTCGATCGTCAACTCGCCGACCACCTCGCTGGCGCCCGCGTAAGGACTGACGGTCAATTGCCGGCGCAGGGCAGGTGCCAGCACCGATCCGGCGTGCCCCGCATGCTGGCGCTCGACCACCTCGGGCGCACGGCCAGGGCGCAGGATGCGCAGCTCCACCCGACCCACCGGCGCGGCCGTCGCCACACTGTCGATCTGCGCCTGCAGGGCTTCACTGTCCATCTCCCAGACCGCTTTGGACAACGTGCCTTGAAACACCTGATCGATCAGGCTCAGTTCGGCGGTCATGTTGGCAAGGTTGGTGTTCCAGGCGAACCAGGTTCGCACCGTGACCGTCGCCAGGGTGAACAGGATGCAGAACGCCAGCGTGGCCAGCACCAGTCGGCGCGCCAGCGAGCCGCTGCGCGGGCGCGCCTCGGTGGTCTGGGTCAGGTTCGATTCGGACTCCGCAAGCATGCTCAATCCCATTTACGCGCGATGGCGTCGTAGGTGCCGTTCTCACGGATCGCCTTCAATCCGTTCTGAAACAGTTGCACGGTCGCATCCGACGTGCCGGCACTGAACGCCATGTTGAACCCTCCGGTTTCCTCCAGCGCCTGCACACGCAAGGATTGCACCAGCGTGCGCTCCGGGTCGTCACCGACCTGGCGGGCGAGGTAATAAGCATTGAGTTCGTCGGAGATCCACAGGTCGACGTGACCGGTCTGCAGCTTCTGATAGTTGAGTTCGTAACGGTTGCTGGACTGCAATTGCTGACCGACGACGAAGCGATTGGCGATCAGGTATTGCTCGCCGACGTCTTCGTTGACCGTCGCGGTCTGCCAGTCGCGGGCGTCCTCCAGGTCCATGAGGCTGACCGGGTGGTTGGCTGAGGAATAGATGAACCAGCGCGAGGCCGCGATAGTGCCGACCCATTTGAACAGGTGTTCACGTTCCGGCGTACGCGTGATGGAGTAAATCAGCACGTTCGGGTCATGCAGGGCGAGATCGTAAGCCCGCGCCCACGGCATGGATTGAATGGTCGCCTGCACGTTCACCTGCTTGAGGACCGCCTGCACCACCTCGGTGCTCATGCCGGTCAGCACGCCGTCACGGGTCATGTTGTAGGGCGGCAGCTCCTCGGTGACCACGCGTATCGGCTCGGCCAGCGCGCCGCCCGCGCCCGGACTGACACACAGACACAGGCCCAGCGCGCGCAAAAGCACGCTGCCGATGGTGTGAACGAGCGATTTAAGTGTCATGGACGGCTACCTCAGCGACTGCAGTAGCGACTGTTTTCCGATCCCAACAGGACGGATCAACATGACCAGACTGCCTTGCACATCAGGATATCGGCTGAAAAATCCGCCACTTGAGACGGTTATCTGCCGTTCATCCTGTGGTTGGGGAGGGGCCCCTTGGCGCCGCGGCAAGTCCATAAACACGACCTGACTGAACCTGTGGCGTTCTGCCACACCAGCACACGCGGCATTTTTTGATCTGGATCAACGGTCTCGGACTTGGCTGTAGGAAAAATACCCTGCACCCCGACGAGTCCTCAACATGCCCGGTCCCCTCGCGTTCCTCAAACACCCGCTGGCGAAAGAAATCGGTCTGATCCTGTTGATCAAACTCGTCCTGTTGATGGGAATCCGCTGCGTCTGGTTCGACGCGCCGGTCGAGGTCAAGGATGACGGGGTGCAAGCCGGCCTGCATGTATTGGGCGCCCCTCCCGTATCTCCTGAGAAGAACCCAAAATGATTTCGGAATCAGTCGTCGACCTCTCTCGGCTGCAGTTCGCGATGACCGCGCTGTACCACTTTCTGTTCATACCCCTGACCCTGGGCATGACGTTCCTGCTGGCGATCATGGAGTCGGTCTACGTCATGACCGGCAAACAGGTCTACAAGGACATGACCAAATTCTGGGGCAAGCTGTTCGGCATCAACTTCGCCCTGGGCGTGACCACCGGCCTGACCATGGAGTTTCAGTTCGGCACCAACTGGGCGTACTACAGCCATTACGTGGGCGACATTTTCGGCGCGCCGCTGGCGATCGAAGGGCTGATGGCGTTCTTCCTCGAATCGACCTTCATCGGCCTGTTCTTCTTCGGCTGGGATCGGCTGAGCCGCGTGCAGCATCTGTCGGTCACCTGGCTGGTGGCGATCGGCTCGAACATGTCGGCGCTGTGGATTCTCATCGCCAACGGCTGGATGCAGAACCCCGTCGGCGCGGAGTTCAACTTCACCACCATGCGCATGGAAATGACCAGCTTCAGTGACCTGGTGTTCAATCCGGTGGCGCAGGTGAAGTTCGTTCACACCGTGGCATCTGGCTATGTGACCGGTGCGATCTTCGTCCTGGCGATCTCCAGCTGGTACCTGCTCAAGGGCCGCGATACCGGATTTGCGCGGCGCTCGTTCGCCATCGCGTCGGCGTTCGGCATGGCGTCGATCCTTTCGGTGATCATCCTGGGTGACGAGTCCGGCTACGAGATCGGCGATGTGCAGAAAACCAAGCTGGCCGCCATCGAAGCCGAGTGGGAAACCGAACCTGCGCCAGCCGCCTTTACGCTGTTCGGCCTGCCGAACCAGGAAACCCAGCGCACCGATTACGCGGTCAAGATTCCGTACGTGATGGGGATCATCGCCACCCGCTCGGTGGACAAGCAGGTCACCGGTATCAAGGATCTGGTCAGCGAGCATCAGGGCCGCATCCGCAACGGCATGGTCGCCTACGACCTGCTGGGCAAACTGCGCGCCGGTGACAAGAGCCAGCAGACCCTCGATGCCTTCAATGAGGTGAAGAAAGACCTCGGTTACGGCCTGTTGCTCAAGAAGTACACCGACAAGGTGGTCGACGCCAACGAGCAGCAGATCAAACAGGCGGCGCTGGACTCCATCCCGCACGTGGCTTCGATCTTCTGGACCTTTCGCGTGATGGTGCTGAGCGGCTCGCTCATGTTGGCGCTGTTCATCTGCGCCTTCTGGGCTTCTGCCCGCAAGAACGAGTCGAGCAAGCGCTGGTTGCTGAAGTGGGCGCTGTTCAGCCTGCCGCTGCCGTGGATTGCCACACAGACCGGCTGGTGGGTGGCCGAGCACGGCCGTCAGCCCTGGTCGATCGGTGAGGTGCTGCCGGTTCACTTGTCGGCGTCGACGCTGTCTTCGGGGGATGTGATCGGCTCGATCGTGGCGCTGGTGACCTTCTACACCTTGCTGCTGGTGATCGAAATGTACCTGATGATCAAATTTGCCCGCCTGGGCCCGAGCAGCCTGCACACCGGTCGTTACCACTTCGAACAGCGCGACAGCGACTTGTCCGCACCTGCCCAACAACCGGCGCTGGCCTGAGGAACACATGATGTTCGATTACGAGACACTCAAACTGACCTGGTGGGTGCTGGTCGGCGTGCTGCTGATCGGCTTCGCCCTGACCGACGGCTTCGACCTGGGCGCGGCCATGCTGATGCCTTTCGTCGGTCGCACCGACAACGAGCGGCGAGTGGTCATCAACACCATTGCGCCGCACTGGGAAGGCAATCAGGTCTGGCTGATCACGGCTGGTGGCGCGCTGTTCGCGGCCTGGCCGCTGGTGTACGCCGCAGCGTTCTCAGGGATGTACTGGGCGCTGTTGCTGGTGTTGTTCGCCTTGTTCGTGCGCCCGGTGGGCTTCGATTACCGCAGCAAACTGGACAACACCCGCTGGCGGCAAAGCTGGGACTGGGGGCTGTTTGCCGGCGGGCTGGTGCCGTCGCTGGTGTTCGGCGTGGCCTTCGGCAACCTGCTGCTGGGGGTGCCGTTCCGCTTCGATGAAAACCTGCGCTCCAGCTACCTGGGCAATTTCTGGCAGTTACTGAGTCCGTTTGGCCTGCTGGCCGGTGTGGTCAGCCTGAGCATGCTCGGTCTGCATGGCGGCACCTGGTTGATGATGCGCACCGAGGGCGCGGTCGGCCGTCGTTCACGTCGCGCTTCACAGTTACTGGCGCTGGTGTTTCTGCTGTCGTTCATCGGGGCGGGCGTCTGGCTGCTGCTCGGTGGCATTCAGGGCCTGAGCATCACCTCGGCGTTCGATGCCGGCGCAGCGCTCAACCCGCTGAGCAAGACTGTCGATGCCGACAACCACGGCTGGATGGCCAACTATCACCAGCATCCACTGACGGTCATCGCGCCTCTGCTGGGTGTGTTCGGCGGCCTGCTGGCCTTGCTCGGCGCCAGTGCGGGGCAGGGGCGCACGGCGTTTCTGGGCAGCAGCCTGGCCATCGTCGGCGCGCTGTGCACGGCAGGCTTTGCGCTGTTCCCGTTCGTCATGCCGTCCAGCCTCGACCCGGCTTCCAGCCTGACGGTGTGGGACGCCGTATCCAGCCATAAAACCATGGGCATCATGCTGGTCGCCGCGTTGATTTTCGTGCCGCTGATCCTCGCTTACACCCTTTGGTGCTACGCGAAAATGTGGGGCAAGGTCACCACCGCCCACATCGATCACGACCCTCACGGCCTGTATTGAGCCGACCCTCGGACAAGGAGACCTTCTCATGTGGTATTTCGCCTGGATTCTCGGCGTGTTGCTGGCCTGCAGCTTCGGCATCATCAATGCGTTGTGGCTTGAGTCAGCCGACAGCAACGCGCTGGAGAACGGACGTGACAACTGATGTGCTGAACGCACCGTTCCGACACGCTCTGGGCAGGGCACTGTCGCTGCTTCTGGCGATTCCGTTGAGCCTGGTGCTGATGATTCATCCCGCGTCGATGCTCGATGCCAGCGGCCATTATTCCCACGGCATGCTGATGCTGATCATGTGGGGCGTGGCCGGTGGTTATGTCCACGGCGTCGGTTTCGAACCGCGGGCGCTGGCCTGGCGGGTGGCGTTTCACCCGCTGCTGGCCTGGGGGCTGATGGGCCTGGGCGTTGCCGTCCTGGCCCAGGCGCGTCAGTGGGTCTGAGCCTTCGCCGCTTTCACCGCAGGGACGATGGACAGGGCAATCAATGCAGCCACTGCGCAGAGCAGCCCTGAAATGAAAAACGCCGGCAGGTACGTGGCAAAGTGGCTGCGTGTCCAGCCGGCACCGAAGGCTGCGAATGCCGCGCCCAGTTGATGGCCGGCGAACACCCAGCCGAACACGATGTTGGCGCGTTCTGCGCCGAATTTCTGCGCGGTCAGTTTCACCGTCGGCGGCACGGTCGCGATCCAGTCCAGGCCGTAGAGCAGGGCGAAGATCGACAGGCCGAACACCGTGAAGTCGAGAAACGGCAGCAGCACCAGCGACACGCCCCGAAACCCGTAATACCAGAACAGCAGCCAGCGGTTGTCGAAGCGATCCGACAGCCAGCCCGAGCCAATGGTGCCGAAAAAGTCGAAGATCCCCATCACCGCCAGCATGCCCGCCGCCGTGGTCGCGGCCAGGCCGAAGTCGCCGCACATCGTGATGAAGTGCGTCTGAATCAGGCCGTTGGTGCTGGCGCCGCAGATGAAGAAGGTCATGAACAGCACCCAGAAGGTCCAACTCTTCGCCACCTCGCGCAGCACGCTCAAGGGTGTCAGCAGCAACTGAATGAAATCATGGGTGCTGGTGGCGGCGGGCTGGATTTCGGTCTCGCCGTACAGCGGCAGTTGCAGATCGGCGGGCCGATTGCGCATCAGCGCCAGTACGGCGACGCCCGCAATGATGATCGCCGTGCAGATGCAGGCCAGTGCGGTACGCCAGCCAAAATGCTCGGTGAGGTTGGCCAGCATCGGCATGAACACCAACTGACCTGTCGCGGAACTGGCCGACAGCAATCCCATGGCCAGACCCCGATGCCGGGAAAACCAGCGGGTGGCGACGGTCGCGCCGAGCACCATGGCGGTCAGACCGGTGCCGAACCCCACCACCACGCCCCACAGCAGGACCAATTGCCAGAATTGAGTCATGAACAGCGACAGCACCATGCCGCTCGCCACCAGAGTCAACGCCGTCAGCACGACTTTGCGCACGCCGAAATGGTTCATGAACGCCGCAGCAAACGGACCGACCAGGCCAAACAGCGCGAAGCGTACCGCCAGCGCGGAGGAAATCTCGGCAGTGTCCCAGCCGAATTCAGCCTCCAGCGGCCTGATGAAAACCCCCGGCGCGCCCACGGCGCCCGCCATCACCAGCATGGTCAGAAAGGTAACGGCCAGGACGACCCAGCTGTAGTGAATGCGGCGACGAGACAGCGTTGCCGCCAGGACGGACGAGACCATGAGTGTTCCCCGAAGCAGGTAGAGAATGCCAAATCAAGAGTATGGACGTACGCCAATATGAGGTCGTATCCAGGGCACCCTCGTCAAGGACTTATTTCAAATTGTTTCGAATTCAGGACTCGGTTCCCAGGTTGACTAAACAGAGAGGCGGGCCGCGGCGCAGGTGCGCATGCCAGGAAATCCAACGATCGTTTCATTAGCTGAAATGCTCGATTGCGTTTTCTGGTTATTCACAGCAGTAACGGTAAAGCGCAGCATCGGCTCCAGTTCTTCCAACCAACCAACCAAATCTGGAGCGCCACCATGAATGCAATCAAGTTCTATCACTTCCCGCTTTCCGGCCACTCGCACCGTGCACAACTGATGTTGTCGCTGTTGGGCCTCAAGCCAGACGAGCAATTTGTCGACCTGGCCAATGGTGCTCAGAAAGCCCCGGAATTCCTGGCGCTGAACAAGTTCGGCCAAGTGCCGGTGATCGACGACAACGGCGTGGTCATCGCCGATTCGACCGCCATTCTGGTTTACCTCGCCAAGACCTACGATCCCTCCGGCAAGTGGCTGCCGGCCGACCCGGTCATCGCGGCCGAAGTCCAACGCTGGCTGTCGACGGCGTCGGGCCAGATCAACAACGGTCCGGCCAGAGCGCGGTTGATCACGGTATTCGGTGCAGCCTTCGATCCGCAGGACACCATCGAACGCGCCCACGCCGTCTTGAAGATCATCGACGAGCATCTGCAAGGTCGTGAATTTCTGGCCGCAGATCATCCCACCATCGCCGACGTAGCCGCCTACAGTTATATCGCCCATGCGCCGGAAGGTAACGTTTCGTTGAGCCAGTACCTGAACGTCCTGGCCTGGCTTGACCGCATCGAAGCGCTGGAAGGCTTCGTGCCGATGCCGCGCACTGCCGCCGGCCTTCAAGCCTGATCACCTTCGCTACCCACGCTCGGCCCTGACGGCGCCGCACTGCTTCATCCGAGGAGGTTGTGCCATGAATGACATCGCATCGAACAAACCATCACCCTGGCACGACGGCGAGCGGGCGCTGCAAGCGACCATCGGCGTGGCCGAGCGGATGGAGGCTCAAGGCAAGCGTGTCATTCGTGACTACATGCCCGACCAGCACCGCGAGTTCTACGAGCACCTGCCGTATCTGTTGGTCGGGGCCGTGGATGCGCAGGGCTGGCCATGGGCGAGCCTGATCGACGCCGATGCCGGCTTCATCGATTCCCCGGATCCGCGCCGCCTGGACATTGCCCGTTTGCCGGACGCCGATGACCCGATGGGCTCGGCGTTCGCTCCCGGCACTGCGTTGGGCATGCTGGGCATCGATCTGCACACCCGGCGCCGCAACCGCATCAACGGGCACATCACTGAAGTCGGTGACGACGGTTTTTCGGTGAAGGTCGAGCACTCTTTCGGCAACTGCCCGCAATACATTCAGTTGCGCGAGCTCAAGCAAATCGCTCTGCCGTACGTGGCCGAGCGTGCGCCGGTGCAACGCATGGCTGCACTGGATGAAGCGGCGGTGGCGACGATTCGGGGCGCCGATACCTTTTTTGTCGCCAGTTACGTGGACCTTGAAGGCGAGCAGCCACATCGCTCAGTGGATGTTTCTCACCGCGGCGGTCAGGCCGGGTTCGTCAGGGTCGAAGGCGACGTGCTGACCATTCCGGATTTCGCCGGCAACCTGCACTTCAACACGCTGGGCAATTTCAAGCTCAATCCCAAGGCTGGCCTGGTCTTCATCGACTTTGCCACAGGGGATCTGCTGCAACTGGCCGGACGCGTCACCTTGATTCTCGATGGCCCGGAAATCGCCGCGTTTCAAGGCGCCGAGCGGCTCTGGCAAGTGCAGGTCGAGGCCGTGGTCCGGCGGCCTGCGGCCCTGCGCTCGCGCTGGGAGTTTCAAGGGTTTTCGCCCAATAGCCTGATGACTGGTGACTGGCAGCAGACCGCTGCCCGGCTGCAGGCCGACGCGTTGCGCGATCAATGGCGGCCGCTGCGGGTGACGCGCATCGAGGATGAAAGCGCCGGCATTCGCTCGTTTTACTTCGAACCTGCCGATGGCGCCGGCCTGCCGGCGTTCAAGGCCGGGCAGCATCTGCCGTTGCGCCTGAACCTGGCGGATCAGGCCAAGCCGCTGATCAGGACCTACAGCGTATCCAGCGCGCCGTCCGATGATTTTTTCCGCATCAGCGTGAAGCGTGAGGGCCTTGCTTCGGCGCATCTGCATGATCGGGTGCGGGTGGGCGATGTGCTGGAGGCGCGTGCGCCGCAGGGCAGCTTCGTCGTCGATCCGCAAGAGCCCAGGCCGCTGGTGCTGCTGGGGGCGGGCATTGGCGTGACGCCCATGCTGTCGATGCTGCGCGAGGTGATTTACGAAGGCAAACGGACGCGGGGAGGGCGGGCGACATGGTTCATTCAAAGTGCACGTCGTCTGGTGGATCTGGCGTTTCGCGAGGAATTGGACACACTGATTGCCGAGGCTGGAAACCAGCTCACCGCCTTGCGCGTGCTCAGCCAGCCGGAAAGCGGGGCCCGCGCAGGTGAAGACTTCCACGCGACAGGGCGGATTGACCTGGACCTGCTCAAAGCGCTGTTGCCGTTCGACGATTTCGACTTTTACGTCTGTGGGCCGACCAGCTTCACCCAGGCGTTGTATGACGGCTTGCGGGCCATGCACATTCGCGATGAGCGGATTCACGCCGAAACCTTCGGGCCCTCCAGCCTCAAGCGCACCCGTGACGAGCAAACGAGCGCCGTGCAGCAACCGCCCGCCGCCACGACATCGGTGCCGGTGCTGTTCGAAAAGTCCGCCAAGGAAGCCCGTTGGCAACCCGAGGGCGGCAGTCTGCTGGAGCTGGCCGAAAGCCGTGGCCTGAACCCTGAATACAGTTGCCGCGGCGGTTCATGCGGCACCTGCAAGACCCGGCTCGTCAGTGGCCAGGTGCATTACCCGGTCCCGCCGGCCGAAATGCCGGACAGCGACCACGTGCTGATCTGCTGCGCAGTCCCGGCCCAAGGGCCGTTGGTGCTCGATCTGTAAACATCCATGCGTGTGCAGGACAGGTTTGAGGAGTCGCCGAAATGAGTGAATGGCCAGCGTTCGAGAAAGAAGACAGCCCGGTTTCGTTTCAGACCACCGAGCAGGAGATTTCATGGCTGCTGCCGCAATCGCTGGCGTCGCTGGCGGGCGAACTGGCGGCGAGCCACGAAGACCACGAAAACCCCGCCACCGCCCGGCTGATTACCTGGGTGCTGTCGGTGTCCAGCTTCCATCGGCAGCGGCAGTAAAGGCTCCGGCCGGTCTGGGAGTGGCACGGTAATCCCCCAGGGACGCCGACGCCGGGGTTGCAATACTACGGCGGGAAATCTGATGATGAGCGGCGATTTTTCTTACCCCTGTCGGTACCGGGATCAGCGGCTCGGCCGGATCGGGCACTGAGGGCAAGCTGCCTCTCCCGGTGATCGGCTCGTTCATTTGCCATTACAAGGACGTAAATTTTGATTACACGCAGAACCCTGATCGGCGCGACGCTGCTGGTCGGCCCCTCATGGCTGATGATCCCTTCACTGGCTGGCGGCGCCGGCCTTTCCCTCGAACAGCGACTGGCGGCACTGGAGCGCCGGCATGGCGGACGCCTTGGGGTCGCCATCTTCGACACCGCCAGCCAACGCATGATCAGCCATCGCGGCGATGAGCGTTTTGCCCTCTGCAGCACCTTCAAATGCCTGGCCGTTGCCTGCGTGCTGGCGCGCGTCGATCGCCAGCAGGAGGACCTGTCGCGCTTGCTGGTATATGGCAAAGAGCAATTGGTGCCGTATTCGCCGACGACGGAAAAACATGTCGATGGCAGCGGCCTCAGCGTCGGTTCGGTGTGTGAGGCGGCGATCACGTTGAGTGACAACACGGCGGCCAACCTGCTGCTGGACAGTCTCGGCGGCCCGCAGGCGCTGACCGCATGGCTGCGGTCGATTGGCGATCCGGCCACTCGCCTCGATCGTCGCGAACCCGAGCTCAATGAAAACCGCCCCGGCGACTTGCAGGACACCACCACGCCTCACGCCATGCTGCAAACGCTGAACCGGCTGGTGCTCGGCGACGTCCTGTCGCCGGCTTCGCGGGATCAGCTGATTGCCTGGCTGGTGAACAACAAGACCGGCGACGACAAGCTGCGCGCCGGTCTGCCCGAAGGCTGGCGGGTGGGGGACAAGACCGGTTCGAACGGCAGGAATGCCAGCAACGATGTGGCGGTGATATGGCCGCCGCGTCGTCCACCGATCATTGTGACGGTGTACTGCAGCGACGCGAGGGGGAGCAGCGACCAGCTCGATGCGCTGATCGCCGATGTTGGCAGGCTGGTGGCAACCGTTTAAGCGCCGCTCGTTCCCGGAGCGGCGCCGCGCCGGCGCACAAACAGCGGCTTACGGAATCAGCCGCTGTGCACGCAGTTCATCGAAAACATCGAAAAACGCCTGATCGCTGGCCTGGAACTCTTTGAAGCCCAGCGCGCGGCTTTTCGACATGTCGGTCACCACTTCAATCGGACGACCGAGGTCGGCATCGGTGTGCCAAGGCGAAATCAGGCGGCTGATGTCGGCTTCTTTCAGGTCGTTTTCACGCACGATGTCGGCCCAGGCCGCCTGGTCGTCGGCCATCTGTTTTTCCAGCGGCGACACGTCGGCCGGGAAATCCGCCGGGTGAAGCCCGAAGTAACTGGCGATCTGGCCCCACATCCACTTCCAGCGAAACACATCGCCGTTGGTGACGTTGAACGCCTGATTCGCCGCTGCCGGGGTGGTCGCCGCCCACAATTGCTGTTTGGCCAGCTGACGGGCGTCGGTCATGTCGGTGAGGCTGTCCCACTGCACCCGCGAGCCGGGGAACACGAACGGCCGGCCGGTGGCTTTGCAGATCGAGGCATACACCGCAAGGGTGGTCGCCATGTTCATCGCATTGCCCACCGCAACGCCGGTAATAGTGTGGGGACGGTGCACGCTCCAGGTAAAACCGTCGCGTTCGGCGGCCGCGAACACCTCGTCTTCCTGGGCGTAATAGAAGTTCTCGACGTCCAGACGGCCTTGCTCTTCACGGAACGGCGTCTGTGGCAGCGAGCCTTTGCCGTAGGCCTCGAACGGGCCCAGGTAGTGCTTCAGACCGGTGACCAGCGCGACGTGCTGGACGCTTTTCTGTGGGCTGAGGGCGTTGAGCACGTTACGCACCATCGCAGCGTTGACCCTGATGTTCTCCGCCTCCGTCGCCTGACGCGACCACGTGGTGATGAACACGTGAGTAGGCTTGATGCCGGCGAGTGCGTTTTCGAGCGAGACCGGATCCTGAAGGTCTGCGGCGACCGGAATGATGCCCGGTGCCTGCTCCGGGTGGCGGGAGAGGGCGGCGACTTGCCAGCCGTTGTCGAGCAACAGTCGAGTGGTTGCGCTGCCGACGATGCCGCTGGCACCGACGACCAAGGCCGTTTGAGTCATGAATGTCTCCTTGAACGAAAGGCAGTGAATCGGGAAGGGCCGCAACGGTAAAACCCAAGAAGCGGCCTGACGATGGTTGCTGATGTTTCAGAACCCCATCGTCGTCCAGAGGTTCAGCCGGATCCGTTCAGCAGGCGTGAGCGATCAGCCCACCAGCAGCGCCGTGATGTACATGCCGAGGGCGAAGACGATGTGCCCGACGATGTTCTGCAGGCGCGCCACGTTCGGTTGCGGTGCCCGGTTGCAGGCCATCCCGACGCCCATGCCCGGCTGCAGGATGTACCAGCCGGCCGCCACGGTGACCAGCCCGACGATCAGCGCCGGTGTGAACGTCGGTGAATGGGCCCACTGCACGCCCCAGATCAGCAGCAGTGCCGCGGCAAAGACGATGCCGACCACGTAATGCATGACCCAGCCAATGGCCAGTTCGTTGTGGACCTGCGGCGAAACGCCGATACCGTTGCGATGGACGAACTGACCGTTGCGCATGCTGGCGAACCAGCGTCCGACCAGATGCCACGGGGGCGTCGGCAGACCGAGCACAGCTTTGAGCAGGCGTGCCCAGAGATCCAGCAACGCAGTGCCGCCGATGCCGATGAGAACGGCCAGACTGATGAATTCGAACATGACTCTCCTTGGGCGTGGTCTGTGATCAATGCGGTCGCAGTGGCGGCCCACGTTAGCAGAGTTGCTCACGGCGAGGCGCTCGGGGCTGCGGCTTGCAGCGAAATGTAGCGCGTGTCGGCGTCGCCGTCATGGCATTCGGGCCGCGCAGGGCCTGGCGCGAGTCCTGGCGTGCATCGCCCCCTGGGACAGCGCGCTGCTTCAGCCCTTGAGCCCAACGCGCCGGCGCATCTCGGCGGTGATGGTTTGCTGCACCTGATCCAGGTCCGCCCACGGATCGGTGTCGAGCTCACCCAGCCGCTCATGGATGTTGTGGATGTTCCAGACGTTCGCGCCTTTGATCTCCAGCAGTTCTTCCCGAAAGATCGGCACCGACACCGGCAGGCCCTCGCGGGTGCGCGGCGAGTACGCGCAGATGGTGGTGGCGCCCAGCCCGTTTCGCAGGTAGTCGATGAAAATGCGGCCCACGCGGTTCTTCGGCCCGGACACCGCAGAGAACCGATCAGGCAGCAGCTTGGCGATGTG
Source organism: Pseudomonas sp. efr-133-TYG-103a (assembly GCF_030209235.1). Taxonomy (NCBI): domain Bacteria; kingdom Pseudomonadati; phylum Pseudomonadota; class Gammaproteobacteria; order Pseudomonadales; family Pseudomonadaceae; genus Pseudomonas; species Pseudomonas sp. efr-133-TYG-103a. The sequence continues at coordinate 121,518 of NZ_JARVSK010000008.1, forward strand.
TTTGACGATGGCATGGCTGAACGTCTTCACCGCGTCCCAGTCGTCCTTGGGCGTCAGCGGCACGACCAGGTGAATGCCTTTGCCGCCACTGGTCTTGAGGAAGCATTCCAGGCCCAGTTCGTCCAGCACGGCGAGCGTGAGCTGGGTCGCTTCCACCATGCTTTTCCAGGGCAGCGCCGGATCCGGGTCCAGATCCAGCACGAAGCGGTCGGGACGTTGCAGATCGCCTGCGACGGCATTCCAGGTGTGCAGTTCGATGGTGCTCATCTGCACCGCACCGATCAGCGCTTCGAGCGTGTTCAGCAGCATCACCGGATGGCCCGTGTATTCTTTCCCCATGGTCTCGACCCCGGGAATCGCCAGGCGATCGGCGTTCTTCTGGAAGAACAACTCGCCGGTGATGCCTTCCGGCGCCCGGACCAGCGCGACTGGCCGCTGGGCCAGTTGCGGCATCAACCAGTCGCCAATGCCGATGTAGTAATCGGCGAGATCGCGTTTGGTCGCACCGCTGGTGGGATCGATCACCCGCTCGGGATGGGTCAGCCTGATCTTGCCGGAGGTGGCCGGCGCTTCGACGGGAGGCGCGGCCCTGGCGACGCGCGGCTTGGCAGCTCTGCCCTTGGCGGCCTTGCCTTCAGTGACCGGGGCGGGGCGCTCTTCGGTAATCGACCGCGCAGGCTTGTCGGTGCGCAGGCCATGAAACACGGCGTGTCTGACGGACCCTTCCTTGGTGATTTCGGCGAACGCCACTTCGGCGAGTAATTGCGGCTTGAGCCAGTGCGCGCCCTTGGCTTCGAAACCCGTGGGCGGATTGACCACCGCCGCCTGGCGGATCTCCAGCGGCAGTAACTGCTGGTAGAGGGTGTTGAGCGTGTCCTCGTTGAAGCCGGTGCCGACCTTCCCGGCGTAGCGCAATTCGCCGCTGTCGGCGTCGTGCAGTCCCAGCATGAGGGAGCCGAACTTGCTGCGCGCGCCCTTGGGGTCGGTGTAACCCACCACGACAAATTCCTGCCGTCGTTTGCACTTGAGCTTGATCCAGTCGTTACTGCGGCGCGAGACGTAGGGGCTGCCGACACGTTTGCCGATCAGCCCTTCCATTTTCATCTGGCAGGCGCTGTTGAGCAGCGCGTCCGGTGCCTCGCCGAAATCTTCGGAAAACCTGAGAACCTCATCCTCACTGCGCTCCAGCACCTTCGCCAGCGCCGCACGACGCTGCTCCACCGGCACTTCACGCAGGTCCATGCCGTTGAGGTACGGCAGGTCAAACAGGTAATACACGATGTTGCCGCTGCGCCCGGCTTCGAAGGCGTTCTGCAGCGCCTGGAAATCCGGCACGCCCTCGTCGTTGGCGACGACCATTTCGCCGTCCAGCCAGGCCGACTCCAGTCCGAGGCTGGCAATGGCCTCAGCCTGGCGCGGCAGTTTGTGGGTCCAGTCATGGCCGTTGCGGGTAAACAGCTGCACCTTGCCGTTGTCCACTCGCGCCATCACCCGATAGCCGTCGAACTTGATTTCGTAACGCCAATCGCCTTCCGGCGCCGACTCGACAAGTGTCGCCAGTTCTGGCTTGATGCTGTCGGGAAGCGCGGTGGCGCGCGCTTCGGACAACACCGTGCCGGCTTTCTTCTTGCGTGGGGCCGGCACCTTGGTCACCGGCTTGGGATCGGCCGCTTTGGCCCCGCGTTTGCGGGGCACCAGGGTGCGCTCACTGAGCACGCTGTCGGGCAGCGCCTGGACGATGTCGAACTCCGATTCAGGGCGTGAGAACTCGTCCTGATGCTTGATCAGAAACCATTGTTCCTGCTTGCCCGGAATGTGCGTCTTGACCAGGTTCCAGACGCCGCTGAGTTTTTCCCCCTGCAATTCGAACTTCAAGCGGCCCTTGGCATACGCTTCTGCCGGGTCGGACAGCGGTTTCCAGATGCCCCGGTCCCAGACGATCACATCGCCTGCGCCGTAGTGGCCTTCAGGAATGCTGCCCTCGAACGTGGCGTAGTCGATTGGATGGTCTTCCACGTGAACCGCCAGGCGCTTGGCCTTGGGGTCCAGCGACGGCCCCTTCGGAACGGCCCAGCTTTTGAGCGTACCGTCGAGCTCCAGTCGGAAGTCATAGTGCAGCCGGGTGGCGTCGTGTTTCTGAATGCAAAATTGCAGCGCATGCGCGTCGCCGCTCTTTTTCGACGTGCGTTTGCGGGCACCCTTCGGACGTTGCTCACCCGAAGGTTCCGGCGTGGCATCGAAGTCCCGTTTGCGGTTGTATTCCTGAAGTGCGTCGCTCATGTCTCAATCCCTCGCCTGAACGGGCGTTCAACTGCAGTACTAATGAGCGCGCAAATGTCTGGCGGTTCCGACCGATGGATCGAAGGTCTGCAGCGCTGACTAGTGCATTCAGCGCCTGCATCAAGAACAAAAGGAAGTCCGACTAAGCGGCGTTTGAATCGTTCGCTGTTCATCATCGAGCGGTCGTCGAAAAGTCGAACTTATGCCTTTCGTCGGCTTGCCCGTAAACGGCGAGAACAGACAACACAGGTCGTCAGTCGAGTTAACTAGCAGGCCGCAGTGTTCGCCCGCGTTCAACTTTAACTACCAACGTCACACGACGAGGAATCGACCATGGCTAGAACAACCGTTGACGATCTGTTTATTCATGAACTGTCGGATGTCTACAGTGCGGAAAAACAAATCACCAAGGCATTGCCGCGCCTGGCTCGGGCGTCGACCAATCCCATGCTTGCAGAGGCGTTCACCTCGCACCTGGAAGAGACTCAGGGCCAGATCGAACGCATCGATCAACTGGTCGAGCAGGCTGGGCTGAAACTCAAGCGCATGAAGTGCGTGGCGATGGAGGGGCTGGTCGAGGAAAGCAAGGAGCTGCTCGAGGAAATCGAAAAGGGCGAAGTGCTCGATGCCGCGCTGATCGGCGCCTGCCAGAAGGTCGAGCATTATGAGATCGCCAGTTACGGCACCTTGATCGCGATGGCTAAACACCTGGGCATGACCGAGGCGGCTGATTTGCTGGCGCAGACGTTGGCCGAGGAAAAAGCCGCTGACGAGAAGCTGTCGGCGATTGCCGAGCAGGGTGGCAATCAGGCGGCGACCCTGGCCAAGAAATAAAAATGTGCTTTCGTTTGTTCATTGGCTTCACCGCGAATCGGTTGCCGTTAGTTGATTGTACGTTTGCGGCTGGCGAAACACTCGATTGAGTTTAATCGTCCGCTTAGTACCATTGGTCGGTATTAAGCCCGGTGTTTTTAACTTTTTCGATGTGTCCGTCGGTCGCAACTTTTGAGGTCTGGCTGAATTGCAACTGTGGCCACTCCTCTGATGATATGAGCGTTGCACTAAACCTCTTTTAAACCGTCCGCGATAGTTGTGCGCGTTGTTATCGCCTGAAAACAAGTTGAACCCGATCTTAGCCTAAGAAGGAATGAACCATGTTTCTGCATAACAAAAGACTGCAATACACCGTCCGTGTCGCCGAACCCAACCCTGGCCTGGCCAACTTGCTCCTCGAGCAATTTGGTGGCGCACAGGGCGAACTCGCCGCCGCGACCCGCTACTTCACTCAGGCGTTGGCAGAAGAAGATCCAGGTCGCAAAGACCTTCTGCTGGACATCGCGACAGAAGAATTGAGCCACCTGGAAATCATTGGCTCGATCATCGTCATGCTCAACAAGGGCGCCAAAGGCAAGATGGCCGAAGGCGTTCAGGAAGAGGGCGAGCTCTATCGCGACCTCAACGGCGCGGGCAATGACTCGCACATCACCAGCCTGCTTTATGGCGGCGGTGCGCCACTGGTGAACTCGGCCGGGGTGCCGTGGACGGCCGCGTATATCGACACCATCGGTGAGCCGACAGCGGACTTCCGTTCGAACATTGCCGCCGAAGCGCGGGCCAAGATCGTCTACGAGCGCTTGATGAACGTCACCACTGACCCAGGCATCAAGGATGCGCTGGGCTTCCTGATGACCCGTGAAATCGCCCACCAGTTGTCGTTCGAGAAGGCGCTGCATTCCATTCAGCCCAACTTCCCGCAAGGCAAGCTGCCGGGGATGCCGGAGTTCAGCCGCACCTACTTCAGCATGTCGAACGGCGAGCCGAACGTTCGTGGTCCATGGAACAGCGATGCCGAGTTCGAGTACGTCGAGAACCCGCATCCAGCGGTGGATGGCGGCGACGGCACTGCTTCGGTGACCTTGAGCGAGGACGAGTCGGTCACGCTGACCATGATGAAAGAGCGCACCAAATCCGACCTGGGTGCCGATCCGATGACCGGTGCCGACCTGGGCTCAGGCTATGGTCAGGGCGCTGAGTCGCAGACTGACCCGGTCTTGTAACTACACATGGGCCGCAGCGTGATGCTGCGGCCTTTTCTATTTCCGATAGCGAGGATCCGACCCATGGCACCCAGCGCCCGTAACCGCCAAAACCTGGTACCGCAGACCGATGACCGAGTGGCCGACGAGTTTGATCGCAGTGCCCGCAGCTTCGAGTCTCAGGCCACGGCTCTGACTCGCGGTCTGCACACGGCATTGTTCATTCAGAAATTCAAGAAGGGTCTGCTGCGTTCATAGCAGTGCGTGCGTTCTTGGCCCGCGTCATGCGCGGGCTTTTTTTTGCCCGGATTTCGCCTGACGCTCGATCAGCTCGCTTCGCCAGGCAGCGCCTGATACCAGGCACTGTAGGGCGTGCTGTCGACCTTGAAACGGTTGAAATCCGGGGCGCCATCTTGCCACCACACCGGGCCGCGTTCGCCGAGCGCTATCTTCGCGGCGTTGACCCGAAGCCGGGCTGCCTTGAGGGCCGCGTCGTCTTGGGCATGTTTCGCGGCCTTCACCGCCTGCCGCGCGGCCATCAGATCATGGACGCGCTGTTGTCGGTCATCGGCGCAAAGGGAGGGGTTGGAGCAACGCCACAGACGGCCACTGACCACGAAGTAGCGGCCGTCCGGCGTAGTCGGGTATTTCACGGGCGCGCCTTGGCTCAGCGCCGTTTGGTGACGGTCAGCACCACGGCGGCGATTCGCTCGGCTTTGCGGTAGGTCTCGGTGTCGAGTTCTTCGCCAAAAACGTCAGGGTCCATCTCGCGGTATGACCACGCCAAATCCTCCCGATCGATGAGAGGACGCGCCTGTTGCAGAAACAGATCGACCCCCTCGACGCTTGGCGCGCCGGTGTACAGCACCAGACTACCGCCGGGCGTCAGCCGTTCGATGGCCTGCGCCATGATGCGCACCGACAATTCCGAGCCCAGGTGCTCGCCGCCATGGCGATAGGCACGTTGCTGGGTGTCTTGCATGTACGGCGGGTTTGCCACGATCAAGTCGAACTCGCCCGTGGTGCTTGCCAAGATGTCGCTGTGATAGGCCGACACATTGTCGGTGCCGGCCAGCGAAGCATTTACCGCGGTAAAGCGCAGCGCCGTCGGATTGATGTCCACCGCAAGCACTTGGGCATCGCGACGCGCCCTGGCAATGAGGATAGCGCCGACGCCGCTGCCGCAGCCGATGTCCACGGCAGTGCGGATCGGGTGCGTCGACGTGCGCAGATGTTCTTCGATTGCCTGGGCGAAGCGATAAGTATCCGGCCCGAAGAACACCGAATCATGGGCGACGGTGGGGAAGCTTGAGTGTACGAACAGCAGACCGTCCAGACTTGACCAGCGCACGTCGCTGACCCACAGGCCGGCGTGCGCGCGCAGTACGCCGCTGGCAAGCAGGGGCTGAATGCGTTCGTCAGGCAGCAGCCCGTTTTCGAACGAGCGACTCCAGCCAAAAATATCCCGCAGGCTGCGTGCCGTGCGGTTTTCTTCACGCTGATTGACGCGCTCATGGGTCAGCGGCGTAACGGTCACGAACCTATAGTCCTCCGCCTGCAGGTACTGACCCAATTGCAGCAGCGCCAGATCGTGGGTTTCGTTCAAGCGCTCCGCGTCCACGACATCGGCGGTGTCCAGGGTCGGTTCGAGGGTGTAGGTCTGATTCATCGTGTCAGGCTTCCATGGGAAAGGTGCTGGGCAAAGGTTCGGGTCGCGGCCAGCCCGTCGGGCGTGGGGTGCGAATCGGGAGCGATCAGCGCAATCAGCCTCTCCATCGGCTGCACGGTGGCCACCTCAGGCTTGATGTCGGGGGCGACGGCAGGGGTTGCCGCCATGGCCTTGCGGCGGAAGCGCGTACGGAACGGGTTGGCCTGACGCGCCGGGTCGCCGGGCTGCCACTCGCCTGCGATCCAGTCCCGAAGCAGCTGCATCTCATAGCCGTTGAACACGCCGAACATCACCGAACCGGGACCGTCGATCAATTGCCAGAAGCGGCTGTCCTGCGGATCCTGGTTACGCTTGATCCAGCCGCGATTTTCCAGTGCGGTCAGAAACTCCCGACTCTGGCCGGGTGTGGCGAGCCACTCGTTCACTGTACGACCTTCCAGTCGGCAGTAATCGGAATGCATGTGCTGGCCGAACGTGCTTTTGGCTTCGAGCATGGCAACCACTTCCTGCTCCAGGTCGAACGCCTTGATGACGTCGCACGAGCCCTTGCCCAGGTCGTTGAGCAGGTAACCGGCGCGCAGCCGCTCCAGGAACGTCGAACGGCTTTCGTCGGTGGGCAACAGGTCCAGCACCGCTTGCACAGCCTTGTGCGCATGACCGGTGCTGGCATTGTCGATGGTGACGTGCAGGGTGAAATAGTACGGGTCGATGCCCAGCTCGCTGAGTTCGAAGGAGGTGATCAACAAGTGCAGCGGCAGTTGTTCATAACCCAGGTTGTAGCCGATCACCTCGGGCAGGAATTCGTCCGACAACTGGCCCAGCGCCAACTGGATCGTGCCCTGCAGATACAGCTCATCGGCCAGCGGCGCATCGGCGGCGCAATCATTCTCGATGAGCAGATTGCGGTACAGCAGCACATGGTTCATGGCCGGATCGCCGTCACCCAGTTCTTCGAGGTAGGTGCGAATCAAGCCGTGATAACGCCAGTCGTCGGCGTGCTTCACGCTGCCATACAACCATGCGCCATCCACCAGCTTGCTCGGCGCAACATGCTGCAGGAAGTACAGCGCATGGGCCTTGTTGGTGAAGAATGAGCGGCCCTTGCCCGCACGTCGGTCATCCAGATACTGCCCGTAGCGCTCCGCCACTGAACGACTGTTCTCGCTGACCCAGTCGGGGAGGGCGTCGAGGTCGTCGGGCAAGTTGCACGGCAGGCCTTTGGCCTGATCGAGCTGCCGATGAAGGAATCCACGCACAGCGTCCTGACTGACTTCAGCAGGCGTGCGCAGAAGGCTGGTGTAGAGCGAATGGACCGACGCCTGCGGCGCCTGGGCGGTGGCAGAGCGCTCGGAAAGGAGCTGTAACGATGTCATGGGTGACCTGCTGACTTTTCTTGATATGTACGTCAGAGACAGGCCTGTGGCGATAATTCAAAAGAGTTTGAAAGAGGTCGATGACCGACACGCCGGACGGACAGCGACCTCCTGCCGCGCAACCTCGGCACGCGGCGTGTGTCGTGCACAGGATCGCTGGACGGACGGGTTATTTCTGCAGGTCGGTCGGCAAGTAAGACTTGTCCATGATCGCAGCCCAGTCGACGTTGCCTTGCAGTTCGCCATTGAGGCGCAGGGCGTCGGCCATGCGTTCCAGCTCGGTAAGGTTGAAATCGCCCTCGCTCCACATGTGCGGGGCAATCATGTTGTCCACCGCTTCTTTAGCAATGGCCGGCTCGAGCTTGAAACTCTTGGCCAGAATGTCGGCGGCCTGTTGCGGGTTGTCGTAGATCGCCTTGACGCCCATTCGGCGGCCTTCGATGATCGCCTTCAGCTTGTCGGGATGGGCCTTGGCGAACTCCCGGGTGGTGATGCCAACGGAGGTGGTCATCGGCGGCAGCAGATCGCTGGATTTATAGAGCGTGTCGTACTGGTTCTTGCGAATGATCGACAGGGGCTCGATCAGCACCGCTGCGTCCACGGCTTTCTGATCCAGCAATGTGAGGCCGTTGACGTAACCGCCGGACGCAACGCGGGTGACACTGCCGGCGTCGACGCCTTTGGCTTTGAGTGACATCAGCAGGAGCATTTCCGACACGCCCTTGGGCGAGGTGATTGCGACTTTCTTGCCCGCCAACTGACTGATGTCCTTGATCGGTGAGCCCTTGACGGTGACCACCGAAGATTCGGCAACGGAGCGCGTGCCAATGTTGACGATCACCAGGTCCAGCCCCTGACGCTGAGCGGCGAGGGCGGCGGCCACTGCCACTTCACCATAAGGCGTATCGCTCGCCAGGATATTGCGCACGGTGGTGCCGCCACCGCCTGAACCCAGAATGCCAGTGATGTCGATACCGGCTTTCTTGAACAGGCCGTTTTCCATCGCCACCGCGTACGGCAATCCGTACAGACTGGTGCCCCACTGGGTCACCGATATTTCATCGGCGCGTGCGAATGACGCCACCAGCGATAACGCTGCCAGGCCGAGGGCGGCAAATGTTCTGGTTGAGCGAAAACGGGATTGCTGTGCGGTCATTCTCGAAACTCCTAATAGCATCGGATGCTTGGGTCATGGCAAGGAATGAGGCTGAGCGTGAGTTCTTTTAGTTTCTGTACGCTATTAAAGGTCTCGGAGCAAAATGCAGGCCAAATCAGCGTCAAGAATGAGCGCGAAGTTTTAGTCATGACAACTGTTTGATTTAAAAATGAAAGTTAAGCGATATGTTATGGGGCGCCCACATCCGGCGCACCCGCCGCCTATAGGGGAAACAAGCGTACACATTGTTTCGTGCGCCATATTGGCTCTTTTCGCGACGGTGGGCGGCGTCCTGCTTTGGTGCGAGTCGCCCGGATTCAGCACTACGCTGGAGCGAGTAGTGTGTACCTGATAAAAGTAGGGCCTTACGGGAGATCCAAAGTTGTCGGCTTAGCCGATAGATGCCTGTCTAATTGAACATTTAATCAATAAATAAATTCATATAAATCAATCGTCTTATTTCATTAAGACCATACTTCAAAGTGGCAGGAAGCTTTCTGGCGTCTATCTTGCTATGTCCTTCATATCTAGCGTATGCGTTGTAATTTGAACGCTTTCAGCCTTGTCAGGCTCAAGGCTCACCAGCCGATCTGGAGGAGTGAAGAATGACGTTTGCATTGAAAGGCGGGTCGGTTGAACCGTTGCGGGTGGCCCCGGATACTCGCACACCGCATGTCACCTTGAGTCAGGTGACTCGTTCATTCAAAAAGGCTGGCACCAAAGAGATGTTTGCCGCGCTGGGGCCTATCGATCTGACCTTGAACAAAGGCGAGTTCTTCTCCGTGGTGGGGCCTTCGGGCTGCGGCAAGTCAACGCTGATGGATGTGCTGTCGGGCCTGGCGCGGCCGACCTCGGGTGAAGTGATGTTCGAGGGCAAAGTCATCACCAGTGTGCCGGATGGCGTGGGCGTGGTGTTTCAGGAAGACGCCTCGTTCCCTTGGCTCACCGTTCACGACAACATCGCCTTCGGCCTGCGCCGCAGCGGCGTCGAGGGCGCCGAGGTCGAGCGCCGGGTTGCCTACGCACTGGGCTTCATGGGGCTGCGGGATTTTGCCGGCGCTTATCCGGCGCAACTGTCCGGCGGCATGCGTCAGAGGGTCTGCATCGCGCGCACGCTGGTCATGCAGCCGCGGCTCATTCTGATGGACGAGCCCTTCGGCGCGCTGGATCAACAGACGCGTCTGCTGATGGGCGACGAACTGCTGCGGCTGTGGCGTGAAACCGGTGCCACCGTTCTGCTGATCACTCACGCGCTGGACGAGGCCGCAATGCTCTCGGACCGGGTGGGAGTCATGTCGTCGCGTCCCGGACTGTTCATCGACATGGTCGAAACCGGCTGGGACCGTGACCGCGACAGCCGAGTGGTGTCGACGCCACGCTTCGGCGAAATCAATGCGCGGCTGTGGGACAAGCTGCGGGTCGAAACCATGAAGGTCATGGGCGCCCGGCATTGACCCGCTTCGGCGATTTTCGGAGGACGTCGATTTGAACATCGAAAGCGTACTGCGCGCGCTGTTGGTCGCAGGCTTCATCGGCTTGATCGAGTTACTGTGCCGCACCCATGTCATCCCCCAGAGCGTGTTGATCGCGCCGTCGCAGATGCTCACCCATCTGGTCTCGGTCGTCTCGGCCGGCGTGTATGGCAAGGACATTTTGTTCAGTTTTACCAACATCGCCGTGGCAGCGCTGCTGGCGATCGTCAGCGGGTTTCTGGTCGGGCTGGCGGTGCATTCGATGCCGCGCTTGCGTGCCGCCCTCGAGCCACTGCTGGCGAGCTATTACGCGGTGCCGACGTTCATCTTCTACCCGGTGTTCATCGTGGTCTTCGGCGTCGGTCACGGCTCGATCATCGCCATCGCCGTCCTGCTGGCAGTGGTCGCGATGATCACCGCGACGCTGACCGGACTGGACCGCATTCCCGGCGTCCTGCGCAAGAGCGCGGCGGTGATGCGCATGTCGCGCCTGCAGACCGCCTGGCGCATCGAGCTTCCTGCGGCGCTGCCGTACCTGTTCGGCGGGGTCAAGCTGGCAGTGGCGTATGCGTTCATCGGCGTGATCGCTTCGGAGTTCATCCTTTCCGGATCCGGCATCGGCTACGCCATCGCGTTCGCCTACAACAACTTCGAAAGCGACAACATGTACGCCCTCATGTTGCTGGTGTTGATCAGCGTGACGTTGATCAACGCGGCGCTCAACTACTTCGACCGTCGCTTGCAAGCGCGTCGTCAACGGTGACCGGCATGCAGAGAATGCTTCCGACGTTTCTTCTGGTGGTGGCGTTGATCGCTGCCTGGCAAGTGCTGCATCTGGTGATCGGGGCCGGTGCGCTGACCTCACCGTGGATGACCGTGTCCCATCTGGCGTCGATGATGGCCACGGGCGATCTCTGGTCCAATGTCGGCGCAACCGCCAAGGCGTTCGTCTACGCCATGGGCCTGGCGCTGATCGGCGGCATCGTGCTGGGCGTGCTGCTGGGCGTGAATCGCCTGGCCGGGGCTGTCGCCGAGCCGATCCTGCTCAACCTGTACGCCATTCCCAAAGTCACGCTGTACCCGCTGGTGCTGCTGTGTTTTGGCCTGGGGCTGTCATCGAAGGTGGCCTTCGGCGTGATGCACGGGCTGATCCCGATTCTGCTGTTCACCATGAATGCCATCCGGCAGATGCGCCCGGTCTACCTGCGCACCGCTGGCACCCTGCGCCTGACGCCCATCCAGTCGCTGGTCCACGTGCTCTTGCCGGCGATCCTGCCGGAGGTCGTCGCCGGCGTCCGGCTGGGCTTTGCGCTGACCCTGCTGGGCGTGCTGATCGGCGAAATGTTCGCCTCCCAGCGCGGCCTTGGCTACATGGCGGTCAACGCGATGGGGTTGGGCGATATCCCCACCATCATGGCGGTCGCCCTGTTGATCACGATCATCGCAGTCACCTGCAACAGCCTGATGCTGATGCTCGACAAGAAGCTGCAGCACCGCTAACCGACTCTCACACCGAACTGTATCCACACATAGGGGTAACCACGATGTACGACGTATTCCAGACTGACCGACTCATCGACCTTTGGCTGACCGAAGACATCGGCTATTGCGACCTGACCGCGCAAGTCATGATCGAGCCGGAGGAAACCGGTGCCTTCTACATGAACGCCCGGGAAACCCTGATCGTTTCCGGTATCGAGATCGCTGCCCGTGTGTTCAAGCGCTACGATCCGACGCTGGAAGTGATCGTGCGGGTCAAGGATGGTGAGAAGATCGAAGCAGGCACCGTGATGATCGACGTTCGCGGTAATGCACGCAGCGTGCTGACCGCCGAACGCACCGCGCTGAACATCGTCCAGCGCATGTCCGGGATTGCCAACGAGACCGCCAAGTATGTCGCTGCCGTGGCCGGCAGCAAGGCGCGCCTGATCGACACCCGCAAGACCACGCCGGGCCTGCGCATGCTGGAGAAGCACGCGGTCACCTGCGGCGGCGGCCTGAATCACCGTCTGGGGCTGGACAACGGGGTGATGATCAAGGACAACCACATCGCGGTGTGCGGCGGCATCACCCAGGCGGTGCAGCGGGCGCGCCGGCAGTTGCCGGTGCTGACCAAGCTGGAAGTGGAATGCGACAGCCTGACCCAGGTCGCCGAGGCGCTGGAAGCGAACGTTGACGTGATCATGCTCGATAACATGAGCGTGGCCGACATGACCGAAGCGGTCAAAATGGTCAACGGCCGCACCAAACTCGAAGCATCCGGCGGCATCAACCTGTCTACCATCGGCGCGATCTCGAAAACCGGCGTCGATTACATTTCGACCAGCAAGCTCAATCAGGCGGCGGTGTGCGTCGACATCGGTCTGGACGAGGCGGAGTAAGGCACATGGCGCAGGGCATCTTCTTCTTTGTCGTCGGCCCTAGTGGCGCCGGTAAGGATTCATTGATCGAAGGCGCCCGCGCCCACCTCGGTGAGACCGGTCGTTATGTGTTCGCCCGCCGCACCATCACCCGTCCCACGGGGGCGCCGGGCGAGGACCATAACGGCGTCACCGAAGACCAATTCAGATCGTCCGTGAGCGCCGGGGAGTTTCTGATCACCTGGGAGGCGCACGGGCTTTCATACGGTTTGTCGACCGATCTGCTGACGGCCCTGAGCAACGGTCGCAATGTCATCGCCAACGGCTCGCGCAAGATGATCCGCGAACTGGCCGGTCTGGTGCCCAGGCTGGTGGTGGTGGAGGTCACGGCCAGCGTCGACGTGCTCGCTGCGCGGATCCTCGCCCGAGGGCGCGAGACCGCACTGCAGGCCCGGGCGCGGGTCATGCGGCAAGTCGAGCCGCTGCCGGTGGACATCGAAACCCTGCGCGTGAGCAACGACGGCACCCTCGAACAAGGCATCACCCGCTTCATGCACGCCCTGGCCAACGCCTCCCAGCGTTTGCGCCTGCGCCGGGTGCCGGTGTCCACCGGCCTGGAACGCGTCGCTTACCTGCCGATGCACAGCGCGGTGCTGTCGGCGGCCGATTACCTGGGCGGCTCGAAAGTGGACCTGCTCGCGGACGGCAAATCCTTGAGCGTGCAGATCCACGGCCTGGACAGCCCCACCTTGCTGGCCGCCGACGAAATAGGCCTGAGCGAAGAGGCCTTCGCGCACTGGAATGTTGCCGAGGGCGCCGAAATTGCCCTGCGCCGGACACCTTCGCCAGCCAGTCGCCAGGCGCTGATCAAAAAGGTCCAGGGCCATGAGCTGGGCGAGACCGAGTACGACATGCTGCTGCGCGACATCATCGAGGGACGCTACACGGACGGCGAAATCAGCGCCTTTCTGGTCAGCGCCACCCGCGGCCTGTCAGACGCCGAGGTCATTGCGCTGGCGAAAGTGCGGACCCGCTTCACGCCCACGCTGCACTGGGATCGTCCGATCGTGGTCGACAAGCATTCCATGGGCGGCGTGCCGGGCAGTCGCATCACGTTGCTGGTGGTGCCGATCGTGGCCGCCCACGGCATGGCGATGCCCAAGACCTCTTCGCGGGCGATCACGTCGGCGGCGGGCACGGCGGACGCCATGGAAGCAGTGGCGCGAGTGGACCTGACGGTCGAGGACGTGCAGCGCTGTGTCGAGCAGGCTGGCGCGTGCATTGCCTGGAACGGCCGGCTCAATCATTCGGTGGTCGACGACGTGATGAACGCCATCACCCGACCACTGGGCATCGATTCCAATCGCTGGTCGGTGGCCTCGATCCTGTCGAAAAAGCTCACCGCCGGATCCACCCATGTGGTCGTCGACATTCCCTACGGCCCACGCACCAAGCTCAAGACCCAGGCCCACGCCCGCGAGTTGGGCGATCTGTTCGAGCGGGTCGGCGCCGGGCTCGGGCTGACGGTCGTTGCATTTGCCACCGACGGCAGTCGGCCCATCGGCCGGGGCATCGGGCCGTCACTGGAAGTGCGAGACGTGCGTCAGGTGCTGGATAACGACCCGACGGCGCCGCAGGATCTGCGCGACAAAGCGGTGTTTTTCGCCGGGCAGATTCTGGCCTGGGACCCGGCTGTGGGCAGCGTCGAGGCCGGTCGCGAGCTGGCAGCATCGCTTCTGAGGAGCGGTGCAGCGCGCGCCGCATTCGAGCGGATCATCGATGCGCAAGGCCGAAAAACCCCGGCGCTGCCCGGCAAGATGACGTACGCGGTGCATGCCAACGCTGAGGGTCGGGTCACCGAGCTGGACGGCTGGCGCATCGGCGAAATCGCCCGTCGTGCGGGCGCGCCACTGGACAAGACCGCCGGTATCGACCTGTCTGTCAGGCAGGGCGACAACGTGACAGAAGGACAGGTCCTCTACGTGATTCACGGCTCCAACGCGGCCGATCTTGAGTCTGCCAGTGTGCTGGCGCAGATGAGCAGCGGCGTGACCATCGCGCCGACGCGGTGAGTCGGCACGCGGGTTGCACGCGTCAGAGGCTGACAACGGAGATGAATGTATGCGCGAAGAATTAGCCGCGACCCGGCGTTGGGTGGTCCATGTCGAGAGTCGCTTGATTGGTGGCGCAGGCGGCCTGAATCATGAGGCCGTGCAGCGCCTGGCGGCACAGTTGGCGACCTTGCGTCAGCGCGGCATCGAAGTGGTCGTGGTGTCGGCCGGCGCCGCCGCCTGTGCAGGCTCCAGCCAGGCCGCGCCGTTGCCGCTGCACGAGACCCAGGCACTGGCGGCCATCGGACAGATCCGGTTGACCAATGCCTGGGCCGACGCCTTGCAGGGCGTCGGATTGCAGTCGGCGCAGATCCTCCTGACTCAGGACGATCTGTCCCATCGCAAGCACTACCTCAACGCCCGCAGCACGATGCAGGTGCTGCTGGGCATGGGCGTGATTCCGGTGGTCAGCGAAAACGGCACCATCGCCAGCCACGGCATCCGCGCCGGCGACACCGACAGCCTTGGCGCGCTGGTGGTCAATCTGGTGCAGGCCGACGCCTACGTCATGCTCACCGAACTGGAAGGTTTCCTGACCCTGGCAGCGGACGCCGCGCACACGCTGATCGACCAGGCCAGTGCAGGCGATGCGGCACTGGATCGCTGCGCCCACGACATGACCGAGCGCTTCGGTTACGACGTGCGTTCGTGGCTGCGTTCGGCGCGTCTGGCGGCGCGCTCCGGGGCACACACGATCATTGCCGACGGTCGTCGACGCGGTGTGCTCGAGGCCATCGCGAGCGGCGCGTCGGTGGGCACCTTGCTGCTCTCGGACACCCATCCGGCGGCCTCGCGCGGGCGCTGGCTATCCAATCAATTGCCGATGCGCGGCGTGCTTGAACTGATCGCCGGCTCCTACGCTGGAATCACCCAGGAGGGCGGCGTCACGGCGTTGATGATCCTGCGTGTGGAGGGCGTGTTCCAGCGCGGGGATATGGTGATCTGCCGAGGCCCGGACGGTGCCGAGCTGGCAAGGGGGCTGGTCAATTACAGTGCTCAGGAGATCCAGCGTCTGCGCGGGCAGTTCGTCGAGGCGTTTGCGCGACAGATCGGCTATGTCGCCGAGCCGGACATCATCAGCCGCGAAAACCTGGTGGCATTCGCCGCCACCTGAACGAGTGGCTGAACCTCGCACGGTTCGGGCCCGCCACCGCAGATATGACGCGGTGGCGGCGCTGGATCACTTGGGCAGGAAGGTGCCATCGCGCAGGCTGCGCTCGATGTCTTCCAGGCTGCGCCCGCCGGTCTCAGGCACCAGAAAGTAGATGAACACCCAGGCCAGCGCGTTCAGACCGGCGTACACCCACATCGCACCGCCGACGCCCAGCCGGTGGGTCATCGTCAGGGCGGTGCCAGTCAGCAGCAGGTTGGAACCCCAGAGCATGGCGGCATGCAGACCGATGGCCTGATCGCGGATGGCGATCGGGTAGATTTCCGCGCCGGTCAGCCAGCCGATCACCTGAATGCCGCCGGCGTTGAACACCATGAAAACGATCAGGCAACCGATGATCCACCAGGCCTGAGTGTCGCCCGCCAGATTGAAATGCAGCACCGCACCCAGCACCAGCAGACTGACCACCGCGCCCGGAATCATCGCCAGGCTCAGGGTGCGCCGGCCAGTGTGATCGACGATCATCTTGCCGACGAAGGTCATCACCAGATACGTCACCGCAACCCCCAAGGCCGACCACAGCGCAGCCGAAGCGCCAAAGCCTGCGTTCTTGAGGAAGGTGGGGGTGTAATAGATCATCATCTCAATGCCGCTCAGCTGGGTGAACGCGGCAATCCCAAGGCCTGCGACCAGCGCCGGCCTGACCCAGCGTTCCTTCAGCGCGGCCCAGCCGACGTTAGGCAACTGGTCACGCTTTTCCACGACTTCCTGAATGTCGGCGATCTCTTCCTTGACCTCGCGGCGAGTCTCGCGCACCAGCGACAGGGCTTCAGCCGCGTCGCGGCGACGGTCGTTCTCCACCAGCCAGCGCGGACTGCCCGGCAGCTTGCTCATGCCCAGCAGCAACAGCAGCGACGGCACCAGGGCAATGCCGATCATCCAGCGCCAGTCGAACAGGTTCTGGCCGGCCACGCCGACAATGGCTGCCAGCAGAATGCCGACGCCGATGGAGACGTTGAAATAGGTCACCAGCCGCCCACGTTTGTCCGAAGGCGCCAGTTCGGCGATGTACGTCGGTACGATCTGGGTCGAGCCACCGACCGCGAAACCCAGCACCAGTCGCGCCGCAGCCAGGCACCAGACGTTGGGCGACAGCGCGGCGGCGAGTACGCCGATGCAGTAGATCGCCGCGACGATCATGATGGTGGTGCGTCGGCCACGGCTTGCCGACAGGCGAGTGGAGCAGATCGCGCCGATCACCGCGCCCAGCAGAATCGCCGCGGTCACCCATTCCTGAGCGCGATAGTCGAGCTGAAAGTCATTGGCAATCTGCGGCAGGGCACCGGAGATGATCCCCGTGTCATAGCCGTACAGGCCGCCGGCGATCGCGGCGACGGTCGCAATGACGGCCATGTAGGTCTGCGGTTTGAGGCCTGTACTAGAGGCCGTGTCAGCTGTTGTGGTCATGCGTCATCCTTTGCTCAGCGATCGTCTGCGCAGAAGGCGTAGACGATGGTGGCACGGTGATGCGTGCCTTGAGGGGATTGACCATTAACCTGCTGAAACGGTTCCGTTGCGGTGGCAGCGGGGTATTTCAGCGCTCGGCGTACTCAACAACGGGCGAAGGCCGGTGACATCGCAGACGCCGGCCCTCGCATGCATTTACCAGCGACCGTTACCACGCGGGTGGTCGTAACCGCGGTCATATCCCCTGTTGTAGCCGCGGTCATGGCCATGGTTGTAGTAGCCGTGGGGCGGCGGTGGGGCAAAACGGCGATATTCCACGCGTTGCACCGGCACGTAGGCGACAGGCTGGTAGCGCGGTTGATAACGCGGCTGTGGCCGGTAATCGTGACGGTGCGATGAGTGGCCGCCGGAACTGGCAATCACCGTCGCCAGGACTGCGCCTACGGCTGCTCCGGCGATGACGGGCACGACCACATCGCGCTCGTTCGCGGATGCCGTTCCTGCGGCAACCAGTAAACCGGACAGGATCAGCGCTTGGGTCATCTTCGAAAGCATGGGTGTCTCCTTTGGCGAGAAAGTGGGTTCGCCATGGACGTATGAAACACCGGATTCGTGTAAACGCAGGTCTGGAACAGGTAAAGGTTGAGTAAATCGGCCTGCCTGATCGTGGCTAGACTGGACAGGTCAACCCTGTTCGGAGATCGACTCATGAACAATAAAAATACCCTCTGCCTCTGGTACAACGGCGACGCCCAGGAAGCCGCCCGGTTCTATGCCCAGACCTTTCCCGACAGTGCGGTCGGCGCCGTGCATCTGGCGCCTGACGACTTCCCTGCCGGCAAGAAGGGTGACGTCCTCACCGTCGAGTTCACGGTGATGAACATCCCGTGTCTTGGCCTCAACGGCGGGCCGGAATTCAGCCACAGCGAGGCGTTTTCGTTTCAGGTCGCGACCGAGGATCAGGCCGAAACGGATCGGCTGTGGGACGCCATCGTCGGCAACGGCGGCAAGGCCAGCGTCTGCGGCTGGTGCAAGGACAAATGGGGACTGTCCTGGCAGATCACGCCTCGGGTGCTCACCGCTGCCATTGCCGATCCAGATCCTGCCGTGGCCAGCCGTGCCTTCAAGGCGATGATGCAGATGACCAAGATAGACATTGCCGCGATTGAAGCCGCGCGCAAAGGCTGACGTTTCAGCGCGGAGTCGGTGCGCGCCTTGCACGACCGGTACGGGGAGGGCGTACCCGTCGTGCGAATCACCCAGCTGAACCTCGGGGCACTGAAAAAAGGACGCGGGCAGGCCACGATAAAATAAACGAATCGATTTGATACTTTTTTCACATTGACTGGTTATAGTGGCTGCCCCGTTGGGGAGTAGCCTGCACTGGACCCACCGTCCAGAGCGTTCGCGTCAACATTCTCGGCAGCAGCCGTGGCGCGAACACCGTTTGGTTGGCGAGACCGACGATGCATCCATGCCTGAGGTCGGGCGTGTGGTTGCGTCGTTGACTCATAGCCCGACCGGACGTAAACCGTGAATCCTTTTTCCCTCGTATTCCTGGCGCTCGCCATGTCCACCGATGCGTTCGCAGCCGCGATCGGCAAAGGTTCCAGCCTGCACAACCCACGCCTGTCCGAAGCACTGCGCACCGGCCTTATCTTTGGTGTGATTGAAGGCATCACGCCAATCGTGGGTTGGGGGATCGGCCAGGCCGCGAGCCGTTTCGTCGAGAGCTGGGACCACTGGATCGCCTTTGTGCTGCTGCTCCTGCTGGGGTTGCACATGATCTACAACGGTCTCAGACACGAGGAGGCCGAAGAGGAGAAACCCGACCAACACTCGTTCTTCATCCTGGCAATCACGGCATTCGCCACCAGCATCGATGCACTGGCGGTCGGCGTCGGGCTGGCATTCGTCAACGTGAACATTGTCGTCGCCGCGCTGGCGATCGGTGCTGCCACCACCGTCATGGTCACGATCGGCGTGATGCTCGGCCGCGTGCTCGGCAACGTCGTCGGCAAGCGCGCGGAGATCGTCGGCGGCATCGTGCTGATGCTGGTCGGCGCCACCATTCTTTATGAGCATCTGTCGGCAGCCTGAAGCCTGCGCATCGACGGCCCTGGAACAAAAACGCCCCGCCAGCGGATCAACGCTGAGCGGGGCGTTTGCGTCGGGCGCGTCGAGGTTCAGGCGTTGGCCGGGTTCATCACCAGCACGGCACGCAGGCGGACCTTGGCCGACATCATCAGGTCGTAGGCTTCGCGAGCCCGCTCGAGCGGGAACGTCTCGATCATTGGCCGGATCGCCTGCAGACTGGCGAAGGCCAGCGTCTGCTCGTTGTCGGAAACCGTGCCGGTCAGCGAGCCGACGACGGAACGCGCGCCGAAGATCAGGTCGGTGGCGTTAACCGTGATCGGATCAGGCGGCACGGCTACCACGATCAGTTCCCCACGTGGCGACAGTCCCGAAATCGTTTCGGCCATGCCCTTGCCGCTGGGCGCAGTGCCCAGCACCACCTTCGCGCCGCCCAACGCGCGCAGCGCATCGGCGACATTTTCCTGAGTGGAGTCGATGTATTGATGTGCACCCAGCGACTGCGCCAGGTGCGCTTTGTCCGCGCCGCGCGCGACGGCAACCGTGTGGAAGCCCATTTTGCGAGCGAACTGCACGCCCAGATGACCCAGTCCGCCCAGGCCCTGAATCGCCACCACGTCACCCGGCCGTGCCTTGGAATTGCGCAGCGCATTGAATGTGGTCAGGCCAGCGCACAGCAGCGGCGCGGCTTCGGCGGCGTCGAGTTCCTCCGGAACACCCACCAGCCCGCGGGCTTCGGCCAGCATCACTTCGGCGTAGCCGCCGTCGACGGTAATGCCACTGATGACCGGGTTATGGCAGTTCACCGGGTCGCCCTGTCGGCAGGACGGGCAACTGCCGTCTTCGCCTGCCAGAAAGCCCACGCCCACGCGCTGGCCGACGCTCCAGCCCTGAACGCCTTCGCCCAGTGCATCGATGCGACCGACGACTTCGTGTCCAGGCACACGCGGGTAGCTGATGCCGGGGAACTGGCCTTCCACTGTCGCGCTGTCGGAGTGGCAGACGCCACAGGCTTCAACACGAATGCGGACCTGACCGCGACCCGGATCCGGGATCGGCCGTTCGACCAGTTCCAGTTGGCCAGGGGCAGTTGCGACGATGGCGCGGTATGTCAGAGAGGTTGTCATGGGTCACCTTTATTCAGAATCAGAGCCGACGAATGCGCCGATGTGGCGTGCCACGGCGCGGGGAAACTGGAGTTGCGGACCGTGTCCGGCGCGCGGGAAAGTGATGAGTTGCAGGGTCGGCAACTGGCCGCTCAGCGCGTGCCAGTTTTCGACCGGGAAGGCGATGTCATGGTCGCCGCCAACGTGCAGCACTGGCACGGTCGTGTTCTTCAGCAGTTGCAGGATGGCGTCCACAGGGAATACCGGGTTCTTCGGCCCCTCACCCAATTGCGCGCCTGCCCACTCAAAAGGCACGGCCGGACTTGCGTCCTCGCGGGGTGCGGACAGACGTTCCCAGGAGCGCTCGGCGGCAGCCTTGGAGGAGGCCGATGAAGGCTCGAAAAACAGACTGACGAAGTCGTCGAAATCGTTGTCTCGCTTGGCCAGCTCGTAGAACAGCGCCTCGCCCGGTTTGACCAGTTGGCCGGGCGGCGTGGTTGCCAGCAGTACCAGATGACTGACCAGTTGCGGTGCCTGGGCCAGAACGATCTGCGCCGCAATGCCGCCCACCGACCAGCCGCCGATCACCACTTTGCCCAGGCCCAGCGCCATGATCAGTTCAATGGCATCCTTGGCCAGTGACGCGGGGCTGTAGCTGCGCTCGCCGGTGGACTGACCCAGGCCGCTGTAGTCAAACACCGTGACCTGAAAACCCTGATTCGCCAGGCTGTCGAGAAACAGCGGGTCCCATGAATCCATCGTCCCGCGGAATCTCACGCAGAGCAGCAGCGGCGTGCCGCTGCCGAAGGTCCGATAAGCGAGTGTTCTGCCGCTGATTTCGATGAACCGGGTTGTGGCCTGAGTGCTCAACGAATGTTCGGTCATGGTGAAGTCGTCCGTTCTTGTTGAATGTCATGGGTGTGCGGTGGAAATGACGCCAGGTTCTGCGCTTGCAGTAAGCGTTACTTCAATAAGCCTATGATTAAAAAGGAAAATCTGTTAAGCGATGCGCGCGTTCGCGAAACTTTATGAGCGCGATACATAGCGATGCAGCAGTGCGTTAGTTATCTGCCCTGTACGCGTTCTCAATCAATCAAGTGCCTGACAATCACTCTATCCCATCGTATTTATCTCCTCGCCTATACATTGGAGTAGGTTTTTTCAAGGTGGGTAGCGGTCGGGCAATCGCGCGTGCCATTTGAAATGGCGGGCGTTGCCCGCCAGAATCGCCGCCGATCCGGTGCAGGGCGTCGGGCGCGAGAGGTGAAGGAGCGGCGGTTGAACGAACAGACATTGTCCAGACGGCTGGAGCGCGTCGCGGCGCTGGTGCCGGCGGGCGCACGGCTTGCCGACATCGGCTCGGATCACGGCTACCTGCCGGTTGCCTTGGTGTTGCGCGGCGTCATCGCGAAAGCCGTGGCCGGGGAGGTGGCGTTAACGCCTTTCCACAGCGCCCGGCGCGTGGTGCGCGACAACGCGCTGGAGGCGGCAGTCACGGTGCGTCTGGCAGACGGTCTGGCCGCGATCGAGCCGGATGACCAGATCACCGCGATCAGCCTGTGCGGCATGGGCGGGGAGACGATTCGCGACATTCTCGAGGCCGGCAAAGCCCGCCTCACTGGCCGCGAACGCCTGATCCTTCAGCCAAACGGCGGCGAACAGCCGCTGCGCTGCTGGTTGATGGAAAACGGCTACCGGATCGTGTGGGAGGAAGTGCTGCGGGAGAATCGCTTCGACTACGAAATCATCGTCGCCGAGCGTCAGGGCCACGTTGCCTACACCGCACAGGAGCTGTACTTCGGCCCTGTGCAGCTGCAGGCGCGCAGCCCGGCGTTTCTGGAGAAATGGCGGCGCGTGTTGCGCCTCAGGCAACGCACCCTTGAGCAATTCGCCCGGGCCCGCGTGGCGGTGCCCGAGGTAAAACTCAACGAACTCCAGGCCCATGTGCGCTGGATCACTGAGCTGCTGGGCTGAACCCTTGAAGGGGCGCGACCCGGCCGCGGGCCTCAGTTGATGCGCGGGTGCTGCTGGACCAGCTCCTTGCGCTTGGCTTCGAGTTCGGCGATCTGCGCGTCGATGTCCTCGATTTTCTGCTCGATATTGTCGTGATGTTCCTGCAACAGTTCCTTCGCTTCCTCGATGTCCGAGGCCGCAGGCGCCGCGCCGCGTAACGGCTTGTTGGCAGTCTCTTTCATCGTAATGCCGGTGACGAAGCCGATGACCGCGATCACCATCAGGTAGTAGGCGGGCATGTACAGGTTGTCGGTGCTTTCCACCAGCCACGCCGCGGCGGTCGGCGTCAGGCCGGCGATCAGCACCGACACGTTGAAGGCGCTCGCCAGCGCGCTGTAGCGGATGTGGGTCGGGAACATTGCGGGCAGCGTCGACGCCATGACGCCGATGAAGAAGTTGAGCACCACGGCGAGTATCAGCAGCCCGGCGAAGATCAGGCCGATCTTGCCGCTGATGATCAGCATGAATGCCGGGATCGCCAGGATGAACAGGGCGATGCTGCCGATCACGATGAAAGGCTTGCGGCCGATCTTGTCGCTGACGAAGCCGATCAGCGGCTGAACGAACAGCATGCCGACCATGATCGCGATGATGATCAGCACGCCATGGTTTTCGCTGTAGTGCAGGTTGTGCGACAGGTAACTGGGCATGTAAGTCAGCAGCATGTAGTAGGTGACGTTGGTCGCCACGACGATGCCGATGCAGGTGATCAGGCTGCGCCAGTGCTTGGTCGCCACTTCCTTGAACGACACTTTCGGGCCGCCTGAAAGGCCTTCACGGTCGCCTTGTTCCAGCTTCTCCACATGCTGCTGGAACGCCGGGGTTTCTTCCAGCGCGTTACGCAGATACAGGCCGAGCATGCCCAGTGGCAGCGCAAGGAAGAAGGGCAGGCGCCAGCCCCATTCCTGGAATTGATCCTCGCCGATGACAGTGGAAATCAGCACGACCACTCCGGCGCCGAGCACGAAACCGGCGATCGAGCCGAAGTCCAGCCAACTGCCGAGGAAACCGCGCTTGCGGTCCGGGGCGTATTCGGCGACGAAAATCGAAGCGCCGGTGTATTCGCCGCCCACCGAAAAGCCCTGCGCCATCTTGGCGAGCAACAGCAGAATCGGCGCCCAGATGCCGATCGATGCGTAGGAGGGGATCAGTCCGATGGCTGTCGTGCTCAGAGACATGATCACGATGGTCGCTGCGAGGACTTTCTGTCGTCCGTATTTGTCGCCCAGTGCGCCGAAGAACAGGCCGCCCAGCGGCCGTATCAGGAAAGGCACCGAGAAGGTCGCCAGCGCCGCGATCATCTGCACGCTGGGGTCGGCGCCGGGGAAGAAAACCTTGCCGAGCACGTAGGCCACGAAGCCGTAAACACCGAAATCGAACCACTCCATCGCGTTGCCCAGCGCGGCGGCAGTGATCGCCTTGCGCATCTTGGCGTCGTCGACGATGGTGATGTCTTGCAAGCCGATAGGGCTGACTTTTTTCTTGCGTAATTTCATAGGAACACTCTGTCGCTGATCTGTCGTGCTGCCATCCGCAGAAGCCGAACCTGCGCCGGTCGGAACACCCCGGCAGGTCGATGCCATTGTTTTGGTAGCACGCTGTTTTCGATCAGATACGAGAGCAGGGCAAAAAATTCACTGTGGCCCGAGATTTTCATCGCGTTGAGACCGGGACAAACGATGAGGGGTTTTCGGTCGTGTCGCTGTCCGGCGATGACCGGCGACGACGGGCAAGGGCAGGGCCCGCCGTGGTATTCTTGCGCCCCGGTTACAACTCCTGTGGAATCCCCCGTGAAATTCATTCACCAGCGCGAGCATCTCAATGAAGACGACATTGTGGTGATCGAATGTTCGAACACCTGCAACATCCGCCTCATGAACGACGCCAATTTTCGCAGTTTCAAGAATGGTGGGCGACACACCTACCATGGCGGCGCGTTTGATCGTTTCCCGGCGAAAATCGTCGTGCCGAGCACCGGCTTCTGGAACATCACCCTCGACACCGTCACCCAGCGCGCCATCAGCGTCACGCGCAAACCCAACATCAAGCATTCGATCAAGATCATCCGCCGGTCCGCTTCGCGTCTGCAGAGCTGAGCAAACGGGGTTGCGCCTGTTGCGCGGGGGCGGGGCGGGGGCAGGGAGTATCGGCGATATCGATAGTGAGCATCACACTTTACGAGTTCAGTTTCGGCGCCTGAACTGGACAATGGCCTGTAAATGAAGACCCTGCCCGAACGGCAGAATTTTTGACAGGACACCGCCCATGCGCACTGTATTCGCCTCCGCCGCCTTGATTGCCTGCTCGCTGCTGGCAGGCTGTGCGACCGCTCCCAACGAGCCGACGCTGACCCTGGAAACCAGCAAGTCCCCCGAACAGTTCGCGGCGTGCGTCGTGCCTAAGTTGCAAGGTCATTCGATGAGCCCGATCCTGTCCCAGCCTCAACGGCATTACCGGATCACCGTGCCAAGTACCGTTGCGGCGGACAACGTCATCGAGGCCTACAAAGCCTCAACCGGCGGGAAGATTTTCGTCTACGAACGCAGCTTGATAGCTTCCGGCTTCGGCCGTGCCGCCAAGGAATGCGTGTGATCCTGCAGCACCCGACGATGCTTGCCGGCTGAAGCCGCTACAGGCGTTGTGGATGGGGCCGAGCATGCGGACGGTCCTGGCCGCGCTGGCCGATCAGAAATCTTCTTCGCTGATCCGGATAGACAGCAATGTGTTGCTGGCGATGAGGTTGTCGAACGCCGGCTGAAACACCTGCGCAAGACTGGCGAGCATCGAGTCTTCACTGCTCCAGGCTCCCCGAATGGTCCAGCGTCCCGGATCAGGCTGATGGGCCTGCAGCTGGCAGTCCACGCACCCTTCGATACTCCGAGCGCGCCGCACTGAATCCTGCATCAACTGCGCACAGCTGGCCGAGAAACCTGGACGGGTCTGAATCAATACGACTCTGGATGACACGTGAGCATTCATGGTGATCCCCTGGAGGCGGCTGGCGCGGTTGGAGTCGGGCGGATGAAGGCGTCGCACGACAGTGATGGGACTGGGATCATGATCCGGCAGCCGCCCTGCCGCTGCCATAGTCGATGCGCATAGGCGATACAGACCTTCGTATAAGCGGCCCGAAACAGGGGAGTTGATGGCGCACTGCCGGCGGTCATGGCCGCGCCGCACGATGGCGCCGCGCGGGCCGGCGAGGGGCAGGTCGGGTCAGCGGACGTCGTCTGAGGTTACTGGATCGGCAGGCGCGAAAGCCTTCGCCGCAGCAACGGTGTCCAGCGATTCGCGCAGCAGCTGGATCTTGCCCTCTTGGGCCACCAGCCGTCCGGCGTACGACTGCAGGTACAGGCGGCCCGTTGCCGGGACCAGCGCCTCGACGTCGTATTCGGCAAAGGCCTGATCAGGCGTGTCGATCAGAAAGCGCACGCGCTTGAAGCGGAAATCCGGGACTTTAGCCAGCAGCGAGGCAATGAACGCTTCGATCTGAGCGGGTCCTTGCACGCGATGGGTGATGCCCAGCGATTGAAGGTAGGGCAGTTCGAGCACGCCATCGTCTGCGAACAATGCCGCGGCGGCGCGTGGGTCTTGAATGGATTCCAAGTACATCTGCAGCAGTTGGACGGCGTTTTTCATGATCATCTCCTTGAGCCAGTCGGGTCGTGTCGGCCGCGGTGTGGGGCCGACAGGCGTCAAGGTACGGAAAACGCGAGTTGTCAAAAATAGAAACTATGGCAACTCATCGTTTCATTTATGAAAGGCCGAGTGGGTGCCGTCCGATGGCGCGTGGTCAACGGGGCCAGCGCCACGTCGGTGCCGAGAGGTGCTCGGCGAAAAAGTCGGACAGCGCCTTGATCTTCGCCGGACGAGTCCGCGCCGAAGGTGTGACGAAGTACAAGCCGCCGCGAGTCATGCTCCATTGCGGCAAGAGCGCCTCCAGCCTGCCGTCGGCCAGGAATTCGCTGGCCATGAATTCCGGCAGTTCGGCGACGGCGATCCCTTCCAGCAACATGGGGATCAGCGCATCCGAGTTGGTCACCCGCAGTGGACCGTTCGGTACCACGTCTTCCTCAGTACCGTCTTCATGGGTGAAGCGCCAGACCTGGCTGCGCGCCCGGTACGCATAACTGAGGCAAGGCTGGCTCGCCAGTTCCCGCGGATGCGCCGGGCGCCCGTGAGCCTTGATGTACGCGGGGGACGCCACGAGAAACTGAGTGACGGCACAGAGCCGGCGGGCAACCAGTGAAGAATCGGGCATCACCGCGATGCGCAACGCTGCATCAAAACCTTCCGCGATCAGATCGACCGTCGCGTCGGACAGGTGCAGGTCCACCGACAGTTCCGGGTACTGGCGCACCAGTTTCGGCATGAGCGGCGCGACCCAGCGCAGGCCGAACGACATGGGCACCGCCAGGCGGATCAGCCCGCGCGGCTGCACCGACAGGTCCTGCGCTTCGCTTTCGACTTCTTCAGCCTGGCGATAAATCTCTCCGGCCTTGGCCGCCATGCTCGCGCCGAACTCGGTCAGCGCCAGTTGCCGGGAAGTGCGATTGAACAGCCGTCCGCCCAGGCGTTCCTCAAGGCGCGCCACGGCTCTGGACACGGTCGGCACCGAGACACCCATAAGCCGGGCTGCGGCGGCGAACGATCCTTCTTCCGCCACCTTGGCGAACATCGCTAAACCTTCGAAATCAGGAAGTTTGCTCATTTCATTTCTGCAACGATGGATTGCGGACAATTCTATTTTGAAATGTTTCAGCCGTCGATAAGCTTCTCCCACACCGCAACCACTTACTGACGAAAACTGGAGAAACATCATGGCTCGCAAACTCGAAGGCAAAATCGCACTGGTCACCGGCGGCACGACCGGCATCGGCCTGGCCACCGCTCAACGCTTCGCCGCAGAAGGCGCTTACGTCTACATCACTGGCCGCCGCCAGGCCGAACTCGACAAGGCCGTTGCGCTGGTCGGCAACGCCACCGGCGTACAGGTCGACTCGACACGTCTGGAACAGCTCGACGCCCTGTACGAGCAGATCTCTGCCGAGCAAGGACGCCTCGACGTGCTGTTCGCCAACGCAGGCGGCGGTTCGATGCTGCCGCTGGGCGAGATCACCGAAGCGCACTACGACGACACCTTCGACCGCAACGTCAAGGCCGTGCTGTTCACGGTGCAGAAAGCGCTGCCGCTGCTGGCAACGAACGCCTCGGTCATCCTGACCGGCTCCACCGCCGGCAGCTCAGGCACCGCCGCGTTCAGCGTCTACTCGGCTTCGAAAGCCGCTGTCAGGGCCTTCGTCCGCAGCTGGATCCTGGACCTGAAGGACCGCAACGTCCGCGTCAACACCATCAGCCCCGGCGCCACCAAAACCCCGGGCCTGGTTGACCTGGCCGGCCCCGATGCCGCCCAACAGCAAGGTCTGCTCGACTACCTCGCGTCGCAAGTGCCGATGGGCCGAGTCGGCAACCCCGAAGAAATCGCCAGCGCCGCGCTGTTCCTGGCCTCCGACGACGCCAGTTTCGTCAATGGCATCGAGCTGTTCGTCGATGGCGGCCAGGCTCAGATCTGAGACAACCCGCGAGGCGGCGCCCGGCGCCGTCCTGCCCAGACTTTTCGGGGACACACACATGAAAACAGCCGCATTTGCAGCACTCGCATTGACCCTTGCCTTCACCACCGCGCATGCCGCGACGCCAGCCGCCGCAAGCCCCGTGACGCCTTCGCTGCAAGCGTCGGTGATCGATCACGTCGGCATCAACGTGCCGGACATCGACGCAGCGACGGCCTTCTTCAACGAACTGGTGGGCGCAAAAGTCATCTCCGACGTCCGCCCGGGCGCCATTCCCGCCGAATGGAAAGCCAGTTTCAACTGGCGTGAGTCCAGCGAGCTGCAACGCTTCACCATGCTGCAACTCAACGGCGGTTCCAAGATCGAGCTGTTCCAGTATCAAGGTCCGCAGATCGACCATCAGCCACCCCATGAAGACGATATCGGCGCGACCCACATTGCCCTGCGCACCACCGATATCGACCGCAGCCTGGCCGTCGTCAAAGCCCGAGGCCTCAAGGTGCTCAACGAGCCGATCACCAATCCCGACGGCATCCGCTGGTTCTACGTGCTGACGCCATGGGGTTCGCAATTGGAACTGGTGTCGCTTCCGGCCGCCAGCTGAAACGGGCTGCTTGCCCACCAACCATTGGCTGCGGTGCATCTGAAAAACCGCGTATGCCGGGTTGCTGCCGCTTCGCGCCAGTTCGCGGGACAAGCCACGCTCCTACGGTTGCGAGCGAGTGGAATCAGCCAATTGATGCGGGACTTTCGGCGCCATCGGCCCGACTGCAGATCTCTCTGACTTTTGCGGCAAGTGTGGGAGCGTGGCTTGTCCCGCGATCGGCGACGGAGTCGTCGTGATTCCGGTGACCTCGGTGTAGCTGAAAAACCGCGTTCGCCGGGTTTGCCGCCGCTTCGCGCCAGTTCGTGGGACAAGCCACGCTCCTACGGTTGCGAGCGAGTGGAATCATCCAATTGATGCGGGACTTTCGGCGCCATCGGCCCGACTGCAGATCTCTCTGACTT